>NZ_JBHWDV010000028.1:0-109891 GCF_042734445.1 Streptomyces sp. NPDC059649
CCGCCGCGGGCGTCGGCGTCGACGACCTCCACGGCATCGAGGACAAATCGGCGACCACCGTGGCGATGGACTTCGGCCGGATCACCCTCAGCGACGCCGGAGTGGTGCTCTACCTCTTCGGTACCCCGGGCCAGGAACGCTTCTGGTTCATGTGGGACGACCTGCTGGCGGGCGCGCTCGGGGCGATCGTCCTGGTCGACACCCGGCGGCTGGACCGCAGCTTCCCGGCCGTCGACTTCTTCGAGAACCGCGGACTGCCGTTCGTCGTGGGCGCCAACTGCTTCCACGGCGAGCAGCCGTACAGCGCCGAGCAGATCCGGGCGGCCCTGCACCTGAAGGATCCGGCCACGCCGCTCCTCATGCTCGACGCCCGCTCCCACGAGGACGTCCGCGGCGCCCTGCTGTCACTGCTGGACGTGCTCATCGCCGAAGCGGAACCGGCCCGGTCGGTCTGACACCACGGCGCGGGGCGGCCGGCCGTGACCCGGCCGCCCCGGCATCGCCCGGCCACCCCGGCGGCACGTCGCCGATCACCTAGACTCGGCGGATGGCGAAGTACTTCGATGTCCATCCCGAAAACCCCCAGCGACGCACCCTCACCACCATCGCGGACAGCATCCGCTCCGGCGCTCTCGTCGCCTATCCGACGGACTCCTGCTACGCGCTGGGATGCCAGCTGGGCAGTCGGGACGGCATGAGCCGGATCCGGTCGATCCGCAACCTCGACGAGCGCCACCACTTCACCCTGCTGTGCCAGAACTTCGCCCAGCTCGGGCAGTTCGTGCACGTCGACAATGACGTCTTCCGCGCCATCAAGGCCGCGACGCCCGGGAGTTACACCTTCATCCTCCCGGCGACCCGGGAGGTCCCGCGGCAGCTGCAGCACCCGAAGAAGAAGACCGTCGGGGTCCGGATCCCCGACCACGTCGTCGCCCAGTCGCTGCTCGCCGAACTCGGCGAACCCCTGCTCTCCAGCACCCTGCTGCTGCCCGACGAGGAGGAGCCGATGACGCAGGGCTGGGAGATCAAGGAACGCCTCGACCACGTGGTGGACGCCGTGGTCGACTCCGGCGACTGCGGCACCGAACCGACCACGGTCATCGACTTCTCCGGCGGCGAACCCGAGATCGTACGCCGCGGCGCGGGCGACACCACACGGTTCGAGTAACCACCCGGCGGGCGCCGCACTCCGTTCGGCGCGCGGACCTCCCCCCGCGCGCCTAGCGTGAAAGTCGGAAGGAGTGAGGCACACCATGAGTGATTTCCCCGAAGGCGCCCCCTGCTGGGCGGACGCCATGTGCAAGGACGTCGAAGGCGCCAAGAGCTTCTACGGCGAGGTCCTCGGCTGGACCTTCGGCGAGGCGGCCAGCGAGTTCGGCAATTACACCCAGGCGTATTCCGACGGCAAGGCGGTCGCGGCCGTGGTCCCGCCGATGCCCGGTGGCGACGACGTGCCGTCCGCCTGGTGCCTGTATTTCGCGGCCCCTGACGTGGCGCACACCGCAGAGAAGATCAAGGGCGCCGGCGGCACCCTCCTCATGGAGCCGATGCAGGTCGGCTCATTCGGCTCGATGGTGCTCGCCAAGGAGCCCAGCGGTGCCGTCTTCGGCGTCTGGCAGGCCGGCGAACACCACGGATTCGAGAAGGTCGCCGAACCCGGTGCGTACTGCTGGGCCGAGGTGTTCACCCGCGCCCCGGAAAAGGCCGACGCCTTCCTGACGGCGGTGTTCCCGTATTCCGCGAGGAAGATCGAACCCGGTGACGACCCCGAGGCCCAGGGCATGGACTTCAAGGTCTTCAGCCTCGGTGGTTCCGGAAATCCGGTACTCGGCCGGATGAAAATGGGTGACGAATTCCCGGCCGAGATCCCCTCCTACATCCAGGTCTATTTCGCCGTCCCGAACTGCGACGACGCGGTCGCCACGGCGAAGAGGCTCGGCGGCCGGCTGCACTTCGGCCCCATGGACACCCCCTTCGGCCGCTTCGCCGCCCTCACCGACCCCCAGGGCGCGGCCTTCGCCGTCATCGACACCACCACGAAGGCCGGCGAGATGCCGCGGATGAGCGACGCCTAGCGGACACCCCCCGGAGACGGACACCCCCGAAGACGGACACCCCGCCGGATATGGCCGGTTTCCCGGTGTGGAGGACCGGCCGATGCGGCTTGGGTGGGGGCTCCACCACCGCGTTGGGGAGGGGACGGGACGGTGTACGACTACATCATCGTGGGTGCCGGGTCGGCGGGGTGCGTACTGGCAGCCCGGCTCAGCGAGGACGAGGACGTCCGCGTCCTGCTCGTCGAGGCCGGGCCGCCGGACGACGCCCGGGAGATCCACGTACCGGCCGCGCTGGCCAAGCTGTTCCAGACGAAGTACGACTGGCGCTACCTCAGCGACTGCGAACCCGGACTGGACGGCCGCCGCCGGGTCCTCCCCAGGGGCCGCATGCTCGGCGGTTCCTCGTCCATGAACGCCATGGTCTACATCCGGGGCAACCGGCGCGACTACGACGCCTGGGCCGCCGCCGGCGCGGAGCAATGGGGCTGGGACGACGTCCTCCCGTACTTCCTGCGCGCCGAGGACTTCCAGGGGCCGCCCTCGCCCTGGCACGGCACCGGCGGGCCGCTCACGGTCAGCGAGGGCCGCTCCCGCCACCCCCTGATGGCCGCCTACGTGGCCGCCGCCCAGGAGGCCGGCCACCCCCTCAACCCCGACTTCAACGGCCCCGAACAGGACGGCGTCGGCCACTACCACCTCACCCAGCGCGACGGCCTGCGCTGCAGCACCGCCGTCGGCTACCTCCGGCCCGCCCTGACCCGGCCGAACCTCGACGTGCTCACCGGAGCCCAGTGCACCCGCGTGCTGTTCGACGGTGACCGCGCGACCGGCGTCGAGCTGGACCGCGGCGGCGAGCTGCTGCGGCGGCGGGCGGAACGCGAAGTGGTGCTCTGCGCGGGCGCGTACAACTCCCCGCAGCTGCTGATGCTGTCCGGGATCGGGCCGGCCGCCGAACTGGCGGCCCACGGCATCGGCGTCCGGGTCGACCTCCCGGTGGGGGAGAACCTCCAGGACCACCCGCACGTCGGCCTCATCTTCCTGACCGACACCCCGTCCCTGCTGTCCGCCGAAACCCCGGACAACGTAAGGGAGTTGGAGGACAACGGGACCGGTCCGCTCACCTCCAACGTCGGCGAGGCCGGCGGCTTCCACCGCACCCTCGACGGCCTCGAAGCACCCGACATCCAGGTGCACGCCACCCCGGTGATGTTCCACGAGGAGGGCCTCGGCGCGGTCACCGACCATGCCTTCATGGTGGGTGCCGCCCTGCTCACCCCCACCGGCCGGGGCAAGGTCTCGCTGCGTTCCGCGATCCCCAGCGCCCAGCCGCGCATCCTGCACAACTACCTGGTCACCGAGGAGGACCGGGCCACCATGGTCCGGGCGGTCAGGCTGCTGCTGGACCTCACCGACCGGCCCAGCCTGCGCAAGCACCGCAGGGCCGAATTCCGCCACCCGGCATCCCTGACGGACCAGGGCCTGCTGGACTTCGTCCGGCGCGAACTGCACACCCTGTACCACCCGGCGGGCAGCTGCGCCATCGGTACCGTCGTCGACCCGCGCCTGAGGGTGCACGGGGTGTCCGGACTGCGGGTGGTGGACGCGTCCGTGATGCCCACCGTCGTACGGGGCAACACCAACGCCCCCACCATCATGATCGCCGAAAAGGCGGCGGACCTGATCCGGGACCTTCCGGCGCCCGCCTGATCCGGCCCGACAAAGCCCCGTCGCCGGACCGCCCGCCGTCACGTGCCGTGAAGTGACGGCGGGCGAAATCGGCTCCGAGGCGGCCGATGAGGTGAACTCCTGCACTCATTGTGACGCCTTGCGGGCGCGCTCCGAACTGATGTGTTCCTACGGTTGAGTCACCGGTGGGCATTTGTGGCCCCACCCATAGGAAGGCTCTTCCATGGACAATGAGATCGTCCAAATAAAGATTCACCCTGCCATCGGCATAGCCCGGGTGGGCAACAGTGACCAGCAGCCCTTCATCGGCCCGGAATCACCGGATCAGCCGGCCCTGCCCCTCGAATCGTACAAGGACGGCTCGGGCAAGATCATCCGGCAGGCCGCCCGATTCCGGATCTACGGCTACAACGAGAAGGGGGAGGTCGTCAAGGAACTGAAGCAGGGCCAGGACGGCGTGACGGACATCAAATGGTCCGTACACCTCGCCAACAAGAAGGCCGCCTGGTACCAGTTCCACATTCCGCTCGACATCCCCGAAGCCACCGCCCTGCCGGACGCCCAGCGGCAGCGTCGCAATTTCGACGTCAAGGACGCGGACCGGAAGAAACTCGTCATCGACCCCGGCCGCAAGGAAATCCGCGCCGCCGCGCACGAGACCGCCACCTTCGACGGCAAGATCATGGACAAGCCGGTCTCCCTGGGGTCGATCTCCACCCAGCAGGACGGCCGCCTCCTGGTCGTCGGCGGCGTCGGCCGGTCGGCGTCCTGGGCCACCCCGGAGAAACCGATCACCGGCGTCACCAACAACGACACCTGGTACGACGACGTCTCCGACGGCCCCGTGACGGCGGAGGTCACGATCAACGGCGCGACGAAAGCCGCGACCCCCAGCTGGGTCGTGGTCGCGCCGCCGCACTACGCCCCCGGCGTGAAGACCGTCCGCACCCTCTACGACCTGCTCTACGACGTGTTCGTCACCGAGCAGACGATGCCCACCGTGCAGCAGGTGTCCTACCCGGACCACATCGAACCGCTGCTGGGCCGGTTCTGCGATCTGCAGTGGGTCAACCACGGCTTCGCCACCCAGTTCGGCTGGCAGGGACCGCACGACTTCCGCGACCCGGTCCTGCGCAAACGGCTCGCCGACCCGGGCGAGACCAGCCGCGAACTCCGCCGTCAGATCTACGTCCAGATGCGCGACTACGCCCGGGACGGCATCTCCCCCGTCCCCTGGCCGTGGATCTACGGCGACGCCATGGCCAGCAAGCCCAACTCCATCCGACAGCACATCACCCTCTCTCCCACCCAGGACCGGATGCTGGCGCTGTGGGCCGAGGGCCACTTCACCTCCGGCCCGCCCCGCACCGGCTACCCCGACGTCGACCAGGCGCCGGCCGCCGAGCAGCCGCGTCTGCTGGACCAGGGCGCGCTGGAGCACTGCGCCGCCGACGCCTTCCATCCCGGCTGCGAGGTCACCTGGCCGGTGCGGCACAAGACCATGTACTCCGAGCCGTTCCGCATCCTGCACCGCACGCCGGAGAACCCGGAACGCGACTACGGCGATGTGCTCAGCATCGCGGACGCCCTCGGCAAGAACGGCCCGCTGTACGCGCAGGGGCCCGGCGACCTCACCCGCTGGATGGCCGCCCCCTGGCAGTGCGACGCGGCGAGCTGCCGCTCCGGCTATGAAGTACGTGCCGGGCTCGGCCCCCGCTACAGCCCGTACGTGCCGACGTTCTGGCCCGCCCAGGTGCCCAACCACGTGCTCAAACAGGACGACTTCGACACCGTCAACACCAAGCCGGCCGGCAGCGACGACAGCGTCAGGGAGAAGGCCTTCGAGAACCGGGCGGTGTGGCTGCGCGGTCTGACGGGCACCGACTTCAACCTCCAGCGCCGCCAGATGATCGACGATTGGTACCTGTTCGGCGTCGTCCGGACCCAGGAATACAAGGTCGGCGACGGGAAGTTCCCGCGGTTCATGCAGGTGGAGTCCAAGCCCGGATATCAGCACGTCCCCGACCACGCCAACCTCATCAACATCCAGGTGCCCGAGGCGGGAGTGCCCCAACTGGCCGCCGCGGCCGACGCCTGGAGCGGCAGCATCCCGGCCGAGTCCGTCGAGGCGGACCTCGTGCGCCAGGCGGTCCAGGAGGTCAAGGAGGCCACCGGCTACGACGAGACGGCGATCGCCGCCGGATACCTGGAGAAGCTCGACCCCCTGCACGGCTCCCCGTGAGCCCCGCGCCCGCCTACGACGTGGTGGTGGCGGGCGGCGGTCCGGCAGGCTGCGCCGCCGCGCTCGCCCTCGTACGGGCCGGGCGCACGGTCCTGCTGGCCGACGCCGGCACCGGACCCCCCAAGGCCGGTGAGGCGCTGGTCTCCGTGGCGCGACTGCTCCTCGCCGACCTCGGCATCGAGCGGTCCGTCCTGGGCACCGGCCATCTGCCCTGTCACGGCAACCTGTCCGCCTGGGGCTCGGCCGAACTGCACGGCGTGGACTCCCTCCATGACCCGTACGGGCACGGCTGGCACCTCGACCGTGCGCTGTTCGACCGACGGCTGCGCGCCGCCGCCCGCGCGGCCGGCACCGACCTCGCCGAACGCACCACCGTACGGCGCCCCGCACGGCAACCGGACGGCACCTGGCGGCTCGCCCTGCGCGACCGCGCCCGCGGGGACGAGGAACGTACCGTCCGCTGCCGCTGGGTGGTGGACGCCACCGGGCGGGGCGCGGCGATCGCCGTCCGCGCCGGCGCCCGGCGGCGGACCGGAGACCGGCTGACCGCCCTCCACCTGACCCTGGACCCGGCCCCGCAGCACACCGCCGACGGCCGCTCACTGGTCGAGTCCGACCAGGACGGCTGGTGGTACACCGCCCTGCTGCCCTCCCGGCACCGGCTGGTCGCCTACTTCACCGACCCCGACCTGCCGGTCGCCGGCGGGCGCGGCGCGGAACGGTTCCGGGACCGGCTGCTGGCCACCCGGCACGTCTCCGACCGGGCGCGTCCGCACGGGATCGGCCACCTCCCACCACCCCGCCGGGCCGCCGCGCACACCGCCCATCTGGACCGGGTGCACGGCGACGGCTGGACGGCCGCCGGTGACGCGGCGGCCGCCTTCGACCCGCTCAGCTCCCAGGGCATCCTCACCGCCCTCTACACCGGGCTGAGCGCGGGCCGGGCGGTCGACGCCCGGCTCCGCGGCGACCGCACGGCACTGGCCGGTTACGCGGCACAGGTCGCCACGGCCCGCAGGGCCTACCGGCACGACCACCGGGTCGTGCACGCCCAGGAGACCCGCTGGCCCGACCGCCCCTTCTGGGCCCGACGGCAGCAGTCCCTCAAGGCCCCCATCCACCCCAACACCCCCCACACGAAAGGCGAGACCTCACCATGAGCACCACCCCCGAATCCGGCCACGCCGGACACGAGCACATCCACCGCTTCCTGATCCTCGGCAAGAAGAAGCAGTTCTTCTACCACCTGGCGCTGTACAACCCGCAGTCCGGCCACAACTACCAGGCGGTCTTCACCTTCTCCATCAAGGACAACGGTGAACTGCGGAACATGTACCTCAAGGACCTGGCGCAGCACGAGAACGAGCGGGTCTTCTACTCCCTGCGCTGTCCGCACCACTTCGAGCTCCCGGAGCTCCAGCAGGGCAAGGTCTTCAAGGTCCACCTGGAGCGGGTCGTCGTCGACGCTGCGGGCAACCGCGACTTCCAGCAGATGACGACGACCGAGACCGAGGTGGAGTGCAAGAAGGAGGACGTCCGCTACTTCCGCAAGCTCGGGGATCTCCCCTACCCGGAGTACCTCACCTACCTGATGTTCGGTGAGGGCGACGAGATCCACCTCGCGCACCAGCTCGCGGCCCGCCCGAACTGGGACGAGGCGGTCACCGTCAGCCCCGCGTCGGCCATCGACCCGGCGATCCTGAAGAAGGTCCCGACCTTCGTCATCGAGTCGATCAAGGACGCGCACGACAAGCTCATCGAGAGCCCGCTGAAGAAGGGCCAGCAGTACCAGGGCAAGCTCAACGGCAACGGCACGAATGTCGACTTCACCGTGGGCCGCCAGGGCTGGTGGAACCACACCAGCCTCAACAACTGACCGACCCCCCAGGTGCCCGGGCCGCGACCCCTCGCGGCCCGGGCACGAGGCCCCTGCTGCGGGCGCTGCCTCACCCGGGTGGGGACCAGGCAGTCTGGACCAGCCGTGGCTCCCGCTTGCGGTTGACGAACAGCGCCCGTCCCGGCGGGAGCGGGCGCGCGCGGTGGCTGCCGACCAGATGCCCCTCACCCGGGTCGCCGGACAACAGCAGTCCCTGCGCGCCCAGTTCGAGGGTGCGCTGCATCACCGGCTCGAACGACGCCCGGCCGGCGCCCGAGGAACTGCGGGCCAGGATCAGCCGCAGCCCCAGATCGCGGGCGAACGGCAGATACTCCAACAAGGGCTGCAGCGGATTGCCGCTGCTGGTCGCCACCAGGTCGTAGTCGTCGACGAGCACATACGCGTCCGGCAGGTCGTACCAGCTGCGGTTGCGCAACTGCTCGGGGGTGACGTCCGGACCGGGCATCCGGCGGCTCAGCGAACCGGCGAGGCCGGTGATCACCTCCTTCAACTGCGGGGCCACCCCGCAGTAGTGGGAGATATGACTGTCCGGGACGTCCCCCAGGAGGGACCGGCGGTAGTCGGCGACGACGAGCAGTGCCCGCTCCGGTGTGTGGCGCTCGGCGATCTGCCGGGCCAGCAGCCGCAGCAGCGACGACTTGCCCGATTCGCTCTCGCCGTAGACGACCAGCAGCGGATCGGTCTCGAAGTCGAGGTGCACCGGGGCGAGCGTCGCCTCGTCGAGGGCGAACGGGACACCGGTGGACGGGGCGTCGCCCGGCTTCGGCAACGAGTCGACCGCGAGCAGCGCCGGCAGCATGCGGACCTGCGGCGCGGCCGGCCCGTTCCAGTGCGTGCGCACCGCGCTCACCAGCTCCGACAGGGCCGCCCCGAGCGTGTCGGGGTCGGGGTGGCCGTCCAGCCGCGGCAGCGCGGCGAGGAAGTGGTCCCGGTCCGGCGAGAGGCCACGGCCGGGCCGGCCGATCGGCACGTTCTGGGCCTGCCGGCGGTCGGTCTCGGACTCCATCGGATCGCCCAGGCGCAGTTCCACCCGGTTGAGCAGCAGATCGCGCAGCGCGGGCCGGACCTCGGTGTACCGGTTGGCGCCGAGGAGGAGGTGGACGCCCAGGCCGAGACCACGGCCGGCGATGTCGAGGACGGCGGCCTCCAGCGCCTCGTGGTCGGACCGGAACGACGACCAGCCGTCGATCACCAGGAACACATCGCCCCACTCCTCCTCGGGGAAGTGCCCCGCGGCCCGGCGCCTCCGGTAGGTGGCCATGGAGTCGAGGGACCGGGCACGGAAGAACTCCTCACGGCGGTCGAGGATGCCCGCGACCTCGGAGATCGTCCGGCGCACCTTGTCGGCGTCCAGCCGGGAGGCGACCGTACCGACATGGGGCAGGCCGTCGACGTCGAGCATGCCGCCGCCACCGAAGTCGACGCAGTAGAACTGCACTTCCCTCGGAGTGTGGGTGAGGGCGAACGCGGCGATCACCGAGCGCAGCGCGGTCGACTTGCCCGACTGGGGGCCGCCGACGAACAGCCCGTGGCCGGCCGCACCGGAGAAGTCCAGATGGCGCACCTCACGCCGCTGCTCGTACGGCTTGTCCACCAACCCCGCGGGCACCACGAGCGCACCCGGGGCGAACGTCTCCGCGTGCAGGCCCCGTTCGGGCGTCACGACGAGCGGCGGCAGCAGCTGGTCGACCGTCGGCGACTCGTCCAGCGGCGGCAGCCACACCTGGTGCGCCGCCGGGCCCTGGCCGTCCATCCGCCGCACCAGCACGTCCAGAACGGTGTCGGCGAGCGCGTCCGGAGCCTCGGACGTCCCGCCGGGAGCCCGGTAGACGCCGGAGACGTACGCGGCCTTGAAGCGGTCCATGGCGTCGCCGTCGTGGCGGAGGATGCCGGACCCCGGGGAGCTCGGCAGGTGGTAGGCGTCCGGTACGCCGATCGCCGCCCGTGACTCCGCGGCGGAGAACGTCCGCAGCCCGATCCGGTACGACAGATGGGTGTCCAGCCCGCGCAGCCGGCCCTCCTCCAGCCGCTGCGAGGCGAGCAGCATATGGACGCCCAGGGAGCGGCCGATCCGGCCGATCTGGATGAACATCTCGATGAAGTCCGGCTTCGCCGTGAGCAGTTCGCTGAACTCGTCGACCACCAGGACGAGGGAGGGCAGCGGCATCAGATTCGCGCCGGCGGCCCGGGCGTTCTCGTAGTCGGTGATGTTGGCGTAGTTGCCCGCGTCCCGCAACAGCTCCTGGCGGCGCTGG
Source organism: Streptomyces sp. NPDC059649 (assembly GCF_042734445.1). NCBI lineage: Bacteria > Bacillati > Actinomycetota > Actinomycetes > Kitasatosporales > Streptomycetaceae > Streptomyces > Streptomyces sp. NPDC059649. The sequence goes on from NZ_JBHWDV010000028.1 coordinate 10,138, forward strand.
AGTTCGCCGGTGATCGCGTCCCGCATCCGGTCGATCAGCGCGGTGTCGTCCCCGAGATTGGTGATCACCGCCGCCACGTGCGGCAGCATCGACATACCGGCGAAGGTGGCGCCGCCCTTGAAGTCCGCCAGGATGAAGTTGAGGTGCTCCGAGGAGTGGGTGACCGCGAGGGCCAGCACCAGGGTGCGCAGCAGCTCGGACTTGCCGGAGCCGGTCGAGCCCACGCACAGTCCGTGCGGGCCCATCCCGCCCTGCGCGGCCTCCTTGAGGTCCAGCACGGCCGGCTGCCCGTCCGGCCCGATGCCGATCGGCACCCGCAGCCGCTCCCGCGGGGTGCGCGGCCGCCACGCCCGCGCGGCGTCGAACGCCCCGGGGTCCCCGATCCCCATCAGCTGCGTGAAATCGAGCTGGTCCTGGGTGCGGGAAACGGGCGGTGCGATGTCGTCGGCCGCCGACCGCGACCAGCCGCCGCGGGCCCGTCGGCCCAGCGCGGCCGCCGCCGTCGCCAGATCGTCCACCGCGGTGACGCCGTCCGTCCGGGGCAGGGCGATATGCACGTACCGCTTCTCGGTACGGTCCGTGCACAGGGCCACCCCGGGGGTCGCCGGGGTCAGCCGCGCGGCCGGCTCCGGGTGGACGAGGGACTCGTCGGGGGAGCTGAGCGCCAGCTCGAAGCGGGTCAGCATCACGTCGAGCAGCGGCTTGGGCAGCGCCGACCAGTGCGGCGTGGTCACCGCGAGGTGCACACCGTGCCGTAGGCTCGTCGCCCCGATGCCGCGCAGCGCCACCGCGAGGTCCTGGAAGTTCTCCGCGAACTCCGACCAGCCGTCGATCACCAGGAACAGATCCCCCACCGGGTGGTCGGTGAGTTCGCCGCGGGCCCGCGCACCGCGGTACGCCTCGATGGAGTCGATCGACGGCAGGCGCTCGAAGGTGTTCTCCCGCAGGGAGTTGAGCCACACGGCGTGCGCCACCATGCGGTGCACCTCGTCGGGGTTCTGCCGGTGGGCGATGCCGCGGACGTGCGGCAGATGCGTCAGCCGGCGCAAGCCCCCGCCACCGAAGTCGATGCAGTGGAACTCGACCTCGTGCGGGGTGTGCGTCAGGGCCAGCGACGTCACCAGGGTCTGCAGCAGCAGCGTCTTGCCGCTGCGCGGACCGCCGGCGACCGCGACGTGCCCGGCGCCTCCGGACAGGTCCACACAGTGCGTGCGGACCCGGCGGCCCTCGGTGCGGTGCGACCGGCCGACCGGGGTGATCAGACGGCCGCTGTCCCGCCAGTCCACCGCCGACAGCCCGCGCTCCTCGGTCACCACCAGCGGCGGCAGCAACTGGTCCAGCGTCGTCAGGGGCGACGGGCCCGCGGTCTCCGTGAGGCCCGGGAACGGCCGGTGCGCGTGCGCGGCCGCCTTCGACAGCCGCAGCCGGCTGCCGCCCTGGATGTCGCTGCCGAAGAACGTGGGCTTCTGCTCGTGGGTACGGGCGACCACCTCGGCCACGTACTGGTACAGCTCCTGCGCCGTGACCCAGCCGTCCTCGTCGAGATCGGCCCGGCCCGTGGTGAGACCGTCGATCACCGCGCGGGTGAAGACCGAACTCCACTCGGCCGCACCGCCGCCCGGGGTCTCGTCCTCCAGGGCCTCCTGGACGGAGTTGGCGGCGGTGATCACATAGCTGCCGCGGTCGACGAACTGCCGGGGGATGTCCTCGGCGTCCGCCACGCCCTTGGACGCACCGAACGCACCGGAGAAACAGCAGTCCAGCAGGGCGATCTTCTGCTTGGCCCGGCTGTACTCCATCGACTCCTTGATGAACTCCGCCGAGACCGAGCTGGCCCGGACCATCTCTCGGCTGGACTTGACGGTCGCGAAGTGCAGCCGCCCCCGGCCGTCCTTCAGCCCGTGGCAGGACAGATAGACCAGGGCGAGATCGACCCCGCGGGACTGGAAGAGCCGCTCGACGGCCTCCTCGATGACCGCCTTCGACTCGTCGACCAGCACCTGCACCGCGTCGAACTGCCCGACGTCCGGGTCCTCCAGGAGCGCGGCCAGCTTCCGGGCGTCATGCACCGGCGAACGCAACTGGGGGAGCGAGTCGTCGAGATAGCGCTCGGTGGCGATGAGCAGCGCACGCCGTTCACCCACCCGAACCTCCCCCGCTCACCGCCGCCGGGCCGACGCCATGCCGACGAGCCATCAGGCCGCTCCCGCCGACCCCTCCAGAGCCGCCGGTGTCGACGGTTCCAACGGTGCGGACGGTTCCAACGGTGCCGACGGTGTCGCCGGGGGCGCGATAGCCGCGCCGGACGCATCATCGGCGGCCAGCGCCTGGATCCACGCCTCCACCACCGCCTCCTGCGTCTTCTTCGACACCCCTTCGATCTCCAGCCGCCGCTCCCCGCTGACCAGCACGGCCTTACGGGCCCCGCTGCGCTTGATCCAGTCCCGCACCACGAGCGTCACGGACCGCAGCACGGCGACCGAGAACCCGCCACTCACCACCAGCGTCGTGAGCGACGACAACACCCCGCTCTTGCCACCCACCGCCCCGGGCTCCTGCCCGCGTACGACGTCGGGCAGATCCAGCGCCAGCAACTCCTCCAGGAGTCCCTGCGTCAGTTCGTCCAGTTCCTGCGCATCGGCGTCCGCGTCGTGCACGACGACGGTGACGTCCCCCGTGATCGTCATGAGCCACCCTTCCCGTTGCTGCGGATTCTAGAGGCAGCGGCAGCGTCGTGTGAGACGCCTGAGCGACCCAACGCGGTTGCAGGTCAGGGCGGTTGAGGGATACGGGGCGGCGGATCGGCGACCGTCGGTGTGGTCCGTCCAGTGGCGCAGCCAGTCGGTGGTCTCCTGGGCGGACGGGAACGCGGCGTACGGCTCGAAGTCGACGCCCGTGTCGTCGTCGCCGAAGTCGAACTCGACCTCGGCCACTTCGGCGAGCGCGGGCGGGAAGTGACGGTCGTCGCCGGGCATTTCGTTCATGGTCACAAGCTAACCGCTGCCACTGACAACGCCGGCCGGGCTCCGCCGGCCGTTCCCCCTGACCACGCCGGCCAGGGGCCCGGGGAGGCACCGACGGAGATCAGATCAGTGCTCCATCAGTGCTGCATCATGCAGTGCCGCACGATGCAGTGCTGCATCATGCTGCCTCAGTGCTGCTGTGCCTTGCGGCGGCGGAACACCAGGTAGCCGCCGCCCGCGACCAGCAGGGCCGCGGCGGTCGACAGCAGGCCGACGGGCGCGCCGTTACCGGTCTCGGCCAGGTCGCCGGCCTGCGCGGAACGCGCCGGCGACGGCGCGGCGGACGCGGCCGCCGAGGACGTCGCGGCGGTGCCCGCGGGGGCCGACGAGGTCGGCGAGGCGCCCGGCTTGGCAGCCGGACCGCCCGCGGTGGCGGACGCCGACGGCTTGCCGCCGCCCGGTCCGCCGGCGTCCTTGCAGTCGGTCCAGAAGACCTTCTGCTTGGCCCGGCCGTGCTCGCCGGCGAAGTTCCAGAACAGCTTGTAGTGACCGTCGGGCAGGGACAGGTCCTGCGTCCGGCCGTGGCCCTCGGCGTCCAGGGTCAGGGAACCGGACGACACCGTCTCCCCCTTGGCGTGGGCGGTCGGGGCCCAGGCCTCGATGTGCCACTCGACCTTCTGGGTGCCGTCGAAGCCGAAGGAGTCGAGGTAGAAGGTGCAGACGTGGGGCTCGTTCTTGCGGAGGTCCACACCGGTCGTGGCGTCGTGGATCTTCACGGTGCCGTTGTCGCCGGGGGCAGCGGCGTAAGCGGAAGGGGCAATCAGCAGGGCCGCGGCCACGGCGGCCGTGAGCGAGCCTGCGGAAACAAGCGGGCGCATGGGCATTCCAACGGTGGAAGGGGAACGTTTCCGTGGGGGGCTGCCGTGGGGGGCGGCTCAGCTTCCTGGGGACCTCAGGAACCCGTCAAGGAGCCTCCGGCCGCATATGCCACCCGGTGTCTCACTCATCCCATTGGTCCTGCATAACGATTGGGTATGGGCGGGCGGGGCGAGCCGGGGAAGCGAGGGGGAATGGTCGGGGGGAGGCGGCCTGTTGGGGGTTCGGCCCCGCCCCGGTGCCTGGCGCCCGGACCCCGGGCCCGGAGCCCGGTGCTGGTGCCCGCTGGCCCGGAGCCCGGTGCTGGTGCCCGCTGGGTGGCGCCTGGGGCCCGGGGCCCGGGGCCCGCTGGTTGGCGTCTGGTGCCTGGTGTCTTGGTGCCTGGTGCCCGGTGTCTGCTGGTCGGTGCCTGGGCTCAGGACGCTGTGGAGTAGCGCTCCGCCAGTACGGCCACCGCCCGGGCCATCGCCTGCCGCAGCGCGGGCGGGCCCAACACCTCCGCCTCCGCGCCCAACCGGAGCAGATCGCCCACCGCGACGGCCTCCCCCTCGACCGCCATCTCCACCTCGACCCAGCCGTCCCCGTCGGGCGGCCCGGCGCTCTCCAGGGCCCGGGTGCCGAGCGCACCGAACTGCATGGGCAGCAGCCGCTGCGCCCGAGGGGAGATCCGCAGCCGGGCCGTGCCCTGGTGGAGCGCGGCCGCCAGTCGCCGGGAGGACTCCTCCCAATAGGCGGCCAGTTCGAACCCGTCCGGCCGCTCGAAGACCTCGTCGGTGAGTTCCGCCGCCAGGATCCGCGACACCCGGTACGTCCGTACCGTCCCTTCCGCCCGCGCCACCAGGTACCAGAGCCCGCCCTTGAGGACGATGCCGAGCGGGTGCAGCTCCCGGTGCACCTCACCGCCCCAACGCCGGTAGTGCGTACGGAGCGTGCGCTGTTCCCACACCGCCTGGGCGACCGGCGCCAGATGCGGCACCGGATCGGCGTCCCGGAACCAGGCCGGTGCGTCCAGGTGGAACCGGTCCTGGATGCGCCGGGTGCTGTCCGCCGCCTCGGCCGGGAGCGCGGCCTGCAGCTTCAGCTGAGCGGTCGCCAGCACCGCGCCGAGGCCCAGATCGCGCGCCGGACCCGGGACTCCGGCGAGGAACAGCGCGCCCGCCTCGGCATCGGTGAGCCCGGTCAGCCGGGTGCGGTACCCGTCCATCAGGCGGTACCCGCCGGCCGGCCCGCGGTCGACGCACACCGGAACCCCCGAGGCGATCAGCGCCTCGACGTCCCGGTAGACCGTACGGACCGACACCTCCAGCTCCGCGGCGAGCGCGGGAGCGGTCATCCGCCCGCGGTTCTGGAGCAGCAACAGCAGGGAGAGAAGCCGGTCGGCGCGCATGGGGGCATTCTTCCGTGGTGCTCCGCCGTACCTGACAGAAGGTGTCAGGTACGGGTCCGATGCTGGTCACCCACCGCGCGAACGAACCGTCGCGCGGCGGACCGAGCAGACCGAGAGGACCACCATGCCCACGCAGACCACCGGCCACTTCACCTTCGCCAACTGGGAGGAGCGCACGGTCGGCCGGAGCGAGACGACCCCGAAGCTCGCGCACGCCTCCGTCATCAACGCCTTCTCCGGCGGCATCGAGGCCGCCGACACCGCCTGTGAGTACACCATCGTCTACCTCACGGAGAAGACCGGCACCTTCACCGGCATGCAGGTCCTGGCCGGCCGGCTCGACGGGCGTGAGGGCACCTTCGTGGTCGAGGAGCGCGGTTCGTTCGAGCCCGACGGGACCGTGCACTGCACCTTCGAGGTCGTACCGGGCGCGGCCACCGGCGAGTTGACCGGACTGAGCGGAACCGGCACCTACACCGCCAAGCCGGGCGCGCCCTCCGTCGCGTACACCTTCCGCTACGACCTGAGCTGACCGAGGGCCGCCGGGGCCGGTCCGGGCCAGGCCGGGCCACCGCACCGCTGGTTACCGGACATCACGATGAGCCGGAAACCTCCTCCCCAACTCCCCACGCACCCAACAGACTTGCACCAAGCACCAAGCACCAAGCACAAAGCACAAAGCGCGACAAGCGACACGAACAACAAGCGACACGAGCAACAAGCGACACGAGCAACAAGCGACAAGGGACGAGTGGCGAGCGGGAGGCAGTGCGGATGGTGCGTCGGGGGAGTGCGGCGGCTGCGGTGACGGTGCTGTTGTCCGCGCTGCTGCTCGGCGGTGCGCAACCGCCGGTGGCGGCGGCATCCGGGCGGCCCGCGGCCGGAGCCACGACCGTGCGGCCGTGCGGCGCGCGGACGCATGTCGAGGTGTTCCGGCCGGGCGGCATCCCGCTTGTGGACTGGCGGGAGAACCTGGCCTTCGACGGGCACGGCACCCTCTGGGTCTCCCACGTCACCGGACACCGGGTCGAGGGCTATGCCCCCGACGGCACGCTCAAGATCACCCTCCCGGTCAACGGCCCCGGCGGCATCCGGCGCGGACCGGACGGCCTCATGTACGTCAACTACGGCGTGAACCCCCTGACCACGGGCCTGGGCAGCGGCATCCTGCGCTTCGACCCGGCCGCCGCCCACCCGAGGCCCGAGAAGGTCGTGGACGGGCTGTCCGGCATCAACGGCCTGGCCATCGATGCCGCCGGCAACCTCTACGTCAGCCGTGAGCTGACCACCGGTGTCCTGAAGTTCCGCCCGGACGGCACCGAGGACGTGCGGTGGACGCGGGCCGCCTCCGTCTTCGGCACCAACGGCCTGGAGATCGTCGGCGACCAGCTGTACGCGTCCGTCCTGACCAGTTCCGCGTCGCCGATCGTCCGCATCCCCCTGAAGGACCCGGCCCGCCACACCACGGTCACCGAGCTCAGCCCCCACCCCTTTGACGCCAAGCTCCTCGACGACCTCACGGCGTTCCGGGGCGACCTGGTCGTCGCGTCGTTCCGCGCCGGGGAACTCCTCCGTGTGGACCCGGCCACCGGCCGGTCCTGCGTCCTGGTGACCGGGCTGCGGATGCCCACCAGCGTCCGGGTGCCCGTGGGCTTCGGTGCGCACGATCCACACCGCGAACTGTTCGTCGTCGAGGCCTCCGGCCGCATCGTCACGGTGCGGGTCGGCTGACCGGACCCGGTCGCCGAGGCGGCCATCGGCCGGCCCACCGCCGTCGCGAACGACGCCGAAGGAACGCAGGAGCGCAGGGAGGCAGGAACGCAGGAAGACAGGAACGCGGGAAGGCAGGAACGCAGAACCGCACCCGCTCCGTCACGGACGCCGTGCGGGGCATCCTGCGGACCGGGTGCGGACAGATAGCTCGGGCGACCCCGCGAAAGCGCAGGTCAGAAGCTACGGGCAGGCCTCAGGCCGACTTCTCCTCCTTGAGGCGCTTCTCCTTGAGGCGCTGCGCTTCCTTGCGGACCTCGGCCTGGGTGGCGCGCTCCCGCTCCAGCCACTCGGGGCCCTCCTGCTTCAGCGCCTCGATCTGCTCCGTGGTGAGCGCCTCGGTGATGCCGCCACGGGCGAGACCCGAGATCGAGATGCCCAGCTTCGCGGCGACCACCGGCCGGGGGTGCGGGCCGTTGCGCCGCAGCTCCCGCAGCCACTCGGGCGGATCGGCCTGCAGGGCGTTCAGCTCGGCGCGCGAGACGACGCCCTCCTGGAACTCGGCGGGGGTGGCCTCGAGGTACACACCCAGCTTCTTCGCCGCGGTGGCGGGCTTCATGGTCTGGGTGGTTTGGTGCGACGTCATGCCGCCAAGGATATCGAGCGTATGCGCTACCGCCGACCACGACCGGTTACCCTGGCGGCGTGACAGGCTCGGAAGCATCCCCTTCGTTCCGGCTCGCCTACGTCCCGGGAGTGACCCCCACGAAGTGGGTGCGGATCTGGAACGAGCGGCTGCCCGACATTCCCCTCACCCTCGTCCAGGTGCCCGCCACCGACGCCTTCGACGTGCTGCGCAGCGGCGAGGCCGACGCGGGTTTCGTGCGTCTGCCGGTCGACCGGACGGACCTGGCCGCGATCCCCCTCTACACCGAGACGACGGTGGTCGTGGTCCCCAAGGACCACCTCGTGGCGGCGGTCGACGAGGTCGGCCCGGAGGACCTCGCCGACGAGATCCTGTTGCACCCCCTCGACGACACCCTTGACTGGGAGCGTCCGCCAGGCCTGCCCGCGTACGAGCGGCCCGCCACTACGGCGGACGCCATCGAGCTGGTGGCGGCAGGGGTGGGGCTCCTCGTCGTCCCGCAGTCCCTCGCCCGCCTGCACCACCGCAAGGACCTCACCTACCGGCCGGTGTCGGACACCCCCACGTCGCAGATCGCCCTGTCATGGCCGCAGGACGCCACCACCGACATGGTGGAGGACTTCATCGGGATCGTGCGCGGGCGCACGGTCAACAGCACCCGCGGCCGGCGCCCGGCGGCCGCCCCCGAACAGTCGCCGAAGGACAGGCGCGCCGAATCGGGCGGCACCCGGCGCAAGCCCGCGGCCGGTGCGTCGGCCGGGAAGACGGGCGGCAAGTCGGCCGGCACCGGTCGGCGCCGTGGCACCGGCGGCCCCCAAGGCGGCAAGAGCGGCAGAAGCGCCAGGAGCGGCAAACCGCGCCGTCGCTCCTAGGGAGCCCCGCACCTCCCCGCACCTCCCCGTACGCGGCCGCTGGGGCCCGTACGACCCGGCTGGCCCCGCCGGGCTGGCGCGTGCCGCGCTCGGCCCGGAAGCTGGCCTGGTCAGCGGTTCACCGCGGGCCGGCCGGAGCAGGAGGCCAGGTGCCTCCCCAGGACGTGCGCCTCGGTAGGAATGTGCCCGGGAAGGTGTTCTCCCATGGCGGAGCGATCGCCCCTCATCTATCTGCGTGGGTACGCCGGTCCGCCCAGTGGGGTGGACAAGCAGGTCGACGACCCGTTCTACGGCCTCAACAGCGGTGCCACCCACATCCGCGTGGACGGGGACGGTGCACCGTGCTTCTACCAGTTCGAGGGGCCGCTGCTGCGGCTGATGATCGACGAGGACTACGAGCTCCTGGTGCGCGGCGATCAGCATGCGTATCTCGAAGCGCAGGACGACGGCACCGTCCCGGCCGAGTCCGTCTGGGTGTTCCGTTTCTACGATTACGCCGCTTCCACCTTCGGCACCTCCGTGACGGCGACTCCGGAGGAATTCGATCTGGAAAGGGCGGCGGAGCGGCTGTACGACTTCGTGCTACTCGTCCGCCGGAAGACCGGCGCCGCCAAGGTGCACCTGATCGCCCATTCCATGGGGGGCCTGGTGGCCCGCTGCATGATCCAGAAGGTGTCCCACACCGCCGATCCGAGCTCGGGCACGCCGCGCGTTCCCGGCGCCGATCTGGTGGACAAATTCTTCACCTACGGCACTCCGCACGGCGGTATTTCCTTCGACGTCGGCGGGGGACTGGTCGACTGGGCGATGGAGACGTTCGGGCCGGCCGGGTCGGAAATCTTCGCCCCGGACCGGATGTACCGCTATCTCACGCCCGGGGCGTCCGACGGCGATGAACCCCCGGCAGGCTGGAGCCCGCAGGACGTCCCGGAATCCGCTTTCGACGTGCGGCGGGTGTTCTGTCTCGTCGGCACCAACGCCGCCGATTACGGGCTGGTCGAGAAGGCGGTCGGCCCGCGGAGCGACGGCCTGGTGCACATCGACAATGCGTATGTGCACCAGGCACATCGGGCGTACGTCCACCGCTCCCACTCGGGGCGCTACGGACTGGTCAACTCCGAAGAGGGGTACCAGAATCTGCGCCGATTCCTCTTCGGGAAGTACCAGGTACGGGTCGACCTGTGCGGCCTCGCCCTGCGCCGGCACCCCGGCGAATCGGAGACGGTCCGGCAGGCGGAGGTACGGCTGTCGATCCGCGGCCTGCCGGTGGTGCTGCACGAACAGAGCGCGGCGCACTACTGCCCGGTTCAACTGAATCAGGAAGCCGCCCAGCACCGGGATGCGGACGGACAGGCCGCCCCGGTCCCGCTGGCCACCGCGTTCCTCCTCGACCCGGAGCGCGCCCGCGCACGCAGCGACAACCGATCGCCGAACCGCTCGCGCTACACCTTGGTGCTGCGGGTGTTCCACCTCGTCGAAAGGAACGGCCGGTTCTTCTGGGAGGACCACCTGGAGCAGGTCGCCGACTGGGAGGACACGCTGATCATGGACGTCGGCCACCCCGATCAGGCGCCGGATGCGGGACTGCAGGCCTGGGCCGCGTGGAATTCGGAGGTCGCGGGCGAGGTCGACCGCGTCGATCCGATCAAGCCGGACCCGTGCCCCCTGACCGCCGAGGACGGACAACTGCACACCGACATCCCGTTGCCCGAGCTGGCCCGTCCTCTTCTGGGCGCCGAGTCCCGTCTCCGGCTCACCGTCAGCCGCGTCAGCTGAGCTCGACGAGGGACGAGGACCACTGCTTCAGCGCTGCCTTGTCGTGGAAGTTCCCCAGGTTCGTGTCGATGGGGTGATCGGTGAATTGGTGGAAGACCCACGGGTGCTGGATATCGGGTTTACCGGGCTTTCCGTTGTACTGCGCGATCCACAGCCCGTCACCGGCGAACGCGGACTTGTCGCGGTGCAGCCAGAAATCCAGGTTGCAGTAAAGGATCACCTTGTGGCCGGCGGCGCGCTGTCGGGCCTCCTTGAGCCAGCTGTCCTTCCAGGCGCTCGACGTGCGCGGATCCTCCCAGTCGAGGACCAGGATGTCTCCCGGCGCGAGGTTGATTTTGGAGAGGAAGAAATCGACCTGGGCCGAGACGGAGCCGGGGCGTCCGAAATGGTAGAACCCGGTCACCAGCCCCGCATCACGGGCGGTCTTGCGCTGCGCGACCCATTTCTTGTTGGTGAAGCTGGTCCCTTCGGTGATCTTGATGAACACGAAGTCGGAGCCGGCGGTCCGGTAGTTCTCCGGCTGGAATGCCGAGACATCGATTCCTTTGATGGTCATGATCGGTTCCCTGTGAGGGCCCATGGCGAGGGCGCATGGTGAGGGTCATGGTGGGGGCGGGGGTGGGGCGCCGGTCGCGGGACCGTCAGCCCTTCTGCCGGCGGAACGCCTGCCGGGACAGGGCGTCGTCGGCGGGAAGTACGGCGCCCTTCCACTCCTCGTCCCGCGCTTCCGGCTCCGCGTCCGCGGCGGCGGAACGGGGCGCGGCGGCCGGGGCCGGAGTGACCAGGGACTCCGCGTAGGCCGAGCGGGGATGGGCGGCGAGGACGCGCACCCGGCCGTCGCCGGAGCCCCGCGGCGAGACCGGTACGACCGCCACCGAGAAGCCCTTCTCGTCGGTGACGAACAGCTCGAAGTCGTCATGGCGGAAATGGTCGATGTCCACGATCGGCTTCGGGTAATGGTGGTATCCGGCCGCTTTCGGGAGCACCCCGGAGTGCGCACCGGCGGGCAGCGGTACCGAGGCGTTGAATATCGAGTCCGTCCACTCGGCCACCTGCTCGGCATTCTCTATGGGCGTGTTCAACAGCCGTTCGCCGTCGTCGTAGCCGAAGCCCGTATAGCCGGGCAGGGTGTCCGGGAACGCGCCGACCACCCGTGCCGCGCACTGGCGAATGCGGTCCACCTTCGCGGGGTCCGCGCAGAATTGCGCCGACCACTCGATGCCGAGCGGGAGGAACAGGCAGATCCAGCCTTCGCCGTCCTTGACCCAGACCCCGCCGCCGTGGTGGTCCTGGTACGGCCCGGGCGCGAACGTCCAGTCATCCGTGGTGCCGACGAGCTCCCGCATCAATTTTCGGCTCGCCTGGTACTGCGAACTCTCGGTGCGGGGCGGATGGTCCGCGACGGATATGGTCCACGGAAAGTCCTCGTGCTCCGGGTGTGACCGCGCCGGGCTGTTCATGACGATCTTTCTCCTGCGTCGAAGGTCCCATTTGTTTGGGGCTTCAACAACACCCGTAATACCCGCAGTCCCGCTACGAGGGCTGACTCAGCTCACTTCGACGAGGCTGAAGTTGAAGCCGCTGGCGCCTCGAACTCCTCGATCTGACGGTGCCTCCGCATTCCCGTCCCTACGGGCGATGCTACCCCCGGCCTCGTGCCTCCGCGCGGGGAAGGGGCGTGTGTACTGTCAGTGCTGGTACTGCCGGTATGCCGCGAGGTACTTTTCTCCGGCCGGCCGGATGCGGGCGTAATCCTTGAGATCGAAAAACGTGTCCTGCTTACCGTGCCGCAGCCATTCCTGCCCGGGCCCGGCCCAGAGGGAATCCCTTATCCTGCGGCGAGGATCGCTCTGGTCGGTCGACTCGATATTTTCCATGTTCTCCAGTCGGTCAAGTTCATCGACGAGCGTCTCTCGGAACTCCACGATCGCCTCTCCCGGCCCGGCCAGCGCCTCCAGGTGCAGACGCTCCGGCACGGTCCGCAAGCCGGTGACGGCCACGCCCAGCATGTCGAGGTCCCGTTTCAACTCCGCCATTTCGACGGTCAGTCCATGATTGCTGAGTCCCACGTTCTTGAACCGGTATCCACGTGCGGTGAGGAGGGAAATGACGCTCACCGCGACGAGGAGTGCGACCGTGGCCGTGATGGCGGCTTCGGAAGGGTGCACGGCCACCAAGGCGACGGCGGCCGCGAGCAGCGCGACGGCGAGGATGCCGGACAGTGTTTCCGGTGAGATGCGCCTGAGTGGGAAGAGATGGTGAGCCATTCCGTCTCGCCCGGTTTCTTATACGCTTCCTTCATCCATTACCATCTGCCACTTTTCCATTTTTGTCGGGCATGTCAACTGACCGTTCAACCACCCGTTCAACCACCCACCGGCCGGCCGGAGGCGCCGCGCTGCTCGCTCCCCGTGACGTAGTCGCGCAGTGGTCGGTGCCGTCGATGTCGTGATGCACGTGGCGTAGTTGGTGTGGTTACCGGGCGGGAACCTCAGAAGAAGCGCAATTATTGCCCTCAGGCGTTGCTGTGCTGATCACCTGCTGTCAGGGTTTCGGCCATCTCAACCCTCGTCGAGAGATCCCCGGAGGCGTCTTGCCTGTCCGTCGTCGTGTCGTGGTCGCCGCCACATCCGTTGTCGCGGTCGCCGTTCCCCTTGTCTTCTCCCTCAGCGCGGGCGCCCAGCCGGGCCCTGGGTCCGCGCCCGGCGCCGCGTCGGCCGGCGGACTCAAGCCGCCTGCCAAGGAGTCCGTCGCCACCGGCAGTGGTGGCGCCGTCTCCAGCGTCAACCCCTACGCCTCCCGGGCCGGCATCGAAGTGCTGCGGCACGGCGGCAACGCCGCCGACGCCGCGGTCGCCACCGCCGCGGCCCTGGGTGTCGTCGAGCCGTACTCGGCCGGCATCGGGGGCGGCGGCTACTTCACGTACTACAACGCCCGTACCGGCAAGGTCAGCACCATCGACGGCCGGGAGACCGCGCCGGCCCGGATGAAGTCGGACGCGTTCCTCGACCCGTCGACGGGCAAGCCGATTCCGTTCCCGGAAGCCGTCAACTCCGGTCTGTCCGTGGGCGTTCCGGGAACGCCGGCGACCTGGCGGAAGGCGCTGCGCGACTGGGGAACGCTCTCCCCGGCCAAGGCCCTGCGGCCGGCGACGCGGCTCGCCGAGGACGGTTTCGTCGTCAACGACGAATTCCGCGCCCAGACCGAGATGAACGAGAAGCGCTTCCGGAACATCTCCTCCACCGCGAAGCTCTTCCTCCCGCACGGCCAACTCCCGGTCGTCGGCTCGCGTTTCCGCAACCCCGACCTCGCCCGTACGTACCGGCAACTCGCCCACGAGGGCATGGACGCGCTCTACAAGGGCGCCATCGGCCGCGACATCGTCCGGACCGTCCAGCACCCGCCGGTGGCACCGGGCGCCGACGCGAAGGTACGCCCCGGCCTGATGGCGGCCGGCGACCTCGCGAAGTACACCGCACTGCGCCGCGAGCCGACCCACACCACCTACCGCGGCCTCGACGTCTACTCCATGGCGCCCTCGTCGTCCGGCGGCACCACCGTCGGCGAGGCGCTCAACATCCTGGAGAACTTCCACCTCTCCGCGGCCGACCGGGTCCAGGCATTCCACCACTACCTCGAAGCCAGCCGGATCGCGTTCGCCGACCGTAACCGCTGGGTGGGCGACCCGGCCTTCTCCGACGTGCCCACCAAGGAGCTGATGGCGAAGACGTTCGCGAAGGAACGGGCCTGCCTGATCAAGCCGACCAGCACCCTGACCAGTCCGGTCGCGCCCGCGGACCCGCGGCATCCGGGCAACGGCTGCACGAAGGGCTCCGGCAACCACGAGCCGTACGAAGGCCCCTCGACCACCCACCTGGTGGCGTCCGACCGCTGGGGCAACGTGGTGTCGTACACCCTCACCATCGAGCAGACCGGCGGCTCGGCGATCACCGTGCCCGGACGCGGTTTCCTGCTCAACAACGAACTGACCGACTTCGACTTCACACCGCTCGCCAAGGACGTGCCCGACCCGAACCTCCCCGGGCCCGGTAAGCGGCCGCGCAGCAGCATGTCCCCGGTGATCGTCCTGAAGGACGGCAAGCCGCGCTACGCCGTCGGTTCGCCCGGAGGCGCCACGATCATCACGACCGTGCTGCAGACCCTGGTCAATCGCGTCGACCTGGGCATGACCCTGCCCGAAGCGGTCGCCGCACCGCGGATCTCCCAGCGCAACCGCCCGGACACCGAGGCGGAACCGGCGTTCCTCAAGTCCCCTGAGCGCGCGGCCCTGGAGCAGCTCGGTCAGCACTTCGTCGAGGCGCCGAAGACGTTCACCCCGTCACCGGAGATCGGTGCCGTCGCCGCCCTGGAGTTCCTCCGCGACGGCCGGACCCAGGCGGTCGCCGAACCGAAGCGCCGGGGTGGCGGGTCCGCGATGGTGCTCCACAAGACGGAGGGGGCGACGGAGGCCGCCCACTAGGGCCCGGCCCCGACCACCTCGGGGACCGACCGTCCTTTTCCTGCCCTCGGGCCCGCGGCGTTCACCGGCCGCGGGCCCGACGGCCGTTTCGAGAGGACACCGATCGGTTGAGCGTCCGGTCGGTTGAACGTAAGGTCGGTTGCGCGTTCGGTCAGTTGAGCGTCCGCAGCGCCGCCGGATCGTACGCGGCGAGCTCGCCGAACCGTCCCTCCAGCACCTTCGCCGCCCACTCCGGGTCCTGGAGCAGCGCACGGCCCACGGCCACCAGGTCGAACTCCTCGCGTTCCAGGCGGTCGAGGAGGTCGTCGAGGTCCTTGACCGCGGCGCCCTCGCCCTGGAAGCCGCGGATGAACTCGCCGTCCAGGCCGACCGAGCCGACCGTGATGGCGGGCCTGCCGGTGAGCTTCTTCGTCCAGCCGGCGAGGTTGAGGTCGGAACCGTCGAACGCCGGGAGCCAGTAGCGGCGCGTCGAGGCGTGGAAGGCGTCCACCCCGGCCTCGGCCAGCGGAGTCAGGAGCGCCGCCAACGCCTCGGGCGTAGCGGCGAGTTGTGCGTCGTACGCTTCCATCTTCCACTGCGAGTAGCGGAAGATCACCGGGAACGAGGGCGAGACCGCCGCGCGCACCGCGGCCACGATCTCCGCCGCGAACTTCGTACGGGAGACCGGGTCACCGCCGTACGCGTCGGTGCGCCGGTTCGTCTTCTGCCACAGGAACTGGTCGATGAGGTAGCCGTGGGCGCCGTGCAGTTCGACCCCGTCGAAGCCGATGCGCTCCGCGGCGGCCGCGGCCTCGGCGAACGCGGCTATCACGTCGTCGATGTCCTGCAGCGTCATGGCCCTTCCGGGGTCGCCGCTGCCGTCGACGACACGGATACCGGACGGGCCGACCGTCGGGGCCTCTGGGAACGGGGGCCGGCCGGCGCCGCGGACCATGCCGATGTGCCAGAGCTGCGGCACGATCGTGCCGCCCGCCAGGTGCACGGCCTCGGCGACCTTCGCCCAGCCCGCCAGCTGCTCCGCACCGTGGAAGCGGGGAACCCGGTCGCTCTCACCGGCCGACTCATGGCCCACGTAGGTGCCTTCGGTGACGATCAGGCCGACGCCGGCGGCGGCTCGGCGGGCGTAGTAGGCCGCCACCTCCGCACCCGGAATCCCGCCCGGGGAGAACTGACGGGTCATGGGCGCCATCACGATCCGGTTCGGCAGGGTCAGACCGTTGAGCGAGACCGGCCGGGAGAGGATCTGAGCCGCACGGTCGGCGGGCAGGGCGGGGGTGGTCACTTCGGGGCTCCTGAAGAGCAGTTGGGCCGGACATACACGGACAGCTGCGTGCAGACACGGACAGGTGCAGACGGAGGCGTGCGCCGTCGGGTGTGTGCGATGCGGTGCGGTGTGGTGGTGTGTCGTCCGATCAACTGCTGCGCGGGCCAGGACATTCCTTTACCGGGTGCCGAAGGGGTGGCGACGGCTGGGTTGGCCGATGGACACGGACGGACGGAGGGACGGGCGGACGGACGGACGGGCAGGCGGGTCGGCCGGTGGGCCCGGTTGGCATACTTGCCCGTCGGCGCGACGTGTTCATTCCCGCAGATGAGGAGCAGTCATGGCCGACCAGCCCACCACCGGGAAGACCACCTTCCGGACGGTCTTCGAAGTGGGCCCCGACGCCCTGGCACAGACACAGCGCATCGCCGACACCTTCCAGCGAGCGCTCGCCGACGAGGCGACCGTGGGTCAGGACTTCGGCGCGATCAGCCGCGCGGCGGGGACGCTCCCCGACAGCGCGATCGTCAAGATCATCCCTGGCTGGGGACTCCAGGAGACCGCTCCGGTCGGCGTCATGGTGCTCTCCCTCAGGGAGACCGTCCGCCAGGCGCTGGGGCAGACCTTCGGCAACCCGGCCTTCTGGGAAAAGGCCGAGGCGGCACTCGCCGATGCCTTCGTCGGCCTCGACGAACAGGAGGGCGGCCACATCCGGTTCCACAAAGCAGACGCCACCCTCGGCGAGCAGGGCAGCGCCTCAGGCGGTGGGCGGGCCACCGACAGCACCAGCTACTCCTACCGCCTGCTGTTCGCGCTCCAGGACGAGGAGACCGCGGGCTTCGTCCACGCCGTCGCCCTCTGTGCCGACGTGACCCTCGCGCTGGCCGCCGAGCAGGCCCGCGCGCTGACCCTCGACGACACGGCGCGTTTCGCCATCCGGCTGAATGCCCTCGGGGTGCGCCAGGCCCCCCGGTCCTGCGGCTGATCACCGTCCGTCCCCGGCCCCCCGACCGGCCCACCGCCATGGGCCGGGGTGCGGCACCGCAGCCCGGCCCATGGCGCGGTGCGGCCCCACGTCCAGGGCTACCCCGAGGCCTGAAAAGGCAATCGACCTTGCGGACTTGAAGCTGCCGCAGCGGCAGCTTCTACCGTTCCGACCAGGGCCGGACGGACCGGCCCGGTGAAGCACCCGGGAGGGAGGCGGCGATGGCCTGGCCGACCGCGCAGGTGGCCCGGATGTCGGGCGTGACGGCCCGGAGGCTACGGCACTACGACGAGATCGGCCTGCTGCCGCCGGCCTGGATCGGCGCGAACGGCCACCGCTATTACGAGGAGCGCCAGTTGCTGCGGTTGCAGCAGATCCTCGTGCTGCGGGCGCTGGGCCTGGGCCTGACCGAGATCGGCCGGATCCTGGCCGAGCAGGTCGACGAGCTTGAGGCGCTGCGCGGTCACCACCGCCGGCTGCTCGCCGAGCGCGACCGGCTCGACGCCCTGGCCGGCACCGTCGCCCGCACGATCACCGAACTGGAGCAGTCCGGAACGGACGGTGGCCCCATGACCCGTATCAACCGACCGGAGAACCTCTTCGAGGGCGTCCGGCCCGACCAGTACGGAGCGAACCTGCGGGAGTTCCCGGAGCTGGCCGCGGAGGTCGAGCGACGCACCGCCACGATGACCGGGGCCGAGATCGAGGCCGGGCACCGCGCGCGTACGGCGCAGATGATCCGGCTGGCCGAGCTGATGGCCGCCGGTGAGCCCGTCGACTCGGACGCGGTCCAGGCACATATCGACGCCCAGTACCGGACCCTGGCCGAGATCCGTGCGGTCCCGCCGGAGGAGCACCGGGCGATCGGGCGTGCCTGTGTGGAGAACGGGCAGTGGCGCGCCGCCTACGAGGCGATCGCGCCGGGCCTGGCCGCGTACCAGCGCGACGCCATCGAGGTGTACGCCGCCGCCCGGGACAACTGAGCCGAAGAGGGCTGACGTGGTGGGCAGCGCGCACCCACGACGGCGGCCCTGGCCGGCCCGTCGCGAACTACCACAAGCCACCCCCTTCCCGCCCCCGATTTCGCCCCAGATCGAAGAGATGGTGCGATCGCGGCATCTGGTGAAAAATCGCTGCTGCGACCGCCGTTGGGCACTTCGCGCCCGGTAGGGCCGGATTCCTGTGCGGCGGCCAGGCAGACCGGACCACCAGGGGGAACCATGCGAAAGATCACCAAAGCCGCCGCGCTGGCATGCGCCGTCGGCGCACTGACCACGATCGGTGCGACCGGCGCCCACGCCGCCCAGGCCGCCCAGGCCGCGGGCAGCCTGCACGGCTGTCCGTCCGGGGCCGTCTGTGTCTACCCGCAGAACGCCGGGTGGAACGGCGACCGTCCGTCCCTCGCCTTCTACAGCTACGGCCCGCACAACCTCAGCAACCAGGTGGGGCAGCACTACGTCCTGAACAACCAGACCGGCGGCGCGACGGCCCGCACCTGCACCGGCTACAACGGGACGGGGGACTGCCAGGGTTACCTCTGGGCCGGCTACTACATCGACAAGGACCTGACGCCGATCAACTCGATCCTCCTCGTCCGGCCGTAACCACCACCGGACCAACTACCTGTACTGGCAAGGAAGTTGTACCGGGCCGGGCTTCGCCGTGGAGGCCCGGCCCGGGTGCCGTTCCACGGTACGGGAGGGATGGCCCGGCCCCCTCTTGCGGCCACCTGCCGGATGTAGTCCGCTACCCCTCATGGGAAAGCCACCCTTCAGGGGAAACCGGAACATTGTCACGCTGATCGCCGCGGCCCTGGGCGCGGGAGCCCTGGTCGCGGCGGGCGCACCCGATCCACGCGCCGACGCCGCAGTCGCCGCACACGCCGCCAACTCGGTGCGCTCACAGGCAGGTTCGTCCGCACTGCCGGGTATCGATCTCCGCACCGTGACGATCCCGGAGTTACAGGCGCGGATGGCGGACGGTTCGCTGACCTCGTCCGCGCTGACCCGGGCCTATCTGCGGCGGATCGCCACCGTCGACCCCACGATCCACGCGGTGCTGCGTACCGATCCGACGGCGCTGCGCCAGGCGGCGGCCAGTGACGCCAGGCACCGACACGGCACCACCCGTGGCCCGCTCGACGGCATTCCCGTCCTGCTCAAGGACAACGTGGACACCCATGACCTGCCGACGACGGCCGGCTCGCTGGCGCTCGCCGGCAGCCCGCCGGACCGCGACGCCGCCCTGGTGACCCGGCTGCGGGACGCGGGCGCGGTGATCCTCGGCAAGACCAACCTCTCCGAGTGGGCCAACTTCCGCGCCGAGAAGCCGACGTCGGGGTGGTCGGCGGTGGGCGGGCAGACCCACAACCCGTACGTACTGGACCGGAATCCGTGCGGTTCTTCCGCCGGTTCGGCCGCCGCGCTCGCCGCGTCGTTGTCGCAGGTGGCGATCGGCACCGAAACGGACGGCTCGATCGTCTGCCCCGCCGGGATGAACGGGGTGGTCGGCCACAAGCCCAGCCTCGGGCTGGTCAGCCGGTCCGGCGTGGTGCCGATCTCCGCCGAGCAGGACACCGCCGGGCCCATGGCCCGCAATGTGACCGATGTCGCGCTCACCCTTGCGGTGCTCAGCGGCGACCACAGCGTTCGTAGCGAGGGACCAGACCGTCCCGGCGGCTCCAACCGTCTGCGCGGAAAGCGGATCGGCCTGTGGCGGCTGCCCCCGCTCGGGCCGAGGGTCGACGCCCTGATGACCCGTACGGCGGAGAAACTGCGCACCGCGGGTGCCGAAGTCGTCGAGGTGACGCTCCCGTACCAGGACCGGCTGGCCGAGCTCGAATTCCCGGCCCTGCTCAGCGAATTCCACCGGGACATCGACGCCTACCTCGCCACCCGCCACGGGCCGCGGAACCTCGCCCGGCTCATCGACTTCCACCGCACCCACCCGGCGGAACGCACCTGCTTCGCCGGGCAGGAACTGTTCGAGCGGGCGCTCACCGCGCCGCCCACCACCGACCCCGGATACCGGGCCCGCCGCGCCGAGTTGACGGATCTGGCCCGGCGTTCCCTCGACGAGACGCTGGCCGCCCAGCATCTCGACGCCATCGCCGCGCCGACGAACCCGCCCGCCTGGACGACCGATTGCGCGCGCGGGGACAACGACGTGATCCCGTCCTCCACCCCCGCGGCGGTGGCCGGCTACCCGTCCCTGTCGGTGCCCGCCGGGTTCGTCGACGAGCTGCCGGTCGGTCTGCTCCTGATGGCCGGCGACCACCGGGACGCCCAACTGCTCTCCCTCGGGGCCGCGGTGGAGCACCGCCTGCACGCCTGGCGGGCGCCGCGCTACCTGCCGTCGGTGGGCCCGGAGAGCTCCCGGCGGTGAGCGGCCCGAGGGCGCCGGTCCGGCGCGGTGACGGCAGGGCGGTTCCGCCACCACGGCACGAGCTGGACCACACCGAACGCCACCTCGACGAGGAAGAACGGCCACAGCACCCGCGGGGCCCCGTGGGCCAGCGCGTACGCCTGCCAGGAAGCGAACAGCCCCCGCGCGGCGGCGTCGAACAGTCCGTGCACCGGCAGCGTCCGCACGACCCGCAGCAGGGCCCACACGACCACGACCGAACCCATCAGATTCGCGAACAGGGTCTGCATGGGTTCGCGGGCCGGCATGGCGCCCAGCCCGAGCGCACCACCCCACGACGACAGCGCGCCGTGCACCAGCGCGTACGTCCACGGGGTCGCGAACCCCGCCGTGACGACGAGGTCGTACCAGGCACTCGCGCGCACCACGCGCAGATAGGACGGGCGGGAAGGGGCGACAAGGCGTACCACGGGGCGACTCCTGTTGTTCTGCCGAACTGGCTTGAGGACGCGGTCTCATGACGGCGTCGCCGCACGCTAAAGGGTGGAGTAGGCTCCAAGGTCAAGCCCACGACCGGACGGGGAGTCATGCTCATCGGCGAACTGGCCGCGCAAGCGGGCATGACCAAGGACACCATCCGCTTCTACGAGAGGCTCGGGCTCGTCACCGGCCGGCGGCTGCCCAACGGCTATCGCGACTTCCCGCCCGAGACCGTGGCCTGGCTGCTCTACGTCCGCACCGCGCAGACGCTCGGCTTCTCCCTCGCCGAGATCGCCCGGCTCGGCGAGGAACTGCGCGACGCACCGGACTCCGCCGAGAGACTGTCCGCGCTGTTCGAGGAGAAGATCACCCTCATCGATGCCCGGATGGCCGAACTCGCCGCCCTGCGCGCCGAGCTCGACACCCGCGTCGGTACCGGCTGCCCCCTCCGGGCAGCCCGCCCGGCCGGCTGAGCGCCCGCAGCCAAATTCCATGGTCGACTCCGGACCCCGGCTCCTATGATGGCCGGACCTGACCACTGACGGCCGACTGCCGTCCTATCCGCGCCGTCGGACGCACGCACCGCCCGTCCGGCCACGCTCCGGTGAATGACTTCCGATCACATACCGCACACCTTCCAGGTCGATCTCCGCGGCCTGGTGGATCTGCTCTCCCACCACCTCTACTCCAGCCCCAGGGTCTATCTGCGCGAACTGCTGCAGAACGCCGTGGACGCCATCACCGCCCGCCGCGCCGAGCAGCCCGATGCCCCCACCCGCGTGCGCCTGTACGCGGACGAACCGGGCCTGCTGCGCGTGGACGACTCCGGGATCGGCCTGACCGAGGCCGATGTGCACCATCTGCTGGCCACCATCGGGCGCAGCTCCAAACGCGACGGCCTGGAGTCGGCCCGGGCCGGATTCCTCGGCCAGTTCGGCATCGGTCTGCTGGCGTGTTTCGTCGTCGCGGACGAGATCCGTGTGGTCAGCCGGTCGGCGCGGGACACCACTGCCCCGCCCGTGGAGTGGACGGCCCGCGACGACGGCTCGTACACCGTGCGTACGCTGCCCGACGGCGCGCGCCCGGAGCCCGGCACCACCGTGCACCTCACCGCCCGGCCCGGCGCCGCCGAATGGCTCACCGAGGCCCGGGTCACCGCCCTGGCGAAGGAATTCGGCTCGCTGCTGCCCTATGACGTACGGGTCGGCGACGCACCGGTCACCGACCGCCCGGCCGTCTGGGAGCGCCACCACCCCCACCCGGCCGCGCGGCGGGTCGCCCTCGCCCGCCACTGCCACCAGCAGTTCGGCTTCACCCCGCTCGACTCCATCGACCTCGACCTGCCGGTCGCGGGGGTACGCGGGGTCGCCTACGTCCTGCCCTCCGCCGTCAGCCCCGCACAGCGCGCCGGGCACCGGGTGCACCTCAAGGGCATGCTGCTGACCGACCGCGCCGACGAGCTGCTGCCCGACTGGGCGTTCTTCGTCCGCTGCGTCATCGACACCGACAGCCTGCGCCCCACCGCCTCCCGCGAGAGCCTGTACGCCGACGAGACCCTCGCGGCGGTCCGTGACGCCCTCGGCGCCCGCATCAAGGACTGGTTCACCGGACTCGCCGGCGGGGATCCCGAGCGGCTCGCGCAGTTCCTCTCGGTGCACCACCTGGGCGTGAAGTCGCTGGCCCGGCACGACCGGGACGTGCTGACCACCATGCTGCCGTGGTTGCCGTTCGAGACCACGGACGGACCACTGCCCCTGGAGGAGTTCGCCCGCCGGCACCCGGTGGTGCACTTCACCCGGACCGTCGAGGAGTACCGGCAGGTCGCCGCCATCGCCGCCGCCCAGGGCATCGGCGTGGTCAACGGCGGCTACACGTACGACACCGAGCTCATCGAGCTGCTGCCGGCGGTACGGCCCGGCACGAGCGTCGCCGAGCTCGACGCCGACACCGTCGCCGCCCATCTCGACCCGGTCGACCCCGCCGAGGAACTGGCGGTGTCCGGATTCCTCGCCGCCGCCCGCAGCAAACTCGACCCGCTCGGCTGTGACGTGGTGCTGCGCACCTTCCACCCGGTGTCCGTCCCCGCGCTCCACCTCGACGACCGCTCGGCCCGCCAGGAACGGGCCCGGGCCGAGGAGGAGGCACAGGCGGACGAGTTGTGGGCCGGCATCCTCGGCAGTCTGCGCGGCAGCGCACCCCGCGCCCGGCTCGTCCTCAACCACCACAACCCACTGGTCCGCGCCATCGCCCGGATCGCGGAACCGGAACTCGCCGGCACCGCCGCCGAGGCGCTGTACGGCCAGGCCCTGCTGATGGCCCAACGCCCGCTCCGTCCCGCCGATTCGGCGCTGCTCAACCGGGCGTTTTTGGACCTGCTGCGCTGGGCCACGCACCAGGACGGACAGGGGGAGGCCCGATGAACGATGACGTCCGGAGGCTCAGCGAGATCGCGGACATCCGCCGGGGACTGGCGGACAACCTGGAGGCACCCAACGGCCCGGTCCGCAACGGCCGCGCCGAGGAACTCGTGGCCCGGTCCGAGGGGACCGGTGACCGGCGGCTGCTCCTCGACGCGCTCTTCGGGCTGATCAGCGGCTACCAGTTCAGCGCGGAGAGCGACAGGATGTTCGTGCCGTTCGCCCGACTGCTGCGCATGTGGGACGAGGACCCCGGGGACTTCGACGGCTACGCCGTCCACCGGCTCCACTGGCGCTTCAAGTGGGTCAGCAGCGGCATGATCGACTACCCCGGCATTCCGCTGGACGCCATCCGCCGCTGGCTCACCGAGATGGCCCACCGCTACCGCACGGCCGGGTACACGCTGCGTGCGGTCCGCGCCGCCGAGTTCCGCCTCGCCGACCACCTGGGCGACGACGCCCTCGCCGGCCGGCTGCTGGAGGAGTGGATCGCCGCCGACCGCGACGAGATGAGCAACTGCCACGCCTGTGAACGCAATGCGCAGGGCGCCTGGTACGCCGACCACGGTGACGACGAACGGGCCCTCGCCCTCTGGGCGCCCGTACTGAACGGTGACCTCAGCTGCCGGGAGGAACCGCACCGCGTCCTCTCCCGGTCCCTGCTGCCCCTGGTACGGCTCGGGCAGTACGACGAGGCCCGCCGCCACCACCTGCGCGGCTACGCCATGGCACGCGGCAACGAGAGCCTCGTGGCGACCGTCGGCCGGCACATCGAATTCTGCGCACTGACCGGCAACGAGGCACGCGGCCTGGAGATCCTGGCCGAGCACACGGCACACCTCGCGGGCGACGGCGAAACGCTCGACCGGCTGGATCTGCTCGCCCCGACGGCCCTGCTGCTGCGGAGGCTGGTGGCACTGGGCCACGGCGACCGGCCGGTGCCCGCACCGGGCGGCAGCACCCTCACCGCCGACCGACTCCTGACGCGTACCGAAGCCGCGGTCACCGGCCTGGCCAGGCGTTTCGACGAGCGGAACGGCACCGATGCGGTCAGCAGCGGGGTGGCCCGGCGGATGGTCGGCACACCGCTCACCGACCGGCTCCCGCTCGGCGTCCGCGCCGCCCGGCTCGTCCCGCCCGCCACCGCCCGTCCGCAGGCCGCCGCTCCGGATCCCGCTCCGGTGGCAGCGGCCGGATCCGACGACGTCGCCGCGCTGCTGGCCGAGGCCCGCCGCCTCACCCAGGCGCAGCACCCGGAGGCCCACGCCGCCTGGAGTGCCGTCGCCGACGCCGCGGAACGCACCGGCACCGCACTGGACGCGCGCGCCCGCGCGGAGGTGACGGACCAGGCGGCCGGGGACGCCTTCGACGACCCGGACACGGCGATACCCCTGTTCCGTACGGCCGCCGAGCAGTTCGAGGCCGCCGGTGACCCCGGTGCGGCCGCCCTCTGCCGGGTGCGCGCCGCTTCGTGCGCCGCGGTCTCCGGCCGTCCGGAGGAGGGCCTCGCCGAACTCGACGCGGCCTGCGGGGAGTTGCGTGCGCTGCACGCCGAAGGCCGGGCCACCGCACGCCAGTTGACCGAGGCGACGAACACCGCGGTCCGGACCCGCCTGGGTACGCTCCACGCGGCCCCGGACCCGGCCGCGTCCGCGGCGGCCCTGGAGGACGAGCTGTGCGCGCTGCTCGCCTTCGCCGAGCGGCACCGCGGCGAGGAGCGGATGCTGTCCGGCCTCGCCGACGCCACCTGCCTGCTGGGCAGCGTGGTCGAGGGACGCGGCGACGCACCGCGGGCCGTCGAGCTGTTCCGCCGGGCGGCGGAGCTGTTCCACGAGGCCGCCGTGCCCTGGTTCGCCACCGAGGCCGAGGCCCAGCTGGCCGAGCTGTCCTTCCAGGAGGGAGATCCGGAAACCGCCGCGAAGTCCGCCCGGGCCGCCCTCGCACACGGCGGTGAGCTGCTCAACCCCGTCGGCGCCGCCCGCCTCCATCTCCTCCTCGCCGAGGCCCTGGCGGCCCTGGAGGGTGACGACTCCGAGGCGGCCGCCCATGCGCTCGACGCCACGCACTGGGCGGACGAGGCCGGCGACAGCGCCGGGCTCGGCGCATCGGCGCGGCTGGTGCTCGGCGGCACCCTCCTCCGACTCCGGCGCTTCGACGAGGCGGCGTCCGTTCTGGAGAGCGCCCTCCCCGACCTCCAGGCGCGGCACTCCGAGGACCGGGTCGTGCGGGCCCGCCGGTGGCTGGGCGCATGCCTCGACGCGCTCGGCGATCCGCGGGGGGCGAGCGCACAGTTCCTGCTCGCCGCCGACCTGGCCAAGGGCCGGGACGACCAGCGCGACCATGCCGTCCTCGCCCATCTCGCCGGTGACGCCCTCGACCGCTCCGGGCTGTCCGAGCAGGCCGCCGCTGCCTACGGGCGTGCCGAGGAACTCTGGTACGCCCTCGGGCAGCCGCACCATGCTGCCCGCGCCGTACGGGCCCGCGCCTGGCTCGCCCTGCGCGACGCGGAGAGCGGCCCGCAGGCCGCCCGGGACCTGATGGCCACGGCCGAGCGGCTGCTCACCGAGGCGCTCGCCGAGCGGACGGACGACGACCGTCGGACCCGGCTGCGGCGCGAACTCGCCGACACCCACCGCCAGACCGCCGAACTGCTGGTGCGTGCCCGCGCGTCCGAGCCCGGCGACGAGGACGACGACGGCACCGCACGGCGTGCGTACGAAGAGGCCCTCGGCCATGCGGAGAAGGCCGTCGCGGGCTACGCCGCCCTCGGCGGGGCCGGCCGGCACGACCACAACGCCGCCCAGCTGACGGCCGGTTGGCTGGAGGCCCGCCTAGGCCGCCGCTCCGCCGCCGGCGCCCGGGCCCGTACCGTCCTGGACGACTACGGCGACACGGACGGCACGGCGGAGGAGGACGCGGGCGGGGAGCGGGAGACCGTGCAGCGGCGCCGGGCGGCGGCCCGGGCCCTGCTCGACCGGGTCGCCTAGGCCGCCGCGCCGGCTACTTCGCCTTCTGTGCCTTCTGCGCCTTCGCCACGATCTTCTTGGTCAGGTCGAGGCCGGCGGCGCCCATGTCGTCGGACTGGACGTTGTAGAAGGTGGTGATCACGACGTTGCCGACCCGGGAGGCCACCAGCGTGGTGCCGCCTTCCCACTCGGGGGCGGAGAGGACGGCCTTGAGGGTCTGGTCGCCCACCTTCGGCACCGTGGTGGTCTTGATCGTCACCGCGGCGCTGGTGCCGTTGGACTTGTCCGTGAAGTGCGCACAGTGCTTGAGCACCTGGCCCAGGCGCAGCATGACCGTTTGCGCGTCCCCGCCCCGGAAGCTGTCGGCCTCCTGATTGAACTCCTCCTGGGCGGCGTTCGCGAAGTCGCCCTGGGCGAAGGCGGCGCCTTCCATGCCGGCGGTCTGGATCCAGGCGCTGGCCTCCAGCTTCGGGCAGGCGTCGGCCAGCTTGAGCGGCGCCTTCGACGAGGCGGG
The DNA here is from genome assembly GCF_042734445.1 of Streptomyces sp. NPDC059649. Classification (NCBI taxonomy): domain Bacteria; kingdom Bacillati; phylum Actinomycetota; class Actinomycetes; order Kitasatosporales; family Streptomycetaceae; genus Streptomyces; species Streptomyces sp. NPDC059649. The sequence goes on from NZ_JBHWDV010000028.1 coordinate 36,837, forward strand.
CGCGAGGGCGGCCCCCGAGTCACGGGTGGCCTTCGGGTCGGCCTTGTAGCCCTTGGGCAGTTCGCCGACCGGAAGCAGCAGGGCCTTCAGGCGGGTGCCGTTGAGCAGACCGGCGTTCGGGCCGGCAGCGTCCGAGGCCTTCTTGTGGCCCGCCGACGCGTCGGACGACGGCTGGTCGGAGCAGGCGGTGACGGCGAGCGGCAGCACGGCGGTCGCGGCGACCGCCGTCAAGGCACGACGAAGCTTCATGAAGCCTTCTTCTGGATCAAGAAAGGAAGTGAGGAACACGACGAGCCGTCGCGGTATGGGGGTACGCGGTGCGGCAGGCGCTGATCGTAAGGCTGAGCAGGGATGACGCCCAGCGATCCGCCGCTGCCGGGCATTCGGCGGCCGGACAACCGGAGGGGAAGATTCCCGTTAAACCGGGCAGTTGCCCTTGATTTTCGAGAATTTCCTATGGTGAATGTCACGCCGGGGAGGCGTTCCGCTGCCTCGGTGGGGCCCGGGGCGCAGGCGCCGGGGGAGATGCGGCGCGCGGCGGTCGCCCGGGCGCCCGGGGTCGCCGAGGTGCCGGACCTGGGTCCTCGGCTCGTCGGGCGAGCGCGGTGCGCACGCGGCGGAGACAGATTTGACCGTTTTTCAGTCACATATGGATACATGTAACACGGAGTACGTGACGCGCGATGTCGGCCATCGTGATCGTGCTGGTCGCGGCCGCGGGCGCGGTGCAGGTGCTGCAGGCCCGACGTGCGATCGCGGTGCGCAGCCGGCCCATGGTGGCGGCGGCGTGCAGTCCGTGGCCCACCACGGTGGGATCGGGAGAGCGCAACGCCGCTGCCGTACCGGGCGCATGCGCCGACAACGAGGAGACCACCGTCACCGGAGCCACCGTCCTGTACGCGGTCCACGACTCGGTCTCCGGGCACCACCTGCCCGAAGGCACCCGGATCGTCCTCTACACCGACGGCCTGATCCGCAGCCGCGAGCGCACCCTCGACACCGGCCTGACCCTGCTGCGCCGCGCCCTCACCGGCGCCGGGGACCGGAACGTCGACCAGATCTGCGAGGACGCCTGCCGCACCCTGCTCCCGGCCGAGCAGGGGGACGACATGGTGCTGCTCGTCGCCCGCACCCGACGACTGCCCGCGGCCCAGGTCGCCCGCTGGGACGTGCCCCACGAGCCCTCCGCGGTCGCGCCGGTCCGCACCGCCGTCAGCGAGAAACTCGCCGAATGGGGCCTCGCGGAGACCGCCTTCACCACCGAACTCATCCTCAGCGAACTCGTCACCAACGCCATCCGCTACGGCACCCCACCGGTCGCCGTCCGTCTCCTCCGCGACCGCACACTGACCTGCGAGGTCTCCGACGGCAGCAGCACCGCGCCGCACCTGCGCTACGCCGCCACCACGGACGAGGGCGGCCGCGGCCTGTACCTGGTCGCCCACCTCGCCGACCTCTGGGGCACCCGCTACACCCCCGAAGGAAAGATCATCTGGACCCAGCAACAGCTCACGTGAGGAGCCGGATGCCTGGTGCCTGCTCGCTGGTGGCCAGCGGGTGAGCGCAGTGGCCGCAGGAGTCCCGTACCGGCCTGACCATGTTGGTCTGCATGCTGAATCCTCCGGACTCGCCGGCCTGCGGGCAGTAGTACCCCAGGAACAGACGGACCCACGGCGCACGCGTCAGCGCGGTCGACGCCCGGTCCCGCTTCACGTCGTGGAACGGCGCCCACCAGTAGTCGACGACGGCCCGCAGCGCCGTCCGGTGCCGCTCGCCGGTGACGTCGAAGGCAGCGATCCGGGCGGCGGCGGGATGCGGCGGGTGCTCGTCGTCGGCCGAGCAGAGCGCGTGCTCCTGCCCGTACTCGAAGGCGGTGGTGCGCCCGGTGCGCCCGCAGATGAAGCAATCCAGGCTCAGCTCCAGTTTCTTCTGCCAGTGCAGGTTGTGGGAGCCCTCGTCGCGTGGGGGGTTGGTCAGTTCGGCGGTGATCTCAACACTTCGCAGCACCTGGCGATCATGACAGAACGCCGGGGCGGCGGCCTCAATGATGGCGCGGCCGGGGACCGTTCCGGGGTGCCGTCAGGGTGAGCCGGGTCTCACCCGGCCGGTACCTCTTGTTTATGCAACGAGTTGCATAGAAGGATCGGGGCATGGCGCTCGACCACGCGATCCTCGTCTCGCTGCTGGAGCGGCCGGGCTCCGGCTATGAGTTGTCCCGGCGCTTCGAGCGGTCCATCGGATACTTCTGGACCGCCACCCACCAGCAGATCTACCGCGTGCTCAAGCGCATGGAGAGCGACGGCTGGATCGACGTCCGCGAGGTGCCGCAGCAGGGGCGGCCGGACAAGAAGGAGTACTCCGTCGCCGCCCGCGGCCGGGCCGCCCTCTCCGCGTGGCTGCACGAGCCGATCGAACCGGAAAGCGTCCGGCACGACCTCGCGGTGAAGATCCGCGGCGCGGCCTTCGACGATCCCGCCGCGCTGATCCGCGAGGTCGAACGGCACCACCGGGCACACACCGACCGGCTCGCGCACTACCTCGCGGGCGAGCGGCGGGACTTCACCGGACCCGACGCCCCCACCGCACCCGACGCCGGACAGCAGCTCCAGCACGTGGTGCTGCGCGGCGGCATCGCCTACGAGCGGATGACGCTCGACTGGCTCGACGACGTCCTCGCCACCCTCCGCCGGCTCGGCGCGACACCATCGTCCGCCGACCCGGCCCCGTAACCGGACCACCTCAACCACCGACCCCGGAAGGCGACCCTCCATGGCCGACCAGCTGCTGTTCAACCCGCGCACCTACGACCCGGCGCACTTCGACCCCGAGACCCGCAGGCTGCTGCGCGCCACCGTCGACTGGTTCGAGACCCGCGGCAAGCGCAAGCTGATCGAGGACTACCGCTCCCGTGCCTGGCTGGCGGACTTCCTCGAATTCTCCGCCAAGGAAGGGCTGTTCGCGACCTTCCTCACCCCGGCCTCGGCCGCCGGCGAGGAGCCCGGGGACAAGCGCTGGGACACCGCCCGCATCGCCGCCCTCAACGAGATCTTCGGCTTCTACGGGCTCGACTACTGGTACGCCTGGCAGGTCACCATCCTCGGCCTCGGCCCGGTCTGGCAGAGCGACAACGCCACCGCCCGCGCCCGCGCCGCCGAACTCCTCGACCAGGGCGAGGTGTTCGCCTTCGGCCTGTCCGAGAAGGCGCACGGCGCCGACATCTACTCCACCGACATGCTCCTGGAGCCCGACGGCGCCGACGGCTTCCGCGCCACCGGCTCCAAGTACTACATAGGCAACGGCAACGCCGCCGGCCTGGTCTCCGTCTTCGGCCGCCGCACCGACATCGAGGGCCCGGACGGCTATGTCTTCTTCGCCGCCGACAGCCGCCACGAGGCGTACCAGCTGGTGAAGAACGTCGTCGACTCCTCCAAGTACGTCAGCGAGTTCCGCCTGGAGAACTACCCGGTCGGCCCCGACGACATCCTGCACACCGGCCGCGCCGCCTTCGACGCCGCCCTCAACACGGTCAACGTCGGCAAGTTCAACCTCTGCACCGGCGCCATCGGCATCTGCGAACACGCGATGTACGAGGCCGTCACCCACGCCCAGAACCGCATCCTCTACGGCCGCCCGGTCACCGCCTTCCCGCACGTACGCCGTGAGCTGACCGACGCCTACGTCCGTCTCATCGGCATGAAGCTGTTCAGCGACCGCGCCGTCGACTACTTCCGTTCCGCCGGCCCCGACGACCGCCGCTACCTGCTCTTCAACCCCATGACGAAGATGAAGGTGACCACCGAGGGCGAGAAGGTCATCGACCTGATGTGGGACGTGATCGCCGCCAAGGGCTTCGAGAAGGACACCTACTTCGCCCAGGCCGCCACCGAGATCCGCGGCCTGCCGAAGCTGGAGGGCACGGTCCACGTCAACCTGGCGCTGATCCTCAAGTTCATGGGCAACCACCTGCTCGCCCCGGCCGAGTACCCGCCCGTGCCCACCCGCCTCGACGCCGCCGACGACGCGTTCCTCTTCCGCCAGGGACCGGCCCGCGGCCTGGGCGCCATCCGCTTCCACGACTGGCGCGCCGCCTACGACGCCTACGCCCACCTCCCCAACGTCGCCCGCTTCCGCGAACAGGCCGACGCGCTCTGCGAGTTCGTCACCACCGCCGCCCCCGACGAGAAGCAGAGCCGCGACCTGGACCTGCTCCTCGCCGTCGGCCAGCTCTTCGCCCTGGTCGTGCACGGCCAGCTGATCCTGGAACAGGCGCAGCTCACCACCCTCGACGAGGACGTGCTGGACGAACTCTTCGCCGTCCTCGTACGCGACTTCTCCGCCCACGCCGTCGAACTGCACGGCAAGGACTCCGCCACCGAGGCACAGCAGACCTGGGCCCTGGCCGCGGTCCGCCGCCCGGCCACCGACGACGCCCGCTCGACCCGCGTCTGGGAGCGGGTGGAGTCGCTGGCCGGGGCTTACGAGATGGCCCCGTAACCCAAGTAGCCCTCACCACGTGGGGTAGTTGATGGAACGTCAGACCCGGCCGGGGTGTGCGGACGCCGGCCGGGCCTGACGGGGGGAGCGAACCCCAGCCCTCCGGGGTGCCCCGATGCCCCCGGCCCGCCGGCCGTCCGCATACTGAGGGCCATGGCCATCTACGACACGCTCGGGGCGACATACGGACGGACCCGGCGGCCCGACCCGCGGATCGGGGCGCGGATCCACGCCGCGCTCGGGGACGCGGCGGACGTGATCAACGTGGGAGCGGGCACCGGTTCCTACGAGACACCGCACACCGTCCTCGCGGTCGAGCCCAGCCAGGTCATGGTCGGCCAGCGCCCGCCCGGTTCCGCGCCCGCCGTGCGCGCGGTCGCCGAGCGCCTTCCGCTGCGCGACGACGCCGCGGACGCCGTCATGGCGCTGCTGACCCTCCACCACTGGACCGACCTGGCGGCCGGGATCGCCGAACTGCGCCGGGTCGCCCGCCGTCGCATCGTCATCCTGACCTGGGACCAGCAGGTCTTCCGCGAACGGTTCTGGCTCGTCCGGGACTACCTCCCGCAGGCCGCCGCCTTCGACGACGCCCGCGCCATCCCGATCGACGACCTGGCCGCCCTGCTCGGCGGCGCGGACATGGAGCCGGTCCCGGTCCCGTACGACTGCACGGACGGGTTCGGCGCCGCGTACTGGCGGCGCCCCCACGCCTACCTCGACCCCCAGGTGCGCGCCGGCATCTCGCTGCTCGCCCAGACCGGGGAGGACGCCCTCGCACCGGGCCTGGCGGCGCTCACCGACGACCTGGCGACCGGCCGCTGGCAGGACCGCTACGCCGATCTGCTCGCCCGCGACGCCCTCGACGTCGGCTACCGGCTCCTGGTGGCCGACTACTGACGCTCCGTCAACTCCCAGTCGGCCTTGGTCAGGGCGTATTCGACCTCACCGTGCTCGGCGCCGGGGATGGGTTCGGGCCAGTCGGCGAAGTAGGTGCGGACGTAGCGCAGGCCCGCCTTCTCCATCACACGCCGGGAGGCGACGTTCACGGCCATCGTGTTCGCGGTCACCCGCTGGACGCCGAGCTCGGTGAATCCCTTACGGATCAACGCTCGTGCGCCCTCGGTGGCATAGCCCTGGCCCCAGGCGGCCCGGCGCAGCCGGTAGCCGAGCTCGACGACGGCCGGGCTGTCCTCCTCGACCGGCCGGAACTCGAACCAGCCGAGGAACGCCCGGGTGTCGTTGGCCTCGGCGGCCCAGTAGCCGACGGTTCCGGTCGCCGGGAAACGGCGCAGCAGGCGCGGCAGGTTCTCGGTGCGGATCGTCTCGCGCGGCGTCGGCCGGCCGCCGTTGAGGTACCGCATCACCTCGGGATCGGCGTCGAGGTCGACCAGTCGGTCCACGTCTCCTGCGGTGAACGGGCGCAGTGCCATCCGCGCGGTCTCCAGGAAGGTGCTCATACGGCTCCTCATGCGGCTGTTCGTTCGGCTGCTCATGCGGCTCTGATACGGAGATGATCAACGCCGGCGGCCCGTTGCGCCACCTCGGCCGGCGGTCCGACCGGCACCGTCATCCGCGGGTGGGTGCGGGCAGGGCCGGGCTCAGTGCGGCGAGCAGGGTCGACAACTTGGCGTCGGTCTCGGCGAGTTCGCCATCCGGGGTCGAGTCGGCGACCACCCCGGCGCCGGCGTACAGGCGAAGGCCCCGGTCGGAGAGTTCCGCGCAGCGCAGTGCGATGACCCACTGGCCGTCGCCATGGCCGTCCATCCATCCGACGAGTCCGGTGTAGTAGTCCCGCGGGCCGGCCTCCAGCTCCTCGATGAGCTGCCGGGCCGTGCCGCGCGGCAGTCCGCACACGGCGGGGGTGGGGTGCAGCGCGGCGGCCAGCTCCAGGGCGTCGGGTGCCGGGTGGCGGAGGCGGGCGCGGAGGGTGGTGGACAGGTGCCACAACTGGCCGGTCGCCCGCAACGACGGAACCGCGGGCACATCGAGCCGGGTGCACAACGGACCCAGCCGGCGGGCGACTTCGGCGACGACGACGGCGTGTTCCCCGCGGTCCTTCCGGGAGGCGAGCAGGGCGCGTGCGGCGGCCCGGTCACGTACCCGGTCAGGGTGGCGGACCGCACTGCCGGCCAGGGGGTTGAGCAGGACCCGGTCACCGTGGCGCACCAGCAGCAGCTCGGGTGAGGCCCCGAACAGCAGCCGCGGGGGCCCGGGGAGACCGGGGGCGAGCTCGACACGGAAGACGTAGGCGGTGGGCTGCTGGCACCGCAGGCGGCCGAGGACCGCGGGGAGCCGATCGGGGCCGGGGCCGGGGAGCAGCAGACTCCGGGCCAGTACCACTTTGCCGAGGGTCCCTTCGCGACAGTGCGCGACCGCGGTGGCGACGGCCTCCCCGTAGGCCGGATCGCCGCAGGGCGGGGCAGTGGGGAGCGGCGGCCCGATGCAGGTGTGGGCCGGGCGCCGCCGGGTGCGTATCCGGGTCAGGGTCAGTGCCGCGGGCGTGCGTTCGTCGAAGGGAAGGGCGCCGACCACCGCCTGGCCGTCCGCGGCCCGCCGCAGTTCCTCGCGTGCTCGCCGGGCGAGCCGGGCGAACTGGCCCGGGCCCGGGTCGGCGGCCACCGTTTGCCCGGGGCCGGCCGTACGGACGGTGCGCGGCGTGCTGAGCATCCAGCTGCCGAGGTCGCCGCTCTCCACCGTGGTTGGCCCTCCCTCACCCCGCTCGGTCGGAGTGCCAGTCCACTCCGGCAACTGCCGCAACGGCAGGGCGTGCGCGGGTACGGCGGGGGCGCACGGGGCGCACGGCGGGTCAGGACGCCGGCACCGGGGCAGCCATCGGCCATGAGTCTGCCGCGGATCGCCCCCTATCCACCGCCCGACCGGCAGTGCCTGGAGCACAACCGGCTGCCCTGGCGGCCGGTTCCGTCCCGGGCCGTGCTCCTCGTCCATGACATGCAGCACTACTTCCTGCGCCCCTACGCCCGCGCCGCCCCCGCCCGCCGGCATTTCCCGCCTGACCCGGGCCGCACACCGCGCCGGGGTACCGGTCGTCTACACCCGGCAGCCACCCCGCCAGCGCCCACAGCAGCGCGGTCTCCTCGCCGATCTGTGGGGCCCCGGCCCGGGCGGCCGCCCGGACGACGCCGACATCGTCCCCGAACTCGCCCCCAGCCCACAGGACTTGCTCCTCACCAAGCACCGCTACAGCGCCTTCCACGGCACCGGCCTGGCCGACCGGATGACGGACCTGGGCCGTGACCAACTGATCGTCACCGGCGTCTACGCCCACCTCGGCTGCCTGCTCACCTGCGCCGACGCCTTCATGCACGACATCCAGACCTTCCTGGTCGCCGACGCCACCGCCGACTTCGACGCCGAACACCACCACTGGGCCCTGCGCTACGGCGCGACCCGCTGCGCCGTCGTCACCATGGCCGCGGACACCGCGGAGGCGCTCGACGGCCTCGGCCCCGGCCACTGACCGCACGGCCGGGCACGTCTTCCTGCGGCTACGCTCCGGCGTGAAGGTAGCTCGCCCACAAGGACGGGGTGGCCGGGAAGCGGTCGCGTACGGCGCGGAGGGCCTGGTGGAGGGCGGTCGCGGCACGGTCGGGGGCGAGGCTTCCCGGGGAGCCGGTGTGCAGATGGGTGTAGAAGGACTCCGCGACCTCGGCGGCCAGACGGTCGTCGATCGGCCACAGGGTGCCGATGACCTGGGGGAATCCGGCCAGCTGGAAGGCGCTGGTGAGATGGATGGCCTCGTCGAGGAGGCGAAGGCCGCCGGGTGCCGCCGCATTGCAGGCGGACAGATAGGCCAGCCGTGCGTGGTCGAGGTCGACCCGGGCCAGCGCGGAGACCGTCAAGGGTGTCGTGGCGTGGTCGTGCAGCAGCAGTCGGCTCTGCGACGGGTCGGCAGGGTCGCTCGCGCCGTGGCAGGCGAAGTGGGCCACCTCGCACCCGGGGAGACGGGCGAGCACGGTCGCCGTGGTGGGGGTGTCGGTGTCGGCAGGGGGTGGCAGGTTCGGGCCGTCGTCGGCGACGGGCGGTTCGGTGAGGTGGACCGGGTGGGGGAGGAGCGGCCGGATCCGGCGCACTTCCTCGGGGACGTAGCGCAAGGGGCGCTGCCCGGGAGTGGTCGGCATGGCGACGATCAGCGCCCGGGACCGGTCCGCGGCCCGAGCCTGCCGTCCACGGGCGTGCCGCAGCGCGCGCACGGTGGGCGTGTACGAGGAGATCACCCGGTCCATCGCCGTGCGGGACGCCGGCCCCCGCGCACGGTCGGTGTGGAACCCGGCGGCGTGCAGGGGCAGCAGCCCCAGCGGTCCGCCTGGTGTCCACCACACCCGGGGCAGCGCCCGGCCGCCGTGCTCCGCGGGCACCTCCTCTCCCAGGGACACTGCCTCGCCCCTCGCGGCGAGGGCGGACAGGGCCGGCTCGACCGCGGCCTCCCAGAGCCACTCCAGCGTGCGGCGCAGGGTCTGCTGCGCGCCAATACGGTCGCCGTCCGGCGCGGTCGCCCCGGCCAGCGCGCGGTAGAAGACGTCGACCCGGTCGAGGACGGTGTCATGGCCCAGCCGCGGCAACGGACAGGAGCTGACGCCCTGACGGGTGAGCAGGATCGCGTCGCTGCGGTAGCGGCTGATGTTGAACGTCACCACCGGGCCGTGCGCGGCCTCCGCCATGAGCTCTTCGAGGCTCGGCGGCAGGCCGAAGGCGGCGAAACCCTGGCACGCCCGGATGCGGCCCAGCACGTCATCGAGCTCCGCCGCGAGCCGATGGCGCTCGGCGCCGCTTCCTCCGCTTCCCCCGGCGCCTCCGGTGCGGCTCCCGCAATTCCCGGCGGGGGCACCAGCGAGGTCGAGGTCCTGGTTGAGGAGCTCGCGGAGCTCGCCGAACCGGCGGGCGAGTCGGGGATGCCGCTCGGTGAGCTCGGTCAAGTCATCGCGGACGTCGAGGGATTGGGACAGCAGCACGCCTCGTCCGGCCTCGCACAGCCGCAGTGCGCGGGTGGCACGTTCCGACGCTGTGCCGCCCTCGGGATCGGCCAGTGCCAGGGCCGCCGCGTCAGCGGCCAGACCCTCGGCATGGGCGCCGAGAGCATGCTGCTGGTCACCGCGCCGTAGTCGGCGCGGCGCCACCTCGGGCAGCATCAGCACCGCCTGTTCCAGGAAGGCGGCCGCCCGACCCGGAGCCGAAGCCGCCACCAGTTCCGCCGCGAGACGGGCCGACCGGACGCGTACCCATGGCGCACCCGCCGTCGTGGCGGCCGACCGGTCCAAGGCGGCCAGCGCTTCGTCACGGTCCCGGTCAGCACCGGAACGCTCGCCTCGCCTCGCCAGGGCGTTGCCCAGGTTGGCCAGGTATGCGGCGCGGTGGGCGTGGTCGTGAGGGGTGGCCCGGACCGCCTCTCGTGCCAGTCCGACCGCTTCGTCCAGGTCGGCGGGCGCACCACCGCACTCGAAACGCTCCCGCAGGGCGATGCCGAGGTTGTTGACGTACAGGGCATGGTCCGGGTGGTCGTCCGGAGTGGCCCGATGGGCCGCTCGGCCGGCCTCCACGGCCTCGTCCAGGTAGCGGAGTTGGCCCGTCCGCGCGAAGCACTGCTGCAGGGTCAGCGCGAGGCTGGTCAGATGCGCGGCCAGGTGCGGGTGAGCGTTGAGGTGGTCGGGGTGGTCGGCGTGCTCCTCGGGACGGCCGGGCTGATCCGGAGGGGCGTCGGGGAGGGCGCGGACCGCCGCCCGTCCCGCCTCGACCGCCTCCGCCAGGTCGTCCGGTGCGCCGTTGCGGTCGGCACGCATCCGCAGGACGATGCCCAGGTTGGCCAGGTGACGCGCATGACCGATGCGGTCGTCCGGGGTGAGCCGGACCGCCAGGCGTGCTGCCTCTACGGCCTCGTCGACGTCGGCCAGTTGCCCCGTCCGGTCGAACCGGGTCCGCAGGACGAGGCAGAGGGTGTGCAGGCACCTGGCACGTTCTGGATGGTCGGCGGGCAGGGCCCGGACCGCTTCCCGTGCTGCCTCGACCGCTTCGTCCAGATCGGCGAGTGCGCCGCCGCGGGAGAACCGGAACCACAGCGCGAGGCCGAGGTTGGACAGGAACGTCGGTCTGCCCGGATCACCGTCCGGTGTGCCCCGGACGCCGGCGCGGACCGCGTCCACCGCGTCGTCCAGGCCCGTGGAGTCGCGGGTGTGCTCGATGCGCACCAGCAGCGTGACCCCCAGGTTGCCCCGGTGGGTGGCGTTGTGGGGGTGCGCGTCCGCCGTTCCTTCGACGGCCGCCCTCCCCGCCGCCACGGCTTCGTCCATATCCGCGGGCACCCGGCTGCGCTCGAACCGCATCCGCAGGGCGATGCCCAGGTTGGAGAGATGGTCGGCACGGCCGAGGTGTGCGCGGGGAGTGACCCGGACGGCCTCCCGTCCTGCCTCGACCGCCTCGTCCAAGTCAGCGACCGCGCCGGCCCGTTCGTACCGCAGCTGCAGCCGGATGCCGAGGTTGTTGAGGTGAACGGCGCGCTGGAGCGGATCGGCCGGGCCGTCCCGCACCGCCGTCCGGGCCACCTCCACCGCCTCGTCCAGATCCGCGCGGTCCCCGGAACGCTCGAAGCGCTGTTGCAGTACGACACCGAGCTCATGGAGGCAACGGGCCCGCTCGGGGTCCTGACCGTCGGTACTCCGGACGGCCTCGCGCGCCCGTTCCACGGCCTCGTCCGCATCCGCCGCGGCCCCGGTGCGCTCGAACCGGGTCCGCAAGGCGTGCACCAGGGTGTTCAGATACCCGGCCCGATGGGGGTGGCCGTCTGCCGTGGCGGCACGCACCGCCGCACGGCCCCATTCCACGGCTTCGTCCAGATCCGCCGCCGTGCCGGTCCGGTCGAAACGGTCCCGCAGGACGGAAGCGAGGGTGTGCAGATGCATCGCCCGGTGCGGGCTGTCCTCGGGGGTGGCGCGGACGGCCGCCCGCGCCGTTTCCACCGCATCGTCCTGGTCCTCCGGCGCGCCCCCGCACGTGAACCGCCGCTGCAGGGCGACGGCCAGGTCCGACAGCAGCATGGGGTAGTAGGGATGACCGTCGGGGGTGGCGCGGACGGCCGCGGCTGTCGCGGTCACCGCCTCGTCCGCGTCCGCTGCCTCCCCGAGGTGTTCGAACCGTCGCTGCAAGGCGGTACCGAGGTTCGCCAGGGCCCCGGGCCACTCCGGGGCGTCGGCGGGGGTGTGCGCCGCGATGCGCCGCCACAGGGCGACGAGCGAGGTCAGGAACTCCGGGTCCACGTCTGTCCGCGCCGCGTGCGCGAGCCCGTCCAGCCCGGCCGGGACGGCCCGTTCGGCCAGCGCGGTGAGCAGTGGACGGGGCAGGTCCGCGTCCCGGCCCGCGATGAAGCACGGCGTGAAGCAGCGGAGTGCGGCCGCCAGGTCCGGTCCGGCCAGCGCTTCGGGGAGGGCCTCGGCACGCGTGTGGTGCAGCCGGCCCAGGGTGTACGCGGCCTCGACATCAAGGGGATCGCCGGCGACGATCGCCGCCAGCCGGTCGCCCTCCGCGCGCGCCGCCGCCGCGAGGACGACGGACGCATCCCCTGTCGTAGCCACCCGGTCGACCCGCGCCCGTACCGCCGCCAGGAGTTCGTCACGCTGTCCCACGGGGCCTCCCCGTCGTCACCGGTATCTCCCGCCAATTGGGCACAATAGAACGTCAGTTGACGGAACGGGACGCAAGGCGGAAACACCGCGCCGAGGGCTCGCAGCCCGGCCGCGGCCGCTGAACCGACGGCGGAGGGCGAAGGGGGCGGCAGCGATGCGCGGAGGCGGCGGAAACGGCGGCGGAAACGGTGGCGGTGACGAAAGTGGGGTGACCTGCCGCAGCGGTGGCGGTGGCGAAGGGCGGGACGAAGGGGCCGCGCGCGAGGACCTCGCCTACGTCTGCGACCAGTTGGACCGCATCCGGGCGACCCTGGAGGAGTACGGTTCCGACGGCGCGGCTCCCCTGGAGCGGTTACTGGTGGCGCTGCGCGACGGGGGAGACCCGGACCTCGGACCATCCCTCGATGTCCTCCACGAGGCTCTGCTGGCCGCCGGCGACGCCGCGGGCGTCAACGGCCGCGCCCGCGGGCTGACCCCCCTCGGCATCAACCCCCCAGCCCCTGAGGAGTGGGTCCTGCTGTGCCCGACCGGACTGTGCGCACGCCACGCCTGGCCCGGTGAGCGCGAGGAGACCCCGCGCTGCCGCATCAGCGAACGGCCCCTGCGCACGGAACGGCTGTAGCGGTGGGCGGCGTCCTCAATGCCCTGGGGCAGAAACTCGCCGAGCGCTGGCTGACCCTCCTGGTCCTGCCCGGCGCACTCTTCCTGGCCACCGCCACCGCGGCCGCGACCCTCGGCCAGGCCCACGCCCTGGACCCGCACCGCCTCACCGACCGGATCACCCACTGGATCCAGGCCCCCGCCGCCACCACCGCCGGCGGCCAGGTCGTGCTGCTGGGCGCGGTCCTCGCTGCCTCCGCGGCGGCCGGGCTGATGGCCCAGGGCCTGGGCGTACTGGTCCAACGCGGCACGCTGGCCCCCGACTGGGAGACCTGGCCCCGCCCGCTACGGCAGGGGGCCCGGGCCCGCGTCGCCGTCCGCCGCACCCGCTGGAACGCCGCGGCGCACCGCTACCGTCAGCAGCTGGACGCCGACGCCCGCGCCCTCGCCCGCGACGGAGTCCGGGCCGACCGGGCCGCACGCCGGGCCGCCCACGAGGCGTGGCGACGCCTCGCCGCCGAGGAACCCGCCCGGCCCACATGGAGCGGCGACCGGATCCACGCCGTCTCCGTACGTCTGGCACGCGACCACCACCTCGACCTGTCCGTACTGTGGCCGCACCTGTGGCTCGTCCTGCCCGACACCACCCGCGCCGAGATCACCACCGCCGAGCAGGCCCTCACCCGGGCCGTCACCCTGGCGGGGTGGGCCGTGCTGTACGCCCCGCTGACCGTGTGGTGGTGGCCCGCCGCCCCGCTCGCCGCGGCCCTCGTGCTGACCGCCAGGTACCGCATCCACACCGCCGTCGACACCTACGCCCAGCTGCTCGAAGCCGCCGCCCGACTGCACGTCGTCGACCTGGCCGCCTCGCTCGCCATCGACCACACGGGCCCGGTGACCCCCGCCCTCGGCGACGCCCTCATGCAACAGCTCCGCCCCCGAACCCCGCTGGCTGCGCAGCACGGCGGGGGACGGACGGAACGGTGAGACGACGCCACGACGCCACGACAACACGACGCCACGACAACACGACGCCTACGGCCGGGCGTCGGCGAGTGACTGGCCTGCGCTGCGGGCGTCCGGCCGTCCCGCACGGTGACACGTCCCGCGTGCGTAGAGGCTCACTTGGCGGCCCCGTACGACGCTGGCCGAGCAGCGCACGAAGTGGGCGTCCAGCACCCGCTGCTTGGTGAGGTCGCGGACGGTGTCGGCCTGGCGCGGCCCGGGATCGGTGACGAGCACGATGCGCCGTGCGCGCAGCATGGCGCGCTCTATGTCATGGGGGCCGGCCTCTATGCCCTTCAGCGTGCCTGACTCCACCGGCCCCTGGGCCAGGGCCAGATCCCGCAGCCCGGCGAACGCCTGTGGCGACACGAGAGCGGTGTCGCGGCGCGCGGCGGGAATGTAGAGGACGCCGTCGGCGGTGTCGCGCAGCTGGCCGACCCTGGCCGCCGCGCTCAGTACGTCGTCGATACGGCTCTGTTCGGTACGCAGCCGGAGTTCGATCGGGAGCAGCGCCAGGAGGGCCAGGGTGAGGGCGAGAGGGAGCAGCACACGGGCGTCCGCCGTGAGACGTGCGGCGATCGCGGCGAGCAGGACGCCGATCAGGAGCGCGAGACCTATGTAGGCGAACAGCACATAGCGGGTGACGTAGAGGGGTTTGACGACGGAGATCAACGCCAGGCCGACCTGGGGCACCGCACAGAGCGGGAGCGCGACGACCGCGAGGTTCAGGCGTGCCCGCGGCGCGTCCTCCCGCGCGGTCGCCGACCCGCGTGCCTGCGGCAGGCGCGTGCAGAGGGCCGCGATCGCCACGGTGATCAGCACCCCGAGTACCGTCGACCAGCCGAGCGGCTTGATCCAGGAGACCTGCGACGCCTGGGCCCGGCTGGTCAGGATCACCGGCAGGGCTGCGGCAACGGCCGCCGAGGCGGCAAGTAGCCACCCGACAAGGCGAGTTCGGCCGGGCCGGGCGGCCACCACGGTGACGCCGTGCGCGACGAGCGCGAACAGCGAGAACCAGTTGAGCCACGCGGCGATCAGCGTGGCCGCCGCATACCCGGCCCACCGCCGGCCGCCCGGCCGTTCCAGTGCCCTGACCAGCAACCAGGTGGCGAGTGCGACGAAAGCGAGCACGAGGGCGTACGACCGCCCCTCCTGCGCGTGTTCCTGCACTGCCGGGACGACCGCCAGGGCCAGTCCGCCGGCCGCCCCCGCCACGCGGGTGGAGAGTCGGGCGCCGACCAGCGCGGTCAGCGCGCATGCGGTGGCGGTGGCGAGCACCGAGGGCAGCCGCAGGGCGACCAGACTGTCGCCGAAGAGGGCGAAGACGGTGTGCATCACCGCGTAGTACAAGCCGTGGACGACGTCGACCTGGCCGACCATGTGCGCTATCTCGCTCAGCGGCCGGTGTGCCGCTTGCCAGGTCGCTGCCTCGTCCCGCCACATGCTGTGCTCGCGCGTGATGCCCCACAGTCCGAGCCCGAGCGCGAGCGCGGCCGGACCGGCGCAGATGGATATGCGGCCGTGCCGCACGGTGCCCCCCAAAAAAACCTGAATACGCGAACGCCTGCTGGCGCGTGCGTTCCGCCAAACCCGAAGGAGGGAGCCGTCATTCGGCTCGATGATCTCCCCGTCGCCCGGAATCTACGGGACGGGAGCACCTTTCTTTGCCGAGAGGTCGCCTCAAGGTGCAGGTTCCGACGAAGATCACATCAAGATGTGGCCCATTGCAGATAAATGCCCATCTAGCAGCATCTGCGCCCACTACGGGGGTCCGTCAGCGGCGGCGTGAGGCAATAAAATCGAAAACTACTCGGGCAGGTCCGAGTGCCTTGTGTGCCCGAAGGGATTCGCATGACCACGCCCACCTCTTCCGACGGCTCCTCGTCCTCGGGGAGACCGTCGCCGGACCACGATCCGTGGGCCCCGCCGACGTCCGCGGCGGGTGAGGTACCCCGCCTGCCGTACCCGGTGCAGACCGCTCAACAGCCCCGTAACGGCATGGGCATCACGGCTCTGGTGCTCGGCCTCGTCGGCATCGGCCTCGGCGTGCTCATCATCCTGTTCTGGATTTCCTGGCTGCCGGCCCTGCTGGCCCTGGTCTTCGGCTCCATAGGACTGAGCCACGCACGCAAGGGCCTGGCCACCAACCGGGCCATGGCCCTCACCGGTGTCGTCATGGGCATCATCGGCCTGCTGATCGCGGCCGGCAGTGCGGCCTTCACCGTCGTGACGGTGAAGCACGTCGTCGACCACGCCCGGGCGAAGGTCAAGGAGGCCAAGAAGGAGAAGGAGGCGGCGGCAGCCGAGGAAAAGGCTCGGCATCTGCCCTTCGGTAAGTCGTACACCTTCGGCAACGGACTGAAGGTCACCGTGGACAGGCCGACGCCGTTCGTCCCGGACGCCTTCGCCCACGGCCACGCCAAGGGGAACAAGGCCGTTCAGGTCACGGTCACGGTGGTCAACACCGGAAAGGAACGGGTCTCGATCGAGACCGGGCTGCCCGACGTCAATGACGCCGACGGCGCCTCGGCGGAACTGGTGATCGACGGAAGCGGCCGGCAGAAGGTCCTCACCGGATACCTCCTGCCCGGCAGGAAGGCCGTCGGCAAGTACGCCTTCTCGCTGCCGCCCGCCGCCGCCGACCGGGCCGAGGTCGAGTTCAGCCCCGACGTGTTGCGATGGGACGACGCCTACTGGAGCGGTACCACCCGTTGAGCTCCTGACCCCCGCCCGGCGTTCCCGCCGACGACGGCTCGCCGACGGGAGCGCCGGGGGGAGGTTTCCCAACGCGTAGGTAATGAACGGGGAATGAGCGTGTCATGTTCATTCAACGCGCGTAGCGCCCGGCCCTCCTTGTGCGGTTCCCTGAAGTGTCTCTCCCACCCCCCACACTTCTGGAGACCCCATGCGTCGTGCCGTTCTCGGCCTGTCCGCCGCTTCCGTCACCCTCATCGGCCTGGCCGCCGCACCCGCGCTGGCGGAACCGCCCGCCCCGCCCTCGACGTCCACCGCCCGCGCCGAACTCGCCGCCCTCACCGTCGCGCCCCCGCACTCCATGGACGGCTACGCCCGCGACAAGTTCGACATATGGGCCAAGCAGCCCGACGGCTGCACCACCCGCCAGGACGTCTTGGCCCGCGACGGCAAGGACGTCGTCGATGAATCCGGCAAGTGCCAGCCGACCAGCGGCAGTTGGTACTCCGTCTACGACGACACCACGGTCACCGACGTCGCCCAGGCGACCATCGACCACATGGTCCCGCTCGCCGAAGCCTGGCGCTCCGGCGCCGACACCTGGAGCGCCGACCAGCGCAAGGCCTTCGGCAACGACCTCAAGGACCCCCAGCTCCTGATCGCCTCGGAATCCTCCAACAGCTCCAAGAGCGACAGCGGGCCGGCGGACTGGAAGCCCACCAACCACGCCTTCTGGTGCACCTACGCCAAGGACTACACCCACATCAAGTCCGTCTGGAAGCTCACCACCACCGACAACGAGAAGACCGCCCTGTCGGCCATGCTCGACACCTGCACCAACTGACCCGCGTCCAGCGGGAATTGAGCGCCCGCTGGCCTCACGGCTCTCGTACGCGCACATGTCGCGGTGCCCGGCCGGCCACCCCGCCGGCCGGGCACCGGGCGCGTTACGGCGTAGGGGCCCACACCCCCACGGCCGTTCCGTCGCGGAGGTGCTGCTCGTACGTCACGACCTTGGTGTGGATGACGTCCAGGCATGCCTGGAGATCCGCCATCTTCGCTTCCACATTGCGCTCGTGCTCGCGCAGCAATGCCAGCCGGTCGACTTCATTGCCCGGACCGGAGCGGACGAGGTCGGCGAACTTCCTGATCCTGGCGATCGGCATGCCGGAGGCGCGCAGCCGGTCGCACAGCGCGAGCCAGTCCACATCCGCCTGCGCGTAGACGCGCTGTCCGCCGGCGGTGCGCGGGATCTCCCGCAGGAACAGCCCTTCGCGTTCGAAGAACCGCAACGCGTGCACGCTCATCCCGGTCAACTCGGCGACCCTGCCTATGGACATGCCGTTCGCCGTCTCATCCATTCCGTTCACCCAGCTCACCCCTCCATCCTTTCCGGCAGCGAACCGTATCTTGACCTAGCGCGCACTCAAGCTTCTAGCGTCCTCCGCATGATCATGAAGCAGCAGAAGATCGGTACCGGATTCGGCGCGCAGAGCACGGCCGACGACGTTCTCGCCGGTATCGACCTGACCGGCAGCACCGCGCTGGTCACCGGCGGATATTCGGGACTCGGCCTGGAAGCGACGCGCGCCCTGGCCCGTGCCGGAGCCCGCGTCATCGTCCCCGCACGACGGGTGGCCGTCGCCGAGGGAGCCCTGCGGGACGTCCCCGGGGCCGAAGTCCGGGCGCTCGATCTGGCCGACCTGGAAAGCGTGCGGAGCTTCTCCGACCGCTTCCTCCGGACCGGGCGCACCCTCGACCTCGTCATCAACAACGCGGGCATCATGGCCTGCCCGGAGACCCGCATCGGCCCCGGCTGGGAGGCCCACTTCGCCATCAACCACCTCGGGCACTTCGCGCTCGTCAACCGCCTCCGCCCCTGTCTCGCCCCCGGCTCCCGGGTGGTGGCCGTGGCCTCCTCCGGGCACTTCCTGTCCGACATCCGCTGGGACGACCTCCACTTCCGTACCGGCTACGACCGCTGGCTCGCCTACGCCCAGTCCAAGACCGCCAACGCCCTCTTCGCCCGCCATCTCGACCGCCTCGGCGCGGCGAACGGACCGCGTGCCTTCGCCGTGCACCCGGGCAGCATCCTCACTCCGCTGCAACGCCACGTCCCCCGCGAAGAGTGGCTCGCGCACGGGTGGGTGACCCCCGACGGCCGGCCCGCCGACGGCTTCAAGACACCCCAACAGGGCGCAGCCACCGCGGTCTGGGCCGCGACCTCCCCGCTCCTCGATGCGTACGGCGGCGCCTACTGCCAGGACTGTGACATCGCGGACCCGGCCGCGACCGACGACATGCTCGTCGGCGGCGTCAAACCCTGGGCCACGGACCCCGAAGCCGCCGCCCGGCTCTGGGCACTCTCCAGCGAACTCACGGGGACGGATTTCTGAGTTCTGAGGCCGGCCGAACCGGCCGGCCTCAGGCCGCATCGCCGATGATGTCCGCTCGCCGCCGGCCGCCGCATGCCCAGGTGGGGAGGTGCGGTGGCCCCGCGGTGGTGGTCGAGCTGCCTGCCGGCCCCAGGCGTCGTACGGTGGAACTGCGCCCGTGGGCCCCGTGTCCGAATGGGGCACCAGGAGCGCGAGGTCATGAGTTCACTCCTCGACGCCGTGCGCGCCGCCGGATGAGGGAAATCGGCCATGCCATGGGGACTGCATGAGGCGGTCGGCCTCACGAACGCGGGCACCCAGTGCCCCAACCACGCCTCCGATCAGCAGGAGGTCGCCGAACTCCTGGATGCCGTCGGCCTGCCCGCCGGTGGGACCTCACTGGACGAGCTCCCACCGATCGAGGAGGGGAACGCCTCGAACCAGCTCTCCGAGGCGATCCGCACCTTCCAGACGGTCCAGGACGGCCTGATCGCCGACGCCCGGGTGGACGTGGGCGCGGCCACCTGGAACCGTCTGATGGAGCTGGTCGATCCGGGCCACGCCCCCTTCGGAGAAGGCGTCCCCTTGCTCCTCTCCGTTTCGGATTTCGAGGTCACCGAACTGCCGGAGAGCGTCGGCCCCTCGCCGTCCCTGATCTACACGCTCCAGGGACAGGTCGCGGAATGGGACGGCCCCGGCATCCGCGTGGAGCTCTGGGTCAACGGGCCCCTGAAGGTCTCCTGGAGCCAGCAGGCGTACGACCTGGGCTGTGAGGTCTCCCCCGACTTCAAGGCACTGGATGCGGCGGTCGCCTCCGGCACCGCCCGGGCCATCGGGGGCGTGGCCCTGGACCAGCTCTGCTCCCGGTTGCGGTCGGAGTCCAGGGCCGCGATCGGGTCGCTGTACGAGTCGGTCAGCCTGCGCGTCGATCTGGACGGAAGCCCCAGGATCGGCGGGACCATCGGCGACGAAACGGCTTTCCTCCGGGTGGAGTTCGACCCCGCGGAACGGGCGCTGATCTACACCGGGAGCATGCGCGTCTTCAAGTCCCAGCCGGTGACCGAGGGCGAGGCACAGGTGTCCGGGGACCTCCGGGTGCAGCTGAAGGTCATCACCCACCAGGACGACTTCGCGGCCAGCGTGGGGGCGGCCGTCGCCGTCCTGGCGACCGGGGCGGTGTTCCTGGCCCCTACGGCGGCGTGGGTGGGCGGCGCGCTCGTCTCCGGCCTGGGCGCGGGCGTCCGGGAAATCCTGGTCCGTATCCCCGTCAGGGCGTTCTAGCGGTGCGAACCGGCTCTGGTGGTGGGTGAACCGGCTTCAGCGGTAGGGGAGTTCGACGCGACTTCCGTGACCCCGTCGCCGGCAGCCCACCCACCCTCACCTGTGTTCGCGAAGGAAGGCCGGGATGTCGTCGCGGGTCGGGTAGTTGGGGAGGGGGGCCGGTTTGTTCTGGAGGAATGCGGTGAGGGCGGCGTAGGCCCGTTCGCTGTTGGCGTCGAGGCCGTTCCACATGTGGTGTCCGACGCCGGGCAGGTACTGCGTGCGTTGGACGGCGGGGTCGTTGGCGAGGACGGCGGTCTCCCACTGGCGGACCTGGGAGGAACACTCGGCGATCATGAGCATGGCGGGGGTCCGGGAGCGCCGCAGCTGCGCGGTGAGGGAGGGCGAGTCCCTGACCGTCCGCTGGATGCGGAGGCTGGCGGCGGGACTGAAGGAGAAGTTCCGTGCGGTGTCCTCTACGGGGATGCGGTGGGCGTCCCGCGCGCAGTAGGCGGACGCGGTGTCGTCGCCGAGGTCGGCGGCGGTGAACGCGTTGTCGCCCTCGGCCTGTCCGACCAGCCCGTTCTCCGGGGTGAGGAGCCCGAGTTGCAGGAGGCCGAAGGCGACGGCGTAGCGGGGGACATGCGTGGAGCGCGGTCCGGTCAGGGCCGGCGCGAGGCCGCGCGCGGACTTCCGTCCCTTGTGGCCGGCGATCCGGGCGGTGGGGCCGTCCATCGGCCCGGGTTCGGCGATGACCGCCCGGTGGACCCGTGCGGCGATGTGCGGGTCGGCCAGGGCCCGGGTGAGCACGGCGCCGCCCGAGGAGAACCCGAGGACGTCGACCCGGCCGCGGCCCAGACGGTCGAGGAAGGCGCCGAGGTCACGGACCGACCTGGAGATCGTGTACTGCTCCATGGGGAGCAGGTCGCTGCGTCCGCCGCCGGCCTGCTCATAGGCGTGGACGTCGTAGCCCCGGCGCGCCAGCAACTGGAGGAACCGGTGGTCGAGGAGCGAAATGCTGCGAACCGGGCCGCCGTTGAGGTAGACGAGGGGAACGGGCCGTCGGGTGGCGGCCTTTGCGGGCGGATAGTGGTACACCGCGACCCGGCTGCCCGTGGCCAGGCGCCAGTGCTGCGTGGCCACGAACGGCAGGGCGGACGGGTAGCGCCGCGCCGAGGGCACGGTCGGGAGACAGACCGACGCCGTCAATGCCGCCGCGACGACCACCGGCACGAACGGCACCAGCCGCGCCGGCCGGGTACGGCGCCGGCCCCGCCACAGCGCGAGGACCGTCGCGACTGCCAGGGTCGTCAGCCAGGCGGCGAGGCCGGAGCCGGCGCCGTCCGTGAGGACGAGCAGCGCGAGAAAGACGACGACCAGGCCCGCGACGGCAGCCAGAGCCAGCAGCAGGCGCCCTGCGGCGCGGAGGAAACGTATGACGGACGGTGGCATGGCGATGACGACCCCGTTTCTTGGTCCGGTGCGAGGGGTGAGCTCCCGACCGGCTTGCGGAACAGTGTTTCAGAACAGCGTTTCAAAACGACGTTATCAGAGCTGGGTAGGTTGGTCCCGTGGGTAGGCCGAAAACGAACGACGACACCGTCAAAGAGCGGCTCGTGGCATGCGCGACCGAGATGTTCGCCACCCGTCCGCGCGAGCTGGTGACGGTCCGCGCCCTGGCCACGGCCGCCGGGACGTCGACGACGGCGGTGTACTCGCTGTTCGACGGCAAGGACGGGCTGATCGGTGAGGTGCGCGACAGAGCGGTCGCCGGCCTGTACCAGGACCTGTCCGCGGTACCGACCTCCGACGACCCGCTCGCCGACCTCTTCGCGCTGGCCGTCGCGTACCGGCGATGGGGACGCGAACACAGCCACCTCTACACGGTGTTGTTCGGCGGGGTGCAGTCCTTCGATCCGTCGGGCGCCGTCGGTACCGCCGACCCGGTCCGGCCGCTCCTCGCGGCGATCGACCGTGCCTTGGCGGAGTCCCTCCTCGCCGGCGAGGCGACCTCGATCGCCCTCTCGTTCTGGGTGACCCTGCACGGGCTCGTGACCCTCGAACTGGCCGGGGCCCTCGACGCGGCCACCGCCGAGAGCAGCCTCCGGACCACGATCCACGCCACCCTGCGCGGCTGGCGGAAGTAACCGGCGGCCCCCCGGCGCCCTCGCGGGAACCGGCGACGCTGGGCAACCCCGGCGGGACATGGCACGATCACGCAGGTGACCAGCAGATCCAGCACCGCGCCATCCCTGCGCGACCTCGCGCTGCTGCGCCGCGTCCGCGACCGGATCGACCGGGAGTACGCGCAGCCGCTGAACGTCGAGGCGCTCGCCCGTGGCGTGAACATGTCGGCCGGGCACCTCAGCCGGCAGTTCCGGCTCGCGTACGGCGAGTCGCCCTACGCCTATCTGATGACGCGGCGCATCGAGCGCGCGATGGCGCTACTGCGCCGGGGCGACCTCAGCGTCACCGAGGTCTGTTTCGAGGTCGGCTGCTCCTCGCTGGGCACCTTCAGCACGCGCTTCACCGAGCTGGTCGGGATGCCGCCCAGTGCCTACCGGCGCCAGGCGGCGCTCGCACCGGCGGAGCTGCCGCCGTGCGTGGCGAAACAGGTGACCCGACCGATCAGGAATCGAGAAGCGCAGGTCACCGATGGCCTCTAGCGTGAGAGCCATGGACATCACCATTCACACCAGCTTCCTCCCGCACGACGACCCGGAGGCCTCCCTGGCCTTCTACCGCGACACCCTCGGCTTCGAGGTCCGCAACGACGTCGGGAAGGGAAAGATGCGCTGGATCACGGTCGGTCCCGCCGGCCAGCCCGACACGTCGATCCTCCTGGCGCCGCCGGCCGCCGACCCCGGCATCACCGACGACGAGCGTCGCACCATCGTCGAGATGATGGCCAAGGGCACCTATGGCTGGATCCTGCTGGCCACCAAGGACCTCGACGGCACCTTCGAGCGCGTGCAGGCCGGCGATGCGGAGGTCGTCCAGGAGCCGACCGAGCAGCCGTACGGCGTCCGCGACTGCGCCTTCCGCGATCCGGCCGGCAACCTGATCCGCATCCAGGAAGTGCGCTGAGCCTCCGGAGGGGCCGGGCCGCGGCGCTCCGACGGCTCGTCCCCTCCGCCTGCCGAAGGATTCGCGGCCCCGGGAACGCGAAGTGCCCCAGCGCCGGCTGGTGGACCCGCCCGCCTCAGCCGTTGCCCGCCGAGCGCGCCGCCCAGCGCTTCTCGACGCCGGCCAGGCGCCAGTACGCCAGCGCCGCGGCCCACACCACCACGAACAGGCCGACGATGAGGAAGCCGACGTTGTCGAGGTCGAGGCCGGAGATCCAGCCGGTCACCGGGTCGCTCAGGCCCAGCTTGTCGTGGAGCACGGTCACCAGCTCGATGGTGCCGATGAAGAGGGCGACGGCGATGGACAGGCCGGTGATGGTGAGGTTGTAGTAGACCTTCCGGACCGGGTTGGAGAACGCCCACTGGTAGGCGAAGTTCATGAAGGTGCCGTCGAGGGTGTCGAACAGGCTCATGCCGGCGGCGAAGAGCAGCGGCAGGCACAGGACCGCGTACCAGGGCAGGCCGGCCGCGGCGCCGCTGCCCGCCATCACCATCAGCGTGACCTCGGTCGCGGTGTCGAAGCCGATCCCGAAGAGGAAGCCGAGCGGGAACATCTGGCCGGGGCGGGAGATGGAGCGGGTGAACCGACCCAGGAAGCGGTTCATGAAGCCCCGGGAATCCAGCTGCTGCTCCAACTCGGCCTCGTCGTAACGTCCTTCGCGCATCCCGCGGAAGACCCGCCAGATCCCGGTCAGCGCGATGAGGTTGAGGGCGGCGATGAGGTAGAGGAACGTGCCCGAGACCGTGGTGCCGATGGTGCCCAGGATCTGGTGGGTACGGGATTCATCGTTGAGGAGGGCGCCGGCGAGCTGGGCGCCCCCGGCGACGAGGGCCGCCATGACGACCACGACGCTGGAGTGGCCGAGGGCGAACCAGAAGCCCACCGACACCGGACGCTTGCCGTCGGCCATCAGCTTGCGGGTGGTGTTGTCGATCGCGGCGATGTGGTCGGCGTCGAAGGCGTGCCGCATGCCCAGGGTGTAGGCGGTGATGCCGAGTCCGACGCCGAAGACCTGGCTGCCGACGGAGTAGTGGTGGGGGACCACGAGCAGGAACAGCACGCCGAAGGCGACGACATGCAGGCCGGCTATGACGGCCATCAGGCCCGCGGTGCGGACGGTGTCCTGCCGGCGCCAGCGGAACGTGGCGGGGGCAGGGGTGGTCGGGGTATCGGTGGACAGGGCCATCCGGCGGTCACGCTCCAGCACCTCGTGGATCACTTCGTGAGATGCCGTGGCCGGTCTCCTGGCTTACGGGTTCGCTGCCGCTCGTGCCCGTCCCTGCCTTCCCAACCGCGGGCTGCGGCCAGTGGCTCCGTCCACCCAGCAAGGTGCACGAAACGGGACGAGAACTCCCCGATCACAGTGGCGAGGGCCGCTCCGGACTGGGACCACGAGGTCCGTCACCGGTCTTCCCGAGCACCACGGCGCGCCAACCCTACGGGTCGCCCGGCGATGTCTTCAAGCCTGCACAACTGTGCAGGTATCGAAGATCACACTCTGCGACCTGCGAAGATGTCCTCATGCATCTCGTCCCGGCCGAGCGCGCCGACCACCGCACCATCGACGGCCACCGCGTCTGCGACGCCATCGCCGCCATCGGTGAGCCGGGCGAGGTCCGGGCCTGGGCCGACCGCTTCGCGCTGCTCGCCGATCCCGGGCGCCTCGCCCTGCTGCTCGCCCTCCACCGGGCCGGTCCCATCGCCGTCTCCGACCTGGCGGTCGCCACCGGCATGAAGGACACCGCGGTCTCCCAGGCGCTGCGTCTGCTACGGGCCGCCGGCGTGGTCGAGGGCGCGAAGGACGGCCGGGTGGTGCGCTACCGCGTGGTCGATGACGCGACCGCGGCACTGCTGACGCACTGCACGACCGGGGAACCCCACCGCGCGCGGGCTCAGGGCCTGTCCGACGGGTCGGTGTGACTGACCTGTCAGCTGATCGTTCCGGTCAGCATGGGGCGGGGTGATGCATCCGATGAGGAATGGGCTCGCTTGGAGCCGCACTTACCCGAGAACGTGGGACGAGGTGGCCGTTGGAAGAGCCACCGCAGAGTGATCAACGGCATCCTCTTCCGGCAGCGGACCGGCCTTCCATGGCGGGACCTGCCGGCACGGTTCGGGAGGTGGAAGACCTGCCAGGACAATGCAGAGGCAGCAGGGGGGGCCGGCCCGCCGGCTTCGACAAGATGCTCCACAAGCGTCGCAACGAAGTGGAACGAACCACCAATCGACTCACGAACTTCCGGGCGGTGGCGACGCGTTACGACAAGAGGGCCTACATCTTCCACGGCACTGTGACCGTCGCCGCGATCTGGCTGTGGCCTCGCCCCTGACCCGCCAGACCCTGCCTAGTCCGCCGCCCCCGGGGCCGTCCGCAGCGGCACCTCGCGGATCAGCCAGGCGGCCGCGAAGGCGACGGCACACAGCGCGGCCGTGCCGATCATGACGCTGTGCAGTCCGCCGGTGACCCCGGCACGGAAGGCGTCCCGCACCCCGTCGGGCAGCCCGAGCAACACCGCGGGGGTCACTTCGTGGCCGCCGGCGAGCCGCTCCCCGTCCCCGCCGAGCCGGTCCGTGAGAGTGGCGGCCATGCGGCCGGTGTAGAGGGAGCCGAGCACGGCGACGCCGAGCGAGCCACCGATGGTCCGTAGCAGCGTGGTGGTGCCGCTGGCCGCGCCCATGTCGCGGGGCTCCGCGCTGTTCATGGTGATGAGCATCGCGGGCTGCATCAGACAGCCGAGGCCCAGGCCGAGGACGAGCGTCAGCGCGGAGGCCACCGCCGTGGCGGTGTCCGCGCCGACCATGAGCAGGGCCAGGGCGCCCGCCGTGGCGACCGCGCCGCCCGCGATGGGGTACCCGCGGTACCCGCCGCCGTTGGCCACCGCCCGCCCGATGAACAGCTGCGCGCCCATCATGCCGAGCATCAGTGGGAGCAGCAGCAGCCCACTTTCCGTCGACGACATGCCCCGTACGAACTGCATGTACTGCGGCAGATAGCTCGCCGCGGCCAGCATCGCCGCGCCCACCAGGAAGCTCAGCACCTGGGCGAGCGTGAAGTTGCGGTCGCGGAACAGGCGCGGCGGGATGATGGGTTCGGGTGCTCGTCGCTCCACGTGGACGAACCAGCCGAGGGCGCCCACCGAGAGTGCGGCGAGCCCCGCGATCTGCGGTGAGAGCCAGTCGTACGCCGCGCCGGCCCAGGTCCCGATCAGGGTGAGCGCCAGAACGCCCGCCGTGAGGAGTGCGGCGCCCAGGAAGTCGATGCGGGCCGGGCCGCGCTCGCCGCGCAGTCGGATGCAGAGCCCGACGATCAGGAGTGCGGCGGCGCCGACGGGCACGTTGACGTAGAAGACCCAGCGCCAGTCCAGCTGGTCGGTGAGGAAGCCGCCGAGCAGCGGGCCGCCGATCATGGCGACCGGCAGCAGTACGCCGATCATCGACTGGGAGCGGCCCGCCTGCGCGGGCGGCAGGAGCGTCCCGAGGAGGGAGAGCGCACCCACGAAGAGGCCGCCCGCGCCGAGTCCCTGGAGTGCCCGGAAAGCGATCAACTGCCCCATGTCCTGGGCGAGTCCGCAGAGCACCGACCCGACGAGGAAGACCGCGATCGAGGTCAGGTAGCTGCCCTTGCGGCCGTACAGGTCGCCGGCCTTTCCCCAGATCGGGGTGGAGACGGCAGTGGTGAGCAGATAGGCAGTCACCACCCAGGAGAAGTGGTCCAGGCCGCCCAGGTCGCCGACGATCGTGGGCAGGGCGGTACCGACGATCGTGCCGTCGAGTGTCGCCAGGATGATGCCGAGCAGCAGTCCCAGGATGGCGAGGCGCGACGGTGGCGCCATGGCCGGCGACTGGTCGGCACCGGGCTCCGCCGTCTTGGGCGCGGTTTCTCCCATACGCTGATTCATGGTTTTCCCCCAGTGTTGTTGACGCGGCATCAGGCGGTGTAGGGGCGGGCGTTCCTGGCGTCCCGCAGTGCCTGGGCCCACCAGGCGAGTTGGTCGAGCATCGTCTTGGCCGCGGCGTCGCTCTGCGTGTCCTTCATCGCGTACTCCTCGTCGAACAGGCCCCAGGCGTTGTGCAGGCTGACCGTGTTGCGGATGGTGGTCGCGTGCAACTCCGCCATGACGAGCCGGAGTTGCTCGACCGCGCGCAGGCCGCCCGAGATGCCGCCGTAGGAGACGAAGCCGATCGGCTTGGCGTGCCACTGCTCGTTGTGCCAGTCGATGGCGTTCTTCAGGGACGCCGGGAAGCTGTGGTTGTACTCCGGCGTGACGAACACGAACGCGTCGGCGGCCGCCAGGCGCGGTGAGACCTCGGCGAGGGCCTCTTCGGTGCCGGGCGCGGGCGGCTGACCGAAGGCCGGGAAGACGGTGGGCAGTGGGGTCTCGGCCAGGTCGACGACGTCGACGCTCATGTCGTCGCGCTGGTCGAGGTGGCTCTTGATCCACCGCGTGACGACGGGTGCGAAGCGGCCCTCCCGGGTGCTGCCGACGACGACCGCTACGCGGAGCTGCTGCGGCTGCTCGCTCATGGGAAATCCCCCCTGATGTGTACGACGTATTGGGATGCGTACAACGTACACGTCGCTGTGTACGCCGTCTACTGGCGATACGCTGTACACGAACGGTCGGCCGGAGAGGAGCCCACTCGTGGCAGCCCAGAAGAAGAGCAGAGATGCGGATGCGTCCGTGCTGTGGGAACGCATGGAGCGCCCCGCCGCCGCGCCCCGCGCCTCACTGACGCCGCAGAAGATCGCCGCGGTGGCAGTGCAGGTCGCCGACGCCGAGGGCTTCGCCGCCGTCACCATGCGCCGCCTCGCCACCGAGCTGGGCGTCGCACCCATGGCCGCGTACCGCCATGTCTCGAGCAAGGACGACCTGTGGGCGCTGATGGTCGACCAGGTCACTGAGGAACTCGCCGTACCCGACGAGCTGACCGGCTGGCGCGACATCCTGCGCGCCTACGCACTGGCCAGTCGCGCCATGATGCTGCGGCATCCCTGGCTGGCCCAGCTGCCCACACCGCACTTCGTGCTGACGCCGAACCGGATGGCGGTCGCGGAACGCCAGCTTGCCGCGCTCGACGGCCACGGCATGGACACCGACTCGATGATGGCCGCCTTCCGCGCGGTCAACGCCTATGTGCACGGCGCGGCGCAGTCCGAGGTGGCGCTACGCCAGTACATGGAGGACAACGGCTGGGCCAGCGGCGACGAAACACGCCGCGCGCTCGCACCCCAGATGACCTATCTGATGGAGACCGGCCGCTACCCGACCTACCGGCGCTACGCCCTCGGGGCCGGGCGCAAGGACGACGCGGCCTGGCAGTTCGAGACGGGACTCGACTTCGTACTCGACGGCATCGCGGTCAGGATCGACAGCTAGGGGCTGTCCGCCGGGTCATGGGTATGCCGCCCAACCGACCGCCGGGCACGGCTCAGCAGATCGGGACGACAACCGGCCCCGGCGCACCGGGCCACTGCTTGGCGCGCGCACGGACACGCGCAAGGGCCCGCTGTGCTGGACAGCGGGCCCTTGCGCGTCGGGCGGGGGAGGCGCCCGGGACTACTTGACCGAACCGGCCATGATCCCCTGGACGAAGTGCCGTTGGAACACGAAGAACACGATCAGCGGCACGATCAGGGACAGGAAGGCGCCGGGCGCCAGCACGCCGATGTTGCTGCCGAACTGCCGCATCTGCGACTGCAGGGCGACCGTCAGCGGCTGCGACTCGTTGTCCGCGAACAGCAGGGCGACCAGCATGTCGTTCCAGACCCACAGGAACTGGAAGATGGCCAGGCTGGCGATGGCCGGGCGGCCCAGCGGCAGGATCAGCTGGGAGAAGATCCGCCACTCCCCGCCGCCGTCCATCCGCGCGGCCTCCAGCATCTCCTTGGGGATCTCCGCGAAGTAGTTGCGCAGCAGGAAGATGGCGAACGGCAGACCGTACGCGGTGTGGAAGAGGATGACGCCGGGGATGGAGCCGAACAGGCCGAGCGCACCGAACAGTTTGGCCACCGGCAACAGGCCGATCTGGACCGGCACCACCAGCATGGCGACCACGACCAGGAAGATCCAGTCCCGGCCGGGGAAGTCCATCCAGGCGAAGGCGTAGCCGGCCAGCGCGGCGATCACCACGACGGCGATCGTGGTGGGCACCGAGATCAGCACGGTGTTCCAGAAGGCCTGGACGATGCCCGAATCCTTCAGCAGCGCCGCGTAGTTGTCGAGCGACAGCCGGCTGGGCGCGGTCAGCGCCGTCCACCATCCGCTGTTGGCGTTCGCCTCCTCCGAACGCAGCGAGGAGACGAACAGACCGGCGGCCGGGGTGAGCCAGATCAGCCCGACGACGAGCAGGAACAGCTGGATCACGGCACGGCTGATCCGCTTCGCCGGGCGGGCCGACCGCCTGCGCGGCGTGACGGTTTGCTGGACGGTGGTCATGACTGGCTCCTGCGGAAGCGACGGATGTTGAGGGCCATGGCCGGCACCACCAGGAGCAGCAGCAGGACGCCGAGGGCGCTGCCCAGTCCCTGGTTGTTGCCACCGCCGAAGGAGACCAGCCACATCTGCAGGGCCAGGACGTTGGCGTCCTGCTGTACGGGTCCGGGCGCGATGATGTAGACGAGGTCGAAGACCTTCATCACGTTGATCACCATCGTCACGAACACCACGCCCAGGACGGGGCCGAGCAGCGGCACGGTGATCCGGCGGAAGACCTGCCACTCGTTCGCGCCGTCCATCCGCGCGGCCTCCAGCACGTCCCGCGGCATCGCGGAGAGCCCGGCGCCGATGAGGACCAGGGCGAAACCGGTCCAGATCCACATGTAGGCGCCGATGATGGCGGGGGTGATGAGGGTCGGGCCGAGCCAGGCGATGCCCTCGTACGGCGGGGCGAAGTCCTTCCCGGGCAGCTGCAGGGCGTACGAGCCCGGAGCCAGCCCGGTCAGCCGGTAGGAGCCGTCGGCCGCGGTGGTCGCCGTGCCCGCCACCTTCCCCCGGGAGTCGACGGCCTCGACGGTGAGCTTCGGCAGCCCGCGTTCCGTGCGGTCCACGGTGCCGGGCTTGCCGCCACCGCCGGGGGTGAAGTCGAGGTAGACCACCCCGCGCAGTTCACCGTGGCCGGCCGGGGACTTGGCGGCCCCGGCCGCGGGGCGCGCCGCGTGCGGCATGTCCTTCGGCGCCACCCCGACCAGGCCGAGGTTGACGATGTGCCCGGGGTCGGTGCGCCGCGCCGTGCGGTAACCGCCGTCCGGGCCCTTGGTCAGCTGCTTGTCGCCGATCCGCGCCTTGGCCGTCGGGAACGAAGTGGAGTCGCCCTGGAAGGAGTTGTGGATGCCGACGGTGACCGCGTTGAGCACACCGCGCTGCGGGTCCTGCTCGTAGGCGAGCCGGAAGATGATGCCGGCGGCGAGGAAGGAGATCGCCATCGGCATGAACATCAGCAGCTTGAACGCCGTCTTCCAGCGGATCTTCTCGGTCAGCACGGCCAGGACGAGACCGAGTCCGGTCAGCAGCGCGGGGGCGAAGACGACCCAGATCGCGCTGTTGCGGATGGCCCGGAGCGTGGCCGGGTCCTGGAACATCTGGGTGTAGTTGCCGACCCCGACGAAGGTGTCACCCGAGGCGTCGTACATGCTGCGGATGACCGAGAACACGATGGGGTACGCGACCAGCGCCCCCAGCAGCAACAGCGCGGGGAAGAGGAACACCGCGGCGATCCGGCGGCGCCGCCGGACGGCGCGCCGCGCGGGGGCGGCGGCCGTCCGGCGGGCGGTGCCGCCAGGGGGGAGGGGCGGGCCGCCGCGCGTGGTGGCGGGCGGCACCGCAGAAGTGGTGGCAGGCATGGCTGGAGCCTCGGTCCTTACTTTCCGTACGCCTTGGCCGCGGCCGCTTCGAGCTTCTGGGCCGTGCCCTTGGGGTCCGACGGGTCGCGCAGGAAGTCCTGCAGCAGCTTCCACTCGCCGGCGCCCTGGGTGCCGCCGAACGCCGCCGGTGCCTGGTCGGACATGTCGAAGCGGACGGAATTCCCGGCTCCGGTCAGCGACTTGGCCGCATCGCGGGTGACCTCGTCGTGGTAGGCGGACGCCGGCACCTTCTTGTTGGGCGAGATGTAGCCGCCGGCCTTGGCCCAGATCGCCGACGCCTCGGGCGTGGCCAGGTACTTGACCAGGTCCATCGCGGCCTTCTTGTTCTTGCCGGCCTTGAGCACCACCGCGGCGTCACCACCGCTCACCACCGGCGCCTTGCCGCCGTCGACCGACGGGAAGGGGAAGAACTTGGCGTCCTCGCCGACCTTCTTGTGCAGTTCGTCGGTGACCAGGGCGCTGACGAAGTCGCCCTCGTAGACCATGGCGGCCTTCTGCTCGGGGCCGAAGACCTGCTGGACGGACTCGGGGAAGTCGGTGCGCAGTGCGCCCGAACCGCCGCCGGCCACCAGGTTCTTGTCGCTGAAGAGCTTGCCGAGCGTGGTCAGCGCCTTGACCACGGAGGCGTCGGTCCACGGGAGCTTGTGGGCGGCCAGCTGGTCGTACTTCTCCTGTCCGGCCTGGGAGAGGTAGATGTTCTCGAACCAGTCGGTGAGCGGCCAGCCGGCCTCACCGGCGACCGAGAAGGCCGGCACACCGGAGTCGGAGAGGGTGCGGCCCGACTTCAGCATCTCCTGGTACGTCTTCGCGGGCTTCACCCCGGCCTGCGAGAAGGCCTCCGGGCTGTACCAGACCGTCGACTTGTGCGAGGCCTTGAAGTACAGGCCGTAGTACGTCTTGTCGACCGTGCCGTAGTCCGTCCAGACCTGCGCGAAGTTCCGCTTGGCCTCGGCGCTGATCTCCGACGAGAGCGGCGCCAGCCAGCCCTTCTTGGCGAACTGCTGCAACACGCCGACCTGGGGGACCATCACCACGTCGGGGGCGTTGCCGCCCTCGATCTGGCTGCCGACGACGGTCGAGACGTTGTCGCCGGTGGAGGAGAAGACCACCTTGGCGCCGGTCTTCTCGGAGAACCCGTCCAGCACCTTCTTGAAGTTCTGCTGTTCCACGCCGGTCCAGACGCCGGCGACGGTGATGGTCTGGCCGCTGAGTTCCTGCTTGCCGCCACCGGCGGAGGCGCCGCCGCCGCAGGCGGTGGCGGACAGCGCCAGGCCGAGCACGGCCGCGCCGGAGAGGGCGGCTCGGGTGTGTCGTACGGAGGGTCGTCTCATGATGGTTTTCCCTTCGGGAGGACTGGCGGGGCGTCGGGGGAGGGGGGTGTGGGGCTATCGGGGGGCGGGTACGGACGCGGACCCGGGGGCGTGCATCCACCAGGCGGCGGTGGAGCCGGGCAGCGTCCCCGTGGGGCAGTCACCGCTGGCCAGCAGCGGGGCGCCGGGGGCGGGGGCGGCCACCGGTTCGGTGCCGAAGTTGATGGCACAGACCAGACCGTCGCCGCGTTCGAAGGCCAGGACCTGGGGCGGGGAGGGGAGCCAGCGCAGCGTTCCCTCGCCGAGCTGCGGGAGGCTGCGGCGCAGCTGCAGCCCGTCGCGGTACAGGTGCCAGAACGAGCGGGTGTCGGACAGTGCCCGGTCCGTGGCGTGTTCGGCGAACCACTCCGGCTGCGGCAGCCAGGGCTGCGCCGCGTCGGTACCCGAGGTGAAGCCGAACGGGGAGGCGTGCCCGGACCAGGGGAGCGGCACCCGGCAGCCGTCGCGGATGTGCTGCCGGCTGCCCGTGCGGTGGAAGATCGGGTCGGTGAGGACCTCGTCCGGCAGGTCGACGACCTCCGGCAGGCCCAGCTCCTCGCCCTGGTAGATGTACGCCGCGCCGGGCAGCGCCAGCATCAGCAGGGCGGCGGCACGGGCCCGCGCCGGGCCCAGGGTGGTGTCCCCGGGCAGGTCGCCGGGTTCGGTCGCGTACCGGGTGACGGTCCGGACCTGGTCGTGGTTGTTGAGGACCCAGGTGACCGTGGAGCCGGTGCCCGCGATGTCGGTCAGCGCCTCGGATATCACCGTGCGGAAGGTGTCGACGTCCCAGCGCGCGGTCAGCAGGTGGAAGAAGAACGCCTGGTGCAGCTCGTCGGGCCGGACGTAGGCGGCCTGCTCGCTCGGGGTGCGGACCGAGACCTCGCCGACCAGCAGCCGGTCGCGGCCGTCGCGGGCGGTGTACTCCTCGCACAGCGCACGCCAGTCGCGCCACACCTGGTGCACCTCGGGCTGGTTCCAGGCCAGCGGGTTGACCGAGTCGCGGGTCCGCTCGTCGGCCGACGGGTCGGGGGAGTCGGGGAGTTCGGGGTGCTTGTAGAGCCCGGCGGCCACGTCGATCCGGAAGCCGTCGACGCCGCGGTCGAGCCAGAAGCGCAGCACCTTGTCGAAGTCGGCGGGCACCGCGGGGTTGCGCCAGTTCAGATCGGGCTGCTCGGGCGTGAACATGTGGAGGTACCACTGGCCGGCGGTCCCGTCCGCCTCGGTGACCCGGGACCAGGCGGGGCCGCCGAACATCGCCCGCCAGTTGTTGGGCGGCAGTTCACCGTCCGCCCCGCGGCCGTCGGCGAAGTGGAACAGCGCCCGGGCCTCGCTGCCCGGCCCGTCCTCCAGGGCGGCGCGGAACCACGGGTGCTCGCTGGAGCAGTGGTTGGGGACGATGTCCAGCAGGACCTTCAGCCCCAGCCGGTGCGCGTCGGCCACCAGCAGGTCGAACTCGGCGAGGTCGCCGTAGACCGGGTCGACATCGCGGTAGTCGGCGACGTCGTAGCCGTGGTCGTGCTGCGGGGAGGGGTAGAACGGGCTGAGCCAGATGCCGTCCACCCCGAGCTTCTTCAGGTACGGCAACCCCGTGCGGACACCGGCCAGATCGCCGATGCCGTCACCGGTGCTGTCGAGGAAGCTGCGGACGTAGACCTGGTAGATCACCGCATCGCGCCACCAGCGCTGAGCCGTGTCCGGGGACGTGGTGGTCCCGGTGGCCGACCCGACCGCGGGGGCGGCCGGGCCGGTGAGGGAGAGGGAGGGCGCGTCTTCGGCCGGGGAGCCGTTGTCTGCGGTGGCAATGAGCATCTGCCGTGATCCCGTTCTTGCATGAGCATGCCGTGCGGCCTGCCGGGGTCGCTGTTATGCATGCATGTTAAGTAGCCATGTCTTTTCGGTGTCAACGAAAAGACAGAAACTACTGGGAAGGTGCCCCGATTTGTCCCGGCTTCTGGCGCGCTTTGAGGCGTGTCCGTTACTTAACAAGTAACTAGAGCGAGAGGAGAGGGGGTGAGGCGATGGTCAGCCGCGGCTGACGATGGCGCGCAGTTCGCGCTCCAGACGCGCGACCGTGGCGTCCGTGCTCAGCCGGTGCACCAGCGCGTCGTGCATGACGGCCTGCACCGCCAGGCTCACCTGGTCGTAGCGCGGGCTCTTCAGTCGCGGCCGGGCGGTCAGCACGGCCCGCTTGAGCGTCGGCAGATACGGGAACCGCCGAACCAGCCGCGGATCCGTATACAGGTCCGCCCACACCGGCGGCAGCGCACCCTCGGTCAGCACCCGGCGCTGCACCGGCTCGGACGTCAGATAGGAGATCAGCTCGGCGGCCGTCTCCGGATGCCGCGAATGCGCGTTGACGGCCAGATTGGAGCCGCCCAGCGCGCTGGCACCCGGCCCGTCGGGACCCGGCAGCGGCACCGCGCCGAACTTCCCCGCCACCTTCGAGGACGGGCCGCCGGCCAACGCGTACGCGTACGGCCAGTTCCGCAGGAACAGCAGATGGCCGTCCTGGAAGGACCTGCGGGACTCCTCCTCCTTGTACGCCAGCGCGCGCCGGGGGATCCACCCCTCGCGCACCCCGTCGAGCAGGAACGACAGACCCCGCCGGGCCGCGGGGGAGTCCACGGTCACCCGCGTGCCCTCACCGGCGAGCACCGAACCGCCCGCCGACTGCACCGCCTCGACGACATTGGCGGTCAGCCCCTCGTACGGCAGGAACTGGCCCGCATAGCCGTCCAGTCCGTACTTGGGCGCGACCGTCTTCGCCAGCTGCGCCAACTCGGCCCAGGTGCGCGGCGGTCGGGCGCCCTCCCGGTCGAGCACGTCCTTGCGGTAGTAGAGCAGCCCGGCATTGGTCACGTACGGAACCGCGTAGAGCCGGCCCCGGAAGGTGGCGGTGTCCACCACGGGAGGCAGGAACCGCTTCAGCGGGAACCGTCCGCCGTCCACCGGCTTGATCCAGCCCGCGGCCGCGAACTCCGACGTCCAGGCCACGTCGATGTTCAACACGTCGAAGCGGGCGCTGCGGGAGCGCAGCTCGGTGACCATCTGGGCCCGGACCTCGTCGGCCGCGTCCGGCAGCTCGACCAGCGTCACCTTCTCGCGCGGATGCCGGTCGTTCCAGCCGGCGAGGACGCCGCGCAGATAGCCGGTGAGGTCGCCGCCCGTCACGAGCGTGATCGGACCGCGGCCGTCCGGATCGCCGAGCGGCTCGCCGGCCCGGGCACCCGCACTCCCCGCCAACAGCAGCGAAAAAACCAGCAGAGCCCTGGCAGCGGCACGCTTCCACCGCATGGGCTCCTCCTTGAACCAGGCGTCGACGGGACACTGGACCGACAGCCCGCCCCATGTATACCTGTTAGCCATGCGGGATACTAGATGTCGCAGGGAGATACGACGACCGACCGGCTCACACCCGGATGAGTTCACATAACCGGCATGTAGGGCGGGGAGGGAGAGGAAGAGCGTGCGGCTGCCACTCCTGGCTTTGTTGGTCAGCGGACCCGCACACGGCTACGAACTCAAGCAGGCTCTTGAGAACCTCCTCGGCGCGGCATACCCTCAGCCGAACGTCGGCCAGATCTACGTCACCCTGAGCAGGCTGGAGAAGGCAGGCCTGATCGAGGGAGAGGACGTCGAGCAGTCGGACCGGCCCAACAAGCGCATCTACCGGATCACCGCCGCGGGGCGGGAATCGGTGGACGCATGGTTCGACGAGGCGACCGCCGAGCCGCGGGTCCGGGACGAATTCTTCATGAAGCTCGCCGTCGCCTCGCAAACCGGGACCGCGGACCGGATCACCCTGATCAACAAGCAGCGCCGCCAGTACCTCAACACCATGCGGGACCTGTCGAAACTCGCGGCGGTGGAGGACCGGGGCAATCCGATCGCCCAGCTGCTGATCGAGGGCGCGATGCTGCATCTCCAGGCGGATCTGGACTGGCTGGAGCGTTGTCAGGAGGAGTTGGAATGAACCGGGACGAGCCGTCCGGCCCGATAGTGAGGGCAGCCGGCCTGGTCAAGACCCACCGGCCGGAAGGTGCCGCCCCCGTACACGCCGTACGGGGCGTCGACCTGACCGTCGAGCGCGGGGAATTCGTCGCCGTCACCGGTCCCTCGGGAGCGGGCAAGTCCACCCTGCTGCACCTTCTCGGCGGCCTCGACCGCCCCGACAGCGGCTCCCTGTGGCTCGACGGCCGCCAGGTCGACGGCTACCGCGAGGCCCGCTGGGCGGAACTGCGCCGCAACCACATCGGCATCGTCTTCCAGTTCTTCAACCTGGTCTCCAACCTCTCCGTCGCCGACAATGTCGAGCTGCCCGCGCTGCTGGCCGGCCGCTCCCCCCGGCAGGCCCGTACCGCCCGCACCGAGCTGCTCGACGAGCTCGGCCTGGCCGGCAAGGAGAACTGCACGCCCGGTGAGCTCTCCGGCGGCGAACAGCAGCGGGTCGCCCTGGCCCGCGCCCTGGTCAACGCCCCCAGCCTGCTGCTCGCCGACGAACCCGCCGGCAGCCTGGACAGCAAGGGCACCCGGGAGGTGCTGCGGCTGCTCGCCCGCTTCCACCGGCGCGGCCAGACCATCCTCCTGGTCACCCACGACGCCAGGATCGCCAGTGCCGCGGACCGGGTGATCAGCTTCTTCGACGGCCAGGTCGTCGACGACGCACACCTCGGCAGTGAACCGGGCCGCCCGGCGACCGGCGTGTCCGACGTGTTGAAGCTCCGGGGCTGACCCGTGCGAGCGGCAGCACGCTGGACCCAGGCACATCTGAGAGCGCACCGCCCCGCGGCCGTGCTCATCGTGCTGGCCACCGCCGGGATCACCATCTCCCTGCTGCTGGCCACCGCCCTGTTCTCCTACTCCACCGACCCCTGGCAGCGGATCTTCACCCAGTCCTCCGGTGCCCATGTCTGGATCCACGCCCAGGCCGGGGCCCGCGCCGGCTCGCTCGCCGCGCTGGACGAGGTGCGGGACGCCGCCGGCCCGTACCCCACGGTGCGTACCACCGCGAGCCTCCAGCCCGGCGGCGCCAGGGCGGCCCTCGAACTGCGCGGCGTCCGGGGACGTCCGGCGACCGCCGTCCCGCAGACCGTCGCGGGCCGCTGGCTCGACCCGCGCACCGATGCGGGAGCCACCCGGGGCATCGTGCTGGACAGCTCGGTAGCCCGGGCGATCTGGGCCAAACCGGGCGATTCTCTTGCGTTGGGCGGCTTCCCGGCGCCCCTGCACGTGGTGGGCATCGCCGACACCGCCGAAGCCCCCTTCCGGGCCGGCGAGACCCCGGGCGTGGCCTGGGTCCTCCCGGGGACCCTCGCCGCCTCCGACGCGGGCGCCGACCAGCGCGGCCGCACCATCGGCCTCCGGCTCACCCACCCCGAGGACACCGACTACGTCGTCCAGCGGGCGGTCACCCAGCTCGGCGCCGACCAGATCACCGGCGTCTCCACCTGGCGGCAGGCCAAGGCCGAGGCCGCCGGCGACAACAGTCTGCTCGCGCGGCTGCTCGGCCTCTTCGGCCTCGGTGCCCTGCTCGCCGCCGCGCTCGCCGTCGGCGGCGCGATCAGCACCAGGATCCGCGGCCACCTCCGCGACATCTCCGTCCTCAAGGCCATCGGCTTCACCCCGGGCCAGGTGGTCCGGATGTTCCTCGTCCTGCACCTCGGCTTCGCGCTGCTGGGCGTCACCCTCGGAGCCCTGGTCACCCAGCTGCTCGGCCCCCTCATTCCCGGCCGGATCGGCGAGGCGACGGCCCTGTGGGCGCAACTCCCCGAACACACCTGGCTGCCCTTCGCCGTGTGCGGGGGCGTGGTGGCCTTCATCGGCGCGGCCACCTGCCTGACCGCATGGCGCGCGGGCCGGGTGCCCCCGGTGCCGGTCGCCCGCGCCGCCACACCCACCGCCGGCGGCGGATCCGGCCTGACCCGGCGCGCCCTCGGCCTCAAGATCCCGCCGGCCCTGGTCCTCGGCTGGCGCGGCGCCTTCCACCGCCCGCTGCGCTCCTGGGCGGCCGTGGCGCGCCTGGCCGTTCCCCTGCTCCTCATCACCATCGCCCTGGGCGCCTGGACCACCCTGGACCGCTTCACCACCCGCCCGGAAAGCGTCGGCCTGGCCGCGTCCCTCACCGTCCGCTCGGACTCGCTCAGCGACCAACAGCTACGTCAACTCCTCGACAAGCAGGGCCAGTTGTCGCGCTACCCGGGCACCGAGGTGCAGGCACTGGTCCCCGGCCAGACCGGCACGATCACCCTGCGCGGCCTCGGTACCGACGCCCACCCCTACCCCTTCGCCCTCGCGGAGGGCCGGGCCGCGCACGGCCCGGACGAGGCGGTCGCCGGCGCCGGCCTGCTGGAACTCCTCGACGCACACGTCGGCGACTGGGTCCGGATGACCGTCGCCGGCCGCCCGCACGTCCTGCACCTCGTCGGCCGCAGCATCGAGACCGAGGACGCCGGCCGGGTCATCTCCACCACCCTCGACACCCTGCGCGACGACGGCCCCGGCGCCCCGGCGGCCCGCCCCGACTTCTACAACCTGGTCCTGCCCCACGGCGCCGACCCCGCCGCCGTACGCGACGCGCTCACCAAGGCCTCCGCGGGCCGCCTCGAAGTACGTCAGATCCCCAACCCCGCCGACCAGCTCTCCGCGATCCGCGGCGTCGCCGCCGGACTCATCGCGGTACTCACCCTGATCGGACTCGCGGAACTGGCGACCACCGTCGGCGCCGCCGTGCGCGACCGCAGCCGCGACCTGCTCGCCCTGCGGGCCGTCGGCCTCACCCCCCGCCAGATCACCGCCGTCATCGTCTCGGCCACCGCCTTCATCACCCTGGCCGCCGCGCTCGTCGGCACCGGGTGCGGTCTGCTCGCCTCCCAGTGGCTCATCGACCTCCAGGGCGAAACGAGCGGCTGGGGAACGGGCATCGCCCAACTCCCGCCCGCCGGCACCCTGGCCCTGGTCATCGTCCTCGCCGTGACGATCTCCGCGGCGGCCTCCGCTCTCCCGGCCACCCGCACGGCACACCGCCGCCTGGCCGACTCGGCGGCAGAGGTGCTGTAACGGGACGAGGGCCTCTTCCTCCAAGGGTGGGGAAATCCTCAGGGCCGGTGGTGGGGCCAGCCGCATTCTCCCGGCCGGACGGCGGCTCATAGCGTCGGCGCCATGACGACTTCTCTCCGTGTACCGGCGCCGTTACCACCCCCTCGTCGTGGACTGCTGGTGTTCCTCGGCGTCGCCTATCTGGGCATGTGGGTAGCCATGTCGCCACTCCTGGCGGGCGGTTTCCGACGGGAGGACGGCCGGGCGGAGACCGGGGCCCTGGAGCAGGTGTGCATCGCGGTGGCGATGGTGGTGCCGGCCCTCGCCGCTGTCCTCGTCGTCCGGTACGTCGAGCCGGCCGGCCGGGGGCGGGTACGTGACCTCCTCGCCCTCCGGTGGCCCGTGCCCCGGGGACGTGGTGTGCGGGCCTGCCTGCTGGCCGTTGCCGTCCCTGTCGTCCTTACCGTCGCGGCCCTCTGCATCGGCAGTGCGGCCGGTGTCTACTCCTGGGGCGCGCTCGACCGGCGCGGACTCGGTACCTGGGCAGCAGGGATGCTGCTGCAGTTGCTGGTGTCGCTGCCGCTGTTCTTCGGTGAGGAACTGGGCTGGCAGGGGTACCTGTTCCCCCGCCTGGCGCGGGACGGGCGGGGCATGCGACTGGTAGCGGCGTACGTGGCCACCGGCATCGCGTTCGCCCTGTGGCATCTGCCCACGCTGCTGATGGGCGGGCAGTACCCGGGGCGGCCCTGGTACGTGTCGGTACCCGCGATGCTGGTGAGTTGTACCCTCGCGCTGCCGATCTTCACCTGGCTGCGGCTGCGTTCCGGGTCGGTGATCCCCACGGTCGTCGGACACGCCTGCGTCAGCACGATCAGCGTGCGCATGGTCAAGGAATGCGCCGACCGCAACCTCACACTGGACCCCCTGCACATGGGACTCTTCGGCTGGCCCGGCTGGATCGCCATGGCCGCCTTCGTCACCTTCCTCGCCCTGACCGGACGGCTCCGCCTCCCGCCGGACCTCACGCCGCCACGGCCACTTCGCTCCGGTGGGTGAGGCGCCGCCGGAGCCGTGGGGAGCGGCCGGTGGACGAGCCGTCAGTCTGTGGCGGGGCCGAGTTGGACGCAGCTCGCCTACCGCTACGGGGTGAGGGTCGCCGCTGGCCTGGACCGCCTTCGGGCTGCTCGTACCCGTGGCCCTGCTCGGCTTCACGATGCTGGCCCGCTGGATCCCCGTCCACCGGGCCCGCGCCACCGCCCATGCGACCGCCGCCGTGCGTCGTCCGGGCCGGAGTGGACGGCCCCGGTCAGACGGTCAGTCGGCGCACCAAGCCGACCAGGCTCTCGCGCTGCGCTGCCGGCCCGGCCTGTACGACCCCGGGCATGAGCATGCAGGCCAGCTGAGGCAACGTGAACCAGGAGGCCGCCAGCGCGATCACCGCGTGCATCAACTCCCCTGCGGTGACCGCGTCATTGAGGGCCCCGCTCTCCTGGGCCCGGGCTACCGCGGCGACCTTCTCGGCGTAGTGGTCGGTGCGCTCGGACTCGGCGACCACCCGGTCCTGGTACTGCAGGCCTTCCCAGGCGAGCAGCCGCACGAAATGCGGGTGCTCGCGGTGGTAGTCGAAGACCCGGCCCGCATAGTCGCCCAGGTCCTGGGCCTGCTCGGCGGTGAGGGGCACCGCGGCCGCGATCTTCTGCAGTTCGGATTCCAGCACCGCGACGAACAGCTTCTCCTTGCTGCCGAAGTACTGGTAGATCCGCTCCTTGTTGACGGCCGCCCGGGTCGCCACTCGCGCCACCCGGGCGCCTTCGGGGCCGAACTCGGCGAACTCCTCCACCGCCGCGTCGAGCAGGAGCTGTTTCGTACGTGCTGTGTCCCAGGCCATGCCGCCACCCTAAACCATCTCCAACCAAAGGGTTGGACTTTGTTGCCGGGGCCGTGCCAGACTCCAGGCGTAATTCCAACCCAACGGTTGGAGATCGGACCGGTTTCCACCCCCACCTGCCCGGGAGAAGTCCATGGCCACGAGCACGCCCGCCGCCGTCCCGTCCGTCCACCGCCGGGCACTGATCACCTGGCTCGCCGTCTATCCCACGATCACGGTCGTCCTCGGCCTGCTTGGCCCGGCCACCGCCCGACTGCCGCTGATGCTGCGGACTCTGATACTCACCGCGATCGTCGTCCCCGTCGCCGCCTACGCACTCGTCCCGCTGCTGATGAAGGCCAACGCCGCGCTCGTCCGCCGCTGAACCGACCCGTCCCGGCCCGCCCTCGCCGCTCTCGATGTGCGACCGTACGCACCTCGGCTCCCCCCGGCTCAACGCCTCGGCGGCCCCTCGCGGCATCACGTGCTTGACCTGTGTGTGGTCGAGCAGGCCGGTGAGGGAGAGGTCCCTGCCGTGGCCGGAGTGACGGACGCCGCCGTGGCATCTCCGAGAGTGACGACCGGGCCGAACACCTCGCTCTGGACGATCTCGTCCTGTTTGGGCCGCGCTCGGCCTGCCGGACACCGTGCCGACGGGCTGAGCTCCCCGGCGCGCCGGTGCCCCGGCGCGCCGACCACGAGCGGCGGATCCGGTACGCCCCGGCAGCGGAACCCGGCCTTCAACTGTTCCGTTGCACTTCACTTTTGAAGTTCTGACAACTTCACGACGGCCCTCCTACGGTTGCCTCGCTTCAACGAGAAACGCCACTCCCCGCACCGTTCACGGCTCTTTCTCGGAGGTCCGCTGTGTCCATGCTCTCCCGTATACGACGACCGCGCCGGTCCGTCTCGATCTTCGGTGCCACCAGCCTCGTGGCCGCCTCGCTCGGGCTGTGGGGCAGCGCCCCCGGCGTCGCGCAGGCCGCGGCGCTGCCGACCCCCGACCACGTCGTGGTCGTGGTGTTCGAGAACCACGCCTACGAGCAGGTCATCGGCAGTTCCAGCGCTCCGTACCTGAACAACACGCTCAAGGCAGGTGGCGCCAACCTCACCAACTCCTTCGCGCTGACCCACCCCAGCCAGCCCAACTACCTCCAGCTGTTCTCCGGTGCCACGCAGGGCGTCACGGACGACAGCTGCTACACCCCGCAGTCCAGCGGCGCCGCCAACCTGGGATCCGAGCTGATCGCCGCCGGGAAGACCTGGGGCAGCTACAACGAGGGCCTGCCCTCCGAGGGCTCCACGGTCTGCACCAACAGCGCGACCAAGTACGCCCGGAAGCACAACCCCTGGTTCAAGTTCAGCAACGTGCCGCTGAACACCGCCCACACGTTCAGCCAGTTCCCGACCGACTTCGCCACGCTGCCGAAGGTCTCGTTCGTCGTGCCGAACCTGTGCAACGACATGCACGACTGCTCGATCACCACCGGCGACAACTGGCTGAAGAACAACCTCGACGCCTACGCCCAGTGGGCCAAGAACAACAACAGCCAGCTCATCGTCACCTTCGACGAGGACGACCGGGCCCACAACAACCACGTCGCCACCGTGCTGTACGGAGCGCACGTCACCCCGGGCAGCTCGTCCACCGCGACCTACAACCACTACAACGTCCTCCGGACCGTCGAGGACCTGGCCGGCCTGACCACCCACGCCGGCAACGCCGCCACCGCCTCCGACATCACCGGCATCTGGAACTGACTGCCGTGTACGTAGCGGACAGCCGCACCACCCCTGCTCCGGCCGACCCGGGTACCCGCCCGGGCGGCCGGGGCAGGGCCCT
Source organism: Streptomyces sp. NPDC059649 (assembly GCF_042734445.1). Classification (NCBI taxonomy): domain Bacteria; kingdom Bacillati; phylum Actinomycetota; class Actinomycetes; order Kitasatosporales; family Streptomycetaceae; genus Streptomyces; species Streptomyces sp. NPDC059649. Next base: position 79,977 of record NZ_JBHWDV010000028.1, read on the forward strand.
GCCGCACGCCAACGCCGCGACCGCGCTGCGGGCCGTGCCCCGGACCGTGTTCGTGCTCGGCACGGTCAGCCTCATCACCGACATCTCCTCCGAGATGGTCACCGCCGTCCTCCCGCTCTACCTGGTCACCGCGCTGGGCCTGTCCCCGCTGGGCTTCGGCCTGTTGGACGGGGTCTACAACGGCGTCAGCGCACTCGTCCGGCTGGTCGGCGGCCACCTCGCCGACCGCGGTGGGCGGCACAAGGCCGCTGCCGCCGCCGGGTACGGCCTCTCCGCACTGTGCAAACCGTTGCTGCTGCTCGTCCACAGCGTGCCGCTGATCAGCCTGGTGCTCGCCGCCGACCGCACGGGCAAGGGGCTGCGTACGGCACCGCGCGACGCGATGATCTCGCTGGCCTCCCCGGCACGGACGCAGGGACGTTCGTTCGGTGTGCACCGGGCGATGGACACCGCCGGAGCCCTGCTGGGCCCGCTCACCGCCTTCGCCCTGCTGCGGGTGGCGGCCGGGGGGTACGACGCCGTGTTCACGGTGAGCTTCTGCGTGGCCGTGACGGGTGTGCTGGTCCTGCTGCTCTTCGTGCCGGGCCGCACCCCGACGGCCGGGACCTCGGCACCCACCGTGCGGGTCTCGATGGCCGCGGCGGTCGGTCTGCTGCGCCGGGCCGAGCTCCGACGGCTGACCCTCTGCGCACTGCTGCTGGGGCTGGCCACGGTCTCCGACTCCTTCCTCTACCTGCTGCTGCAACGGCGCCTGGACCTGGCCCAGGAGTGGTTCCCGCTGCTGCCGATCGCCACCGCGGGCTCCTTCCTGTTGCTGGCCGTCCCGCTGGGCAAGGCCGCCGACCGCTGGGGCCGGTGGCGCACCTTCCTGGCCGGACACCTGGGCCTCCTGGTCGCGTACGGACTGGTGCTGGCGCCGGTCCCCGCGCCCGTGTTGCCGGTGGTGGCCGTGGTGCTCGTCCTGCACGGCGCCTTCTACGCCGCGACCGACGGGGTGCTGATGGCGGCGGCCGCCGGCGTGACACCGCCCGAGCTGCGCTCCAGCGGTCTGGCCCTGGTCCAGACCGGACAGGCCGGGGCCCGTTTCGCCTGCTCCGTGCTCTTCGGCGCGGCCTGGACGGCGTGGGGGGACCGGACCGCACTGTCCGCGGCCGCGCTGGCGCTGGCGGCGAGCGCGGGGGTGTGCGCGCTGCTGCGGCCGTTGCGTACGACGACGTCGTGTACGACGACGCCGTGTACGACGACGTCGCCTACGACGACGGAGCGCACCGCGGCCGATTCCGCGCGGACGACCGACTCCGCCCCCGCTGCCGCCGCTGCGCCCAGGACCGACTCTCCCGACTCTGCGCCCCCGACGGAGGCCGCTGGATGAACACCCGTACCCGCATCGTCGTGCTGCTCGTCGCCGTGCTCGTCCTCGGCGGCGTCGCCGCGGGCTCCGTGCTGCGGGCCGCCGATCAGGCGAGCCGCAAGGACCGGCAGCAGACCACCGGTCCGCGGGTGACCGCGGGGCGGGTGGCACTCGCCGGAGCGGCCTCGGCACGCCGGCCCCGGCTGGTCTTCCGCAGCACGCTGTGGGGTCCGCACCGCGACGAGCTGGTGTCCGTACCGGCCTCGGACCCCTCCGGCCCCCGTACCGCGTCCGGCCTCCGCTGTCTGCGGTTCTCCACCGCCGCTGGCACCGGCAGTTGTCTGCGCGCGGTGCCCGGCGCCCTGGCCGGCCACTACGAAGCCGTCGTGCTGGACTCCCGGCTGCGGCCCCGCAGGCACGTCCGCCTGGTCGGCAGCCCCACCCGGACCCGGGTCTCACCCAGCGGGCGGATGGTGGCATGGACCGTGTTCGTCAGCGGAGAGTCGTACACCGGCCTCAACTTCTCCACCCGCACCTCGATCCTCGACACCCGCACCGGAAAGCTCCAGCCCAACTTGGAGAACTACCGCGTCCTCAAGGACGGGCGGCCGTACCGGAGTCCCGACATCAACTTCTGGGGCGTGACGTTCGCCGACGACGGGCACTTCTACGCCACGCTCGCCACGCATGGGACCGCCTACCTGGTGCGCGGCGACATAGCCGAACGCACCGTGACCGTCCTCCGCAGCAACGTCGAATGCCCCTCGCTCTCCCCGGACGGGACCCGGCTGGCGTTCAAGAAGCGGGTGCCGGGCCTTTCCGCGGACGCGCCCTGGCGTCTGTACGTGCTGGACCTGCACAGCATGCGTGAGCACCCGCTCGCCGAGCCCCGCAGCGCCGACGACCAGGCCGTCTGGCTGGACGACCACACCGTCGCCTACGCCCTGCCCGGAGACTTCGAGACCGATGCCTGGACCGTCCCGGCCGACGGCACCGGCCACCCGCACCGTCTGATGCCCGCCGCCCAGGCCCCGTCCGCGGTCCGCTGACCTCCGACCGCGGTAGGCGGGAGGCGAAGGCACCGCACAGCAGCTCCAACCCACCTCGATTGGACGGCGGTTGGCCGAGCGTCTAAGGTTTTGGCCATGCGGTCAGAAAATCAACCGGGCGGCCAGAGAGTCTTCGCCTCGGCGGGCGCCGGCGAGGCGAAGACTCAGGAGCGCGAACGGTCCTTCATCGAGAAGGCGCGGCGCGCACAGATCATGGATGCCGCCGTCGAGACCATCGCGGTACGGGGGTTCGCGAAGGCCTCGCTGGCGCAGATCGCCGAGCGGGCGGGAGTCAGCAAGGGGGTGATCTCCTACCACTTCGCCGGGAAGAGCGAGTTGATCGAGCGGCTCGTCGAGCAGATCTACGAGGGGATCGGCGCCTTCGTCGAGGCCCGGCTGGACAAGGAGGCCGGAGCGACGGCCTGGCTGCGGGTCTATGTGGAGTCGGTGGCCGCCTACATGCAGGACCACCGGTCCCAACTCATGGCGCTCGGCGAGATCTTCAGCAACTTCCGCACCGATGACGGGGCGCTGCGCTACGGCGTCGCTTCGAGCGAGCCGCTGTACGTCGGGCTGGAGCAGGTCTTTCTGGAGGGGCAGCGCAGCGGTGAGTTCCGCGCCTTCGACGTCCGCGTCATGGCGGTCAGCCTCCAGGCCGGGATCGACCACATGTTCGCGTACTGGAGCGCCCATCCCGAGCACGACCTGGCAGCACACGCCCGCCAACTCGCCAGCATCTTCGAGCACGCCACCCGCGCGGAGACGGCGGCGGAGACGGCGCAGAAACCGGCCGGACCGACGGCCGAACAGCGCTGAAGCGCACCGACAGCAGTGAACTGCGTTCAACGGGGAGAGTTTTCATGACGGAAGATCTGCGCCGCCCTGCCGCGACGGTGGGGCCCGCGCCGGATACCGGGCGGCCGAAAGCCGCCGCCCGGCTGCTCTACGTCGACAACCTGCGCATCGTGCTGACGGCGCTGGTGGTGCTGCACCACACCGCCGTCACCTACGGCAACATCCCCGCCTGGTACTACACCGAGCCCGCCAAGGACGGATCCGGGCTGCTCCTGGATGTCTTCGTGATGTTCAACCAGGCGTTCTTCATGGGGTTCTTCTTCATGATCGCCGGTTACTTCACCCCGCCCTCCTACGGCCGCAAGGGCACCCGGCCCTTCCTCCGGGACCGTCTCAAGCGGCTGGGCATTCCGCTCCTCGCCTTCCTCCTGCTGATACGTCCGCTGGCGAACTTCAGCGGCTACGGCGCGCTGCGGGCGGAATTCGCCGAGCAGGGCAAGGACCTTCCCTACTGGCTGTACTACGGCTTGAGTTGGGATGCGGGGCCGATGTGGTTCGTCGAGGTGCTCCTGGTGTTCTCCCTGTTCTACGCCCTCGTACGGCACCGGCGGGCACGCCACCTCGAGGGCCCGGGCGGCGCAGCCCTCGCGGCCGGGCGTGTGCCTGAGCGGGAACCGCGGCCGCTGCGGCCGTTCGCCATCGTCGGCTTCACCCTCGGCCTGGCCCTCGCGACGTACCTGTGGCGCATCGTCGTACCGAGCGGCAGCTATCTGCCCTTCCTGGGCCTGCCCACCCCGAGCTTCATGCCGCAGTACGCGAGCTTCTTCGTCATCGGCGTGCTGGCCCACCGACATGGCTGGCCGCAGACCCTCTCCCGGCGGACGGGGCGGGTGGGTTTCGCCGTCGCCACCGTCGCGACGCTCGCGTACCTGCCCGTCGTCATCACCGCCGGGGACGGTGCGCTCGACGGGCACGGAAGCTGGCAGTCGCTGGCCGGGGCGGCGTGGGAGTCGACGTTCGCCGTCGGCGTCGTCCTGGGGCTGACCGTCCTGTTCCGGGAACGTTTCCCCCGGCAGGGCCCCGTCGGCGGCTTCCTCTCCCGCCATGCCTTCGCGGTCTACCTCACCCATGCGGCCGTGCTCGTCGGCCTCGGGTACGCCTTCCGCTGGCTGCACGCCCCGGCGGCCGTCAAGTTCGCCCTGGTCGCCGCCCTGGCCCTGCCGCTGTGCTGGGCCGTCGCCTACGCCGTCCGCCGCCTGCCCCGCGCGGACCGGGTGCTGTGACGGCGTAGCGGAATCCGTCGGCGGGTGGTGGCCACTCGCTGCCGACACCGGCCCCTGCAACCGGCCCGAGCCGGGAGCAGGGGCCGTCACCATGCCTGCGTCGCCCGTGCGTTCAGCCCAGCGGCTTGTCCAGGACTGCCTTGGTGTGGCTGAACGTCTCCAGCGAGTACTCACCGTGGTAACGCCCCATGCCGCTCTCGCCGACGCCGCCGAACGGCAGGCCGGGCGCGGTGAGATGGGCGACCGGCAGGCCGAAGGTGAGCGCGCCGGAGGAGGTCTCGGTCAGGAGACGGTGCTTGGTGAGGTCGGAGTCGGTGAACCCGTAGAGCGCCAGCGGCTTGTCCCGGTCGTTGATGAAGGCGATCGCCGCGTCCAGGTCGGGCACCGGCACGATCGGGAGGATCGGGCCGAAGATCTCCTCCTGCATCACCGGGTCGTCGGCGCGGACGTCGGCGAGGACGGTGGGGGCCAGGTAGCGGTCGGCGCGGTCGTGGGTGCCGCCGACGACAGTCCGGCCGCTGTCGAGGAGGGCGGTCAGCCGGTCGAAGTGGCGCGTGGTGACGATCCGTCCGTACTCGGCAGCGGTGGCCGGGTCCGCTCCGTAGGTCTCGCGCAGCGCCTCGACGAGGTGCGGTTCGATGTCCCGTGCGGTGTCGCCGATGGCCAGGACGTAGTCGGGGGCGACGCAGGTCTGGCCGGCGTTGAGGAACTTGCCGGTGACCAGCCGCCGGGCCGCCGCGGCCAGATCCGTACCGGCGTCGAGGACGACGGGGCTCTTGCCGCCCAGTTCCAGCGTGACCGGCGTCAGGTGCCGGGCGGCGGCGGCCATCACGATCCGGCCGACGGTGCCGTTGCCGGTGTAGAAGATGTGGTCGAAGCGCTGGGCCAGCAGTGCGGTGGTCTCCGGGACGGCGCCCTCGACGACGGCCACCGCATCGGCGTCCAGATAGCGCGGCAGCAGCCGGGCGAGCGCGGCCGAGGTCGCCGGGGCGAGTTCGCTGGGCTTGACGACGGCGCAGTTGCCCGCGGCGAGCGCGCCGACGAGCGGGGCGAGCGCGAGCTGCAGCGGGTAGTTCCAGGGCGCGATCACCAGGACGACGCCGAGCGGTTCGCGGACGACCTGCGCGGTCGCCGGCAGCAGCCATGCGGGCAGTTCGGCGGGCCGGGGTGCCAGCCAGTCGTCGAGCCGGTCGAGGGTGTGGTCTATCTCGTTGAGGGTGAAGCCGATCTCGGTGCGGTACGCCTCCTCCGGGCCCTTGCCGAGGTCCGCGGCCAGCGCGGCGAGGAGGTCGTCGCTGTGGTCGGTGAGCAGCGTGCGCAGGGCCGTGAGCTGGCCGCGGCGCCAGTCGGTGGCGGTGGTGCGGTGGGTGGCGAAGGTGGTGCGGAGCCGGTCGACAACGGCGGCCGCGTCCAGGTCGGCCGTGTCCTGGTCGGGCGTGGAGGGCAGCTCACGGGTGGCGGGGTGGGAGGTCATGTCGCCGAGGCTACACGAAACGAAAACTTTTCGTTTCGTAATGGCGGGTAGGTAGACTCGCGGTGTGGGCGAACGTACCGAGAGCAACCAGACCGCCGCGGGCGAGCGGGGGCCCGCCCGTGGCCGCCCGCGGGACGCCGAACGCGACCGGGCCCTCCTGGAGGCCACCGTCCAGGTCCTCCAGGAGAGCGGCTACGGCGGGCTGACCACGGCCGCCGTGGCCAAACGGGCCGGGGTCTCCACCGCGACCCTCTACCGTCGCTGGCGTTCCAAGGAAGACCTGGTCGTGGGCACCGCCGTGCGCTGGGCCAGCGACCTCGGCCCGCAGCCGGACACCGGCAGTCTCGAAGGCGACCTGGCCGCCCTGCTCCGGGACAAGGCCGAGACGCTGGAGGGCCCCGGCGGCCGGCTGCTGCACGTCCTGATCGGCGAGTCCGCGCACAACGAAGCGCTGGCCCGGGTACTGGACACGGCGATCATCGATCCGGTCCGCGACCGGGCCGCCACGGTCGTCCGCCGCGCCGTCGACCGCGGCGACATCCCGCCGCTGGAGAACGCCCATGTGCTGGCCGACCTGGTCGTCGGCTCGATGGTCAGCCGGCTCTTCCTGACCCCGGACGCGGCACACCGGGCCACCACGGACGGCCCGTCCTCCGGCGAGGCGGCGATCCGCGAACTCCTCCCGTTCCTGCTGCGCGCCCTGGGCGCACGGACAGGCCCGACCGGGCACGGAGCGCCCGTACCGCCGAACCGCTGATCCTCCTGGCCGGCCTACCGACGGTGCGGCCCGGATCCCTCGCCCGTCCCCGGCCGGATTTGCCTTGGAGTGGACTCCAACCTCCACACTGATCGCGACGGCAGCCCGTGCCGTGGACGGAAAGGCGGCAGCAATGGAGACGACGAACGGGACGGGGCACCCGCTGCCCTACGACACCTACCGGCAGGCGATCGAGCGGGAGACCCTGCGCTTCGCCGAGGTGGTCCGCGGCGCCGACCCGGCGACCCCCGTGCCGTCCTGCCCCGACTGGACGCTGGCCGACCTCACCCGGCACGTGGGATCGCTGCAGCGCTGGTTCTCCGCGCTGCTGACCCAGCTCGTGCAGGAGCCTCCGCGCAGCCGTGACGTGGAGCTGGGCCTGCCGGAACGCGCCGAGGAGTATCCCGACTGGGTGGCCGCGGGCGTGCCCGCCGTCGCCGCCGTGCTGCGGGCCACGGACCCCCGGGCGGCCATGTGGGCCTGGGGAGAGGACCAGCACGCGCGGTTCTGGGCCCGCCGGATGCTGTACGAAACGCTCGTGCACCGGGTGGACGCCGAGCGCGCCGTCGGCCAGGAATCGGACATCGACCCCGCGCTGGCGGCGGACGGGGTGGACGAATTCCTCGTCAACCTGCCCTACGCGGGTCTCTTCGCCCCGGCGGTGAAGAAGCTGCGGGGCGACGGCGAGGTCATCGCCTTCCACTGCACGGACTCCGGCAGCGGCACCGGCGAGGAGTGGCGGGTGCGGCTGGACCCGGACGGCTTCCGTCCGGCCGGGTCGGCTCCGGTGCCGGCCGACGCGCAGGCGAAGGTGCGCGGACGAGCGGCGGACCTCCTGTTGCTGCTCTACGGGCGGCGGTCCTACCAGGACCCCGCCTTCGAGGTGTCGGGCGGGACCACGGCACTCGACCGCTGGTTCGCCCACACGGCCTTCTGAGCCGGGACGCCCGTGCGCGCCGGGTTGGGGAGGCGGCGCGCACGGGCGGCATGGCGGTGGCGGTTCCGGGGGCCGGTGCCGTGCCGGGTCAGCCGCGCAAGGGGCCTTCGCAGTGGTAGTCGGCCGTGCCGGCGCGCCGGTCGGACCAGATGTCGACCTCGCCGAACGAGCAGTTCATGTCGGTGAGGTTGTTGTCGCCCTGGGCGGCCCGGTCCAGGAGGAAGTAGTCGACCGTCTCGGACATGTCCTTGAAGACGCGGCCCGGGTCGCCCGCGTCGGACAGGTTCGCCGTGATGCGGCCCACGCAGCTGAACCGCGGTCGCTCCTGCGCCCCGGTGGCGCGGCAGTCGGGCGTCGCGCCGGTGGTGGCCCGGAAGGAGTCGCGCACCTGCTCGGCCGTACTGTCGCGCAGCCTGCCGACGGGCACGTACCGGGTGTCGGGCACCAACAGGTCGTCGACGTGCGCGATCTGCCGGTCGAGGAAGGCGTCGTACGCGCGTTGCAGACCGCCGTCCTTGCCGAGCCGGTCGCGCCAGGCGTCGAAGGCGCGCGGGTCGTCGGCCCGCAGGTACCGGTACATCTCGCGCAGCAGCGCCGGACGCTCGGCCCACAGGAACTCGAAGAAGGTGCCCGCGTAGTTGTAGAAGCGGAAGCCGTCCCCGGCGTAGGTGGCGTGCAGGAGGTGGTCCACGGTCATGCGGGGGCCGCCGTTCGCGGTGTCGGCGATGATGCCCTTCACCAGGGACTTGCGGACCCTGATGCCGTCGTCACGGGTGCCGCCGTCGAAGAACTCCGCGGTGCCCTCGTCCATGGCCGTGGTCCGGTCGCCCTCGTACCAGGGGCCCTCGCCGAAGGAGCCGGGCACCGCCCAGCGGCCGTTGAGGTAGTGCGTGTACTCGTGCCGGAACAGCTCCTCCAGCGTCAGCGAGGAGTCCTGCGGGACGCGCCGCTGGTAGGTGTAGAAGGTCGCGCCCTTCTCGATGTAGACGCCGCCGTTGTTGGTGTCCATGCCGGTCAGGAGCGGATGGAAGTTCTCGTAGTCGGCGCGCGACGCGTAAAGGACCGTCGTCAGCGTGGAGTTGGGGTCACCGGCGAGCGGCTCCTCGGTGCCGACGACCCGGTGGAACTGCGCCTTGACCTGCTTGCTCGCGTAGTAGAGCTGGTCGACGGTGTTGCGGTCGAGGGCGGTGCGCACCCGCATGCCGTCCTTCGTGCCGCCCTTGTCGTACGTGTAGGTCCTCGGGAAGAGGCGGCGCTCGATGTCGTCGCGGCAGACCTTGTACGGGGCGCAGGCGTCGAACTCGACCAGCCAGCCGGCGGCCTTGGCCCAGGGCGCGCTACCGTCGCCGAACGTGCGGGCCGTGGTGCCCAGGAGCGCGCCGAGGCCGCTGACGGTCTCGCCGCGCAGCGAGTCGATCTGACCGAACCGCCCGTACTCGCTCACCGCGTCGCGCGCCACCCAGGCGTTCGGCTTGTCCTTGAGGTGGCCGTAGCCGCCGAACGCCTTGAAGGCGGCGCGGTAGCCGGGGTCGGCGGCGACCGCGGTGCGGAAGGCGGTGTCCTGGTTGCCGGGGTAGACGCCCAGGTAGTTCAGGGACAGTGCGGCGAGCGCCGCGCCGGCCCAGGAGGTGTTCTGGGCGGTGTCGGGGTGCCGGTCGTCCATCGTGGCCAACACCCGTCGAACCAGCGCGAGTTGATGCTGACGTAGCCCGGGGGCGCTCGACGCGTACAGGGCCTCACGCAGGGTCTCGGCGTTGCTGCGGGTCACGTCGAAGGTGCGGGCGGCCGAGCCGAAGGCGGCGGTGGCGCGGCGCATGGCCTCCACCGTCGGCGGGTCGGTGACGTCGATCTCGTCGTGCGAGAAGTCGTGGTAGACGACCGCGTGCAAGTACGTGAACATCTCCAGGAGATGCGTGCTGTTCTTGCCGTCGTGCGCGGCGGCGAGCCGCTCGATGCGGCGCGCGACGGCCTGGACGTGGGCGTCCGACATCACGGGCACGAGGCGCCGGTCCCAGGTCCAGATCAGGGTGCGCAGACAGCCGTCCGCGGTGACCTCGGGGTCGGCGAGGAAATCGGTGAACCGTTCCGGGGACAGGCCCGTGATGCCGTCGAGGGTGCACGGGACGGCGGCCTTGCCGATCCTGGCGTGGGGTGCGGCGGCCTTCGTCGTGGCCGTCGCCTTGGCCTTCGACGTGAGCGGGCCGGGGACGCGGCCGGTGCCGAGCCCGCCGGGGCCCGCTATCCGGAGTGCCGGGGCCTTGGGCGCCTTGGCCAGGTGGTCGACCCTGTCGTGCGGGGTGGCCGTGGGAGCGTTCGGGCCGGAGAAGGCGGCCGGGTGGAGGGCCGCGGTGGTGGCGCGCGGGGCGGCGGAGGGGGTGGCCGGGTATCCGGTGCCGGCCGCCGTGACGCAGAGCGTCACCGCTGTCGCGGCCGTGAGCAGGGGTCTGCGAAGGGTCCTTGAAGGAAACACGGAGCTCTCCTGTGGGGGCAGGTGAATCGTGCGCGCGGGCCGCGGTGTTCGCGGTCCTGTGAATGCCTCGGGGTGCCGACGTGAAAGGCATGCGCACGTCATGTGATGTGTAACGTAGTAATGTGAAATTGCACTGGCAAGACCCATGCGGGATGCATTCCACGGAAATCCCGCTTTCTGCCGCCTAGTTCAGACCGCTCGGTTCAGACCAAGGGCTGCGCCGCGGTCGGATGCCGTTGCCGCCAGCGTGCGTACGCCGGGCTGTCGGCGCAGGCGCTCAGGTAGCCGTCGCGCACCCGCCGCAGGACCGCCTCGCCGGGCCGGGCCAGCGGGCCGTCGCGGTGCCAGGCCAGCACATGGCGGTACCACAGGGGGTTGCCGGCCAGCGGACGCACGGCCACCCCCGGTACCTCGATGAAGGTGGCCTGACAGAGGCTCACCGCCAGGCCGGCACGGACGAGCTCGATCAGCTGCCGCCCCTCGGCCTCGTACGGCACCCGGGGCTGACGGTCGGCCAGTGCGAAGACCGACGACCAGTACTCACGGGTGCGGTCGCTGTCCGGGCGGGGTGCGGCCCAGTCCTCGGCGGCGAGCCCGGAAAGGCTCACCTCCTCCTGGTCCGCCAGGGGGTGGCCGGCGGGCAGCAGGGCGAAGACCGGTTCCGTGACGAGCGGGTGCAGCAGCACACCGTCGCGGGGCGGCGGCTCCTGACCGGGATGGTCGCCGAGCACGGCGGCCTCCAGGCGGCCGGCGCAGAGATCGTCCAGCAGCGGGGCGGGCGCGTACCCACAGCGGGCGGTCACCTCCGCCGCCGGCAGCAACTCCCTTACGGCCAGCAGGAGATGACCGAGCAGCGGGGCACCGACCGAGCCGACGCGGAGCCGGGCGGGTGCCGCGGCGTGCCGGGTGGCCCGGTCGGTGTCGGCGAGGAGCTGGTCGACGCCCGGCAGGATGGCGCGGGCGCGGGCCAGCACCAGATCGCCCAGCGGGGTGGGCGCGGAGCCCGCCCGCCGCCGCTCGAACAGTGCGCCGCCCAGCAGGGTTTCGATACGCCGCAGCTGGGCGCTCAGGCCCGGCTGGGTCATCCCCAGCGAGGCGGCGGCCCGGGTGAGGCTGCCGGCCTCGGCGATCGCGCACACCACCCGCAGATGCCGTATCTCCAGATCCATGGCGCGGATGTTATGGAGCGTCGGGAGGTTCCCGACAGGGTGCGGCATCCCTCACTGTCATGTGACATCGCACACCACACCCCCCGATGGAAGGTGCCACGAACATGAAGGCGCTGCACCCTGCCCGCCGGAGGCCCGCACCGCTGCTCGCGGCAGCGCTCGCCGGTCTCCTCCTGCCCCTCACCGGAGCCCCGCACGCCGAGGCCTCCCACGTGCGCAAGCCGGCGGACCACGCCACGGACTGCGCGCTGCCGGGCACCACCGGATGGACGGACGAAGGCCATGGCACCGACCACTCCGTGTTCCAGCGGTCCTCCGGGACCCGCAAGGTCGGCATGATCTTCGTGGACTTCCCGGACGCCCCCGCCACCGAGTCCCCGGCCGACGACGCCGCCCGGATCACGCCCGGCGCGGACTGGCTGTGGCAGGCGTCGCACGGCAAGGTGTGGCTCGCCATCAGCCAGCACCGGCGCTGGGTACGGATGCCCCACAACTCCACCGACTACGGCTTCGCACGCGGACTCAGCCACGAGGCGCACGAGGCGTACATCAAGGACGCCATCACCGCCGCCGACCCGGACGTGGACTTCTCCGCGTACGACATGGTCTACATCGTCCCGACGAAGAACGCCTCGGCGATCTCCTTCACCCCCACCTACATCTACGAGCCGGGCACGACCGGTGTCGTCGCCGACGGCAAGCGCCTCAAGTGGGCCGTCACCTTCGGCCAGGACATGTGGCACTGGGGGCCCAAGCTGGTCGGCCACGAGACCGCGCACACCTTCGGACTGCCCGACCTGTACGCCTTCGACCCGGGCAACGACACGCACCGCTTCGTCGGCGGCTGGGACGTCATGGGCCTGATCAGCGGGGCCGGACCGCAGTACGTCGGCTGGGAGTCCTGGAAGCTCGGCTGGACCGCGGACCGGCAGGTGGCCTGCCGGGCCTCGGCGGGCAGCGACACGGTACGGCTCACCGCCGTCGAGTACGGCGGCGGCACCAAGATGGCCGTCCTGCGCACCGGCCCGACCTCGGCGTATGTGGTGGAGTCCCGGCGGGCGGTCCGCGCGGACACCGGCCTGTGCGCGACCGGCGCGCTCGTCTACAAGGTCGACTCGTCCGTCGAGACCGGCAAGGGCCCCGTCCAGGTCATGGACGCCAAGCCCGACGCCACCCCGGCCCAAGGCTGCCGGCCCCTGGACGACGCTCCGTACGGGGCCGGTGAGTCGTTCACCGACGCGGCCGCGGGGGTGCGCATCGACGTGCTGAAGGCGGGCACCTACGGGGACACGGTGCGCCTCACCAAGTCATAACTCCCTTACCAGCGAGGCGGGTTGGGCCCTGGCGCCGAGTGCGGCGCCAGGGCACAGCCGTGTGTGAGGACGGTCAGACCGCCTCCGGGAAGTGGCAGGCGACCTGGCGCGCGCTCCCGGACGGCCCGGGACCGCTCAGGACCGGGGCCTCGGTCCGGCAGACGGCCTGTGCCTTGGGGCAGCGCGGATGGAAGGTGCAGCCGGGCGGGGGCGCCGCCGGGCTCGGAGGATCGCCGAGCAGGGTGATGCGCTCCCGGACCCGTTCGGCGACCGGGTCGGGCAGCGGTACGGCGGACAGCAGCGCCCGGGTGTAGGGGTGCGCGGGAGCCGCGTAGACCCGTTCCTTCGGGCCGATCTCGACGATGCGGCCCAGGTACATCACGGCGACCCGGTCGCAGACCCGTTTGACCACGGACAGATCGTGCGCGATGAAGAGGTAGGCCAGCCCGAGTTCGCGCTGCAGGCGCTCCATGAGGTTGACGATCTGCGCCTGTACGGAGACGTCGAGCGCCGAGACCGGTTCGTCCGCGACGACCAGGCGCGGACTGGTGGCCAACGCCCGGGCGATGCCGATGCGTTGGGCCTGACCGCCGGAGAACTCGTGCGGATAGCGGTCGAGGTGCTCGGGGATCAGCCCGACCAGCTGCATCAGTTCGGCGGCCCGGTGCCGGGCGTCGACCGCCGAACCGCCCTGTGCCAGAAGGGGTTCGGCGATGATCCTGGCCACGGTCTGACGCGGGTTGAGGGAGGCGTGCGGGTCCTGGAAGACCATCTGGAGGTGGCGGCGCAGCGGGTGCAGTTCCCGCTGGCCGAGGTGGCTGATGTCGCGGCCGTCGAAGGTGATCGAGCCGCTCGTCGGCTCCAGGAGCCGCACGATCATCCGGCCGGTGGTGGACTTGCCGCAGCCCGACTCCCCGACCAGCCCGAGGGTTTCCCCCGCCGCCACCTCGAAGCTGACGCCGTCGACGGCCCGGACCGGGGCCGAGCGCCCCCGCTTGCCCGGGAAGGTCCGGGTCACCTCGCGTACGGACAAGAGCGGGGCCACCGCCCGGGAGGGCGAGCCGCCGGCGGCCGGGGGCGGGGACGTGCGGGGCGTCGTCATGGGGTGACCTTTCGGATCCGGTCCGGGCCCTCGGGCCGCGGGTGTTCCGGGGCGCCGGGTGCGGCGGCCGGGCCGAGCGACAGATGGCAGGCCACCGCGTGGCCGCCGGAGGAGACCAGGTGGGGCCGGTGCCGTGTGCAGCGCTCCCGGCTGTCCCAGTCGGCCGCCGCCGCCCGCGGGCAGCGGGGCGCGAACGCGCAGCCCGGTGTGGGGCTGAGCAGCGAGGGCGGACTGCCGGGGATCGCGCGCAACGGGGCGTCGTCGGCGTCGTCGAGCCGGGGCAGGGAATCGAGCAGGCCGCGCGTATAGGGGTGGGCGGGGGCGGCGAACAGGGCCTCCACCGGCGCCTGTTCGGCCGCCCGGCCGCCGTACATGACCAGGACCTCGTGGGCGACGCGGGCGACGACGCCGAGGTCATGGGTGATCATGACGATGGCGAGCGAGCGTTCCTCCTGGAGCCGGGCGAGCAGCTCCAGGATCTGGGCCTGGACGGTGACGTCCAGGGCGGTGGTGGGCTCGTCCGCGATGAGCAGTTCGGGCTCGCAGGCGAGGGCCATGGCGATCATCACCCGCTGCCGCATACCACCGGAGAACTGGTGCGGGTACTCGCCCGCCCGGCGCTCCGGCTCCGGGATCCCGACCTCGGCGAGCATCTCCACGGCCCGCCGTCGGGCGGCGGCGCGGCGGGAGCCGAAGTGCACCCGGTGGTGCTCGGCGATCTGCTCGCCGACCGTGTAGTAGGGGTGGAGGCTGGAGAGCGGGTCCTGGAAGACCATCGCCATCCTGCGGCCGCGGAGCCGGCTCAGCGCGCGTTCGGAGAGCCCGACCAGCTCCCGGCCCTCCAGGACGATCGAGCCGCTGACCTCGGCCCCGGTGTGCAGACCCAGCACGGCCATCGAGGTGACGGACTTGCCGGAGCCGGACTCGCCGACGATGCCGAGGGTACGGCCGCGGCGGACGTCGAAGGAGAGCGAGTCGACGGCGCGTACGGGGCCGTCCTTGGTGGTGAACGTCACCGCCAAGTCCCTTACGGACAGCAGGGGTTCGGTGTCGGTGGCCATCACAGCCTCACTCGGGGGTCGACGACGGCGTACAGGAGGTCGACGGCCAGGTTGGCGACGACGATGAAGGTGGCGGCGAGCAGGGTCACGCCGAGGATCACCGGCTGGTCACCGGTGGTCAGGGCGCCGTAGAAGAGCCGTCCGATGCCCGGGAGGCCGAAGAGCGACTCGGTGATCACCGCGCCGGCGAGCAGCCCGCCCAGGTCCATGCCGAAGAGCGTGAGCAGGGGCGTCATCCCCGCCCGCAGGCCGTGCTTGACGACCACGGAGCGGCGCGGCAGGCCCTTGGCGCGGGCCGTGCGGATGTACGGCTCCGCCATCGTCTCGATCATCGAACTGCGGCTCTGGCGTGCGTACATGGCCGCGTACAGGATGGCGAGCGCCAACCAGGGCAGCAGCAGGTTCGACGCCCAGTGCGCGGGGTCGTCGGCGAAGGACACGTAACGGGGGTACGGGAGCAGGCCGGCGACCCGGATGAGGCCGTAGATCAGCATCATCGACGTGAAGTAGACCGGCAGCGAGGCGGCGCCGACCGCCCCGACCATCAGGGCGCGGTCGACGAGGGTGTCCTTGCGGAGGGCCGCGACCACCCCGGCGCTCAGGCCGAGCACCAGCCACAGCACCGCCGCGCCCAGGGCGAGGGACGCGGACACCGGCAGCCGGTCCACCAGCAGGTCCCAGACGGCCTCGCTGTTCTCGTACGAGTAGCCCAGGCAGGGGAAGTGGCAGTGCAGGGTGTACCGGCCGCTGCCCATCGTGCGGCCGGTGAAGATTCCGGAGACGAAGTCCCAGAACTGCCGCCACACGGGCTCGTCGAGCCCCATGTGCGCCCGGATCGCCTCCAGGCGCTCGGCGCTGCACGACTTGCCGCAGGCCGCGGCCGCCGGGTCGGAGGGCAGGACGTAGAAGAGGGTGAAGGTGACCGCGGCGACGGCGATCAGCACTCCGACGACGGCGACCAGCCGCCGCAGGGTGTAGCGGATCATATGCGGCTTCCCCTCGGGTCGAGCACGTCGCGCAGGGCGTCGCCGAGCAGCGTGAACGCGAGCACGGTCAGGAACAGGCAGGCGCTCGGGATGACGAAGTACAGGGGATCGGTGTCGTAGAAGGAGACGCTCTCGGCGATCATCTGGCCCCAGGAGGGGGTGGGCGGCCGCACCCCGACGCCGAGGTAGCTCAGGGCCGCCTCGGTGGCGATCATCCCGGGGATGATCAGGGTGGTGTACGCGATGACGGGCCCGGCGACGCCCGGGAGGACGTCGCGGGTGAGGATCCGCCAGGGGCGGGAGCCGCCGACGCGGGCGGCGTCGACGTACTCGCGGTGCTTGAGGGAGAGGGTCTGGCCGCGCACCACACGGGCGACGCCGGGCCAGCCGAAGAGGCCGATGACGGCCGTCATCAGCAGGATCCGGTTGACGTCCTTGGCGACCGACATCATCGCGATCATGAAGATGAGGGAGGGAAAGGACATCGTGAGGTCCATCAGGCGGGAGAGCAGGGCGTCGGTACGGCCGCCGAAGTAGCCGGCCGCGATCCCGGCCGCCGTCCCGGTGACCACGACGATCGCGGTGGCCGTGAGGGCGATGAGCAGCGAGACCTGCGCGCCGTGCACGACCCGGGCGAACAGGTCGCGCCCGGTGACCGGTTCGACGCCCAGCCAGTGTTCGGCGGAGATCCCGCCGAGCGGTCCGAGGGGCGTGCCGCCGAGGTACGGATCGACGGCGGACTTGTCGAACGCCTCGGGCGACCAGCCGCCGAGTGCGCTGAGCAGCGGGGCCGCGGCCGCCATGAACAGGAACAGCCCGATGATGACGAGGGAGACCTTCACGGAGGCGCGGCGGCGCAGTTCGCGGCGGACCAGCTGCCCGGGGCGGCCGGGCGCGGTGGACCGGACGGCCGCCTCCGGGGCGAGCGGCTCGGGTGCGGGGGAGGACATGAGGGGTCTTCCTCTCCTCAAGACCGGCTCTTGGCGGGGTCTTTGAGACCGACGGAGGCGTAGTCCAGCTGGCCGCCGAAGGAGGTCTGGCCGTAGGCGCCGGCGATGTTGCCGCCGAGCACCAGGGGCCAGCGGCGCACCAGGACCGGGGCGGCGGGGGCCTTCGCCAGGATCTCGCCGTCGAGTTGACGCCATGCCCGGTCGGCCCGCCGGGCGTCGGTCATCGCGGCGATCTCGTCCATCCGCCGCATGGTCGGCCGGTCGCGGAAGAGCGAGTGGTTGCCGGAGTTGCCCTTCTCCTTGATGTACCGGCCGTCGAAGACGAACGGGAGGAACGTCGAGCCGGAGGGGTAGTCGGGGCACCATCCGGTGAGGACCAGATCGGTGCGGTTCCTGGTGTCGCCGATGGTGGCGTAGAACGCGGACGGGTCGACGGTGTTGATGGCGACCTTGATGCCGGCCCTGGCCAGGGACTGCTGGACGGCCTCGGCACGTCCCTTGTCGCCGGAGGACACGGTGATCTCCGTCGAGAAGCCGTCCGGCTTGCCCGCCTCCTTCAGCAGCTGCTTGGCCTTGGCCACGTCGCCGGTGGCCGGGATCTTCAGGGTGTCGGGCTGCTTGCCGCCGAAGAGCGAGGCGGGCATGTAGGCGGTGGACAGGTCGTTGAAGGCCGGGCCGCCGGAAGCGGTCAGCACCGAGTCCTTGTCGAGGGCGTACTGCACCGCCTGACGCACCCGCACGTCGGTGAAGGGCGCCCGCCCGGTGTGCATCTGGACCATGTCCGTGCAGTTCGTCGACTCCGCCAGCAGGCGGGCCCGGACATCCGCGCGCGGCAGCGCCTTGGCCGCGCTCTCCGGCCGCAGTGCGTACCAGGGGACGGCGGAGGCGTCCGGGCCCTGACCGGCGATGAGCCGGTCGTCGATCTGGTTGGCCTTCAGGCCCATCTCCACGACCAGCCGGTCCGGGTACGCCTTGCGCACCGGGTCGGTCGTGGCGTCCCAGTGCGGATTGCGGACCAGCACCAGCCGCTTGCCCCGCCCGTACGACTCGATCTTGTACGGCCCCGAGGAGAACGGCCGGTTGTCGTAGCGCGGTCCGTCGTCGCGGGCCGGGGGAACGGGCGCGAAGGTCGGCATCACGGTGACGTTGGGGAATTCCGCGAACGGTTTGCGCAGTGCGAAGACGATCGTGTGGTCGTCCGGCGTCGTGATCGACGCGAGGTGTCTGCCGTCCGCGGGGCCCTTGTACCCCTCCGCGCCGGCGAGGTAGCGGGCCGCGTAGTCGGCGCCGCCGGGCAGGTCGGGTGAGAAGGACCGCTCCACGTTGTACTTGATGTCCCGCGCGGTGACGGGTGTGCCGTCCTCGTACCGGACGCCCTTCTTGAGGTGGAAGGTCCAGGTCCGGGCGCCGTGGGACGGGGTGCCGAGGTCGGTGGCGAGGTCGGGGACGAGGGTGCCGCCCGCGGGGCCGGGCGCCGCCTTGTAGGTCACCAGGGTGCGGTAGAGCAGGCGGGTCCCGAAGTCCATGTCGCTCATGACCCAGTTGCGGGCCGGGTCGAGGTGGGTGAAGTCCTGGTTGGACAGGACGGTGAGGGTGCCGCCGCGCTTCGGGGTGCCGCCGACGACCTTTCCCTGGTTGACCAGGGCGGGGTTCTTGCCGCGGCTCCTGCCGTCCGCGGAGTCCTTGCCGCCGGTACAGCCGGTCGTGCCGAGGGCGAGGGCCGCCGCCAGTGTCAGGGCGGCGGTACGGGTGCGCTGGTTCATCAGTGGTCACTCCGTGAACAGTCGGACAGCCGTCGGGCTGGAAGGTGACCTGTAAAATAGTAATGTGAAATTGCACTGACAAGGTGTCGGCCGCCTCGTTACCCAGCTGTGCCCGAGGCGGACTGCCGCCGGGGGCGGCGCGTTTGCCCCGCAACCCGCTCTGCCCCTCTGCCACTCGCTCTGCGACCCGCACCGCAACCGAGGAGGAGAACCCATGACGGAAGCAGTTCCCACCGCTCCGCGGACCGTCAGCCATGACCTGCCCGTCACACCGGAGTTGGAACGGTTCCTGGCGAGCGGCTGGGCGGCGAGTCCGCTGCCGGAGGCCATCCGGCTGTCCGCCGCCGAGGTCACCCCGGCCCGCCGGCAGCGCCTCTCCGCCCGCTTCCCCGGCGAACGGCTGATCGTCCCCGCCGGTGAACTCACCGTCCGCTCCAACGACTGCGACCACCGCTTCCGGCCGCACAGCGCCTATGCCTGGCTCACCGGGCTGACCGGTGAGGACCAGGCCGGGCACGTCCTGGTCCTGGAGCCGGACGGACCGCACCGGCACGAAGCGGTGCTGTACGTTCGCCCCCGCTCACCGCGCACCGACAGCGGCTTCTGCCGGGACCGGCGCTACGGAGAGTTCTGGGTAGGCCGCCGCCCCGACCTCGCCGAGGCCGAGCGCATGACCGGCATCCGCTGCGCCCACCTGGACGGCCTCGCCGCCCTGCCACCGGGCCGTAACGCCACCGCTGACGCCGAACTGTCCTCCGCGCTCAGCGAGTTGCGGCTCGTCAAGGACGCCTGGGAGGTCGCGCAACTGCAGCTCGCCGTCGACCACACGACCACCGGGTTCGAGGACGTCGTCCGCAGCCTGCCGCGCGCCCTCGCCCACCCGCGCGGCGAGCGCTGGATCGAGGGCGTCTTCGGGCTGCGGGCCCGCGCGGAGGGCAACGGCACCGGCTACGAGACCATCGCGGCCAGCGGCGCCCACGCCTGTGTCCTGCACTGGATACGCAACGACGGCCCCCTGGACGCCCGCCAGTTGCTCCTGCTGGACGCCGGCGTGGAGACCGACACCCTCTACACCGCCGACATCACCCGCACCCTGCCGCTCTCCGGACGCTTCTCCCCGGTGCAGCGGCAGGTGTACGACCTGGTGCTCGCCGCCCAGGAGGCGGGTATCGGCGCGCTGAGGCCGGGTGCGCGGTTCCGTGACTTCCACCGCGCGGCGATGCGGGTGATCGCGGAGGGGCTCACCGAATGGGGCGTCCTGAAGAACCCGGAAGGCGACCTCCATCGCCGCTACACCCTCTGCAGCAGCGGGCACATGCTCGGGCTCGATGTGCACGACTGCGCCCAGGCGCGGGCCGAGGCCTATCTCGACGGGGTACTGACGGAAGGTCAGGTGCTCACGGTCGAACCGGGGCTCTACCTCCAGCCGGACGACGAGACGCTCCCGCCCGAACTGCGCGGCATCGGGGTACGGATCGAGGACGACCTGGTGATCACGGCGGACGGGGCGCGGCTGATGTCGGGCGCCCTGCCGCGGACACCGGATGCGGTGGAGGCCTGGATGGGGGAGCTGTTGGAGGGCTGAGGCCACCGGCCGTGCGAGGCCGTCCGGGCCGCAGGCAAGGGAAGGGGCGCGGAGGCGGGAGATCTCTTGGCAACGGCGGTGCAATGTGAAATATTACTGACGTGCCCACGAGAAACTCTCCGGATCTCATCGTCATCGGGGCGGGCGTGGTCGGCGCCGCCTGCGCCCACTACGCGGCCCGGCGGGGCCTGAGCGTCACCGTGCTCGACCGCGGCTCCGTCGCCGGCGGCACCACGGGCGCCGGCGAAGGCAACCTCCTGGTCTCCGACAAGGAACCCGGCCCCGAACTCGAACTCGCCCAGTACTCCACACAGTTGTGGCGCGAACTCGCCGAGGCGCTGCCGGCACGGATCGAGTACGAGGCCAAGGGCGGCCTGGTCGTCGCCTCCGACGACAACGGCCTGGCCGCCCTGCAGCGATTCGCCGCACGGCAGGCGGCGGCCGGCGTCACGACGGACGTCGTGCCGGGCGGGCGGCTCCGAGAGCTGGAGCCGCACCTCGCCCCCGGCCTCGCGGGCGGCGTCCACTACCCGCAGGACGCCCAGGTGCAGCCCGCCGTCGCCGCCGCCCACCTGCTGCGCGCGGCCGGCGACCGGGTGCGGCTCAGGCTCGGCGAGGAGGTCACCGACATCCTCACCGGCGCCCACGGCGAGGTGCGGGGCGTACGGACGCCGTCCGGTGAGCTGCATGCCCCGTACGTCGTGAACGCGGCGGGGACCTGGGGCGGTGAACTGGCCCGGCTCGCCGGCGTGGCGCTGCCGGTGCGGCCCCGGCGCGGCTTCGTGCTGGTCACCGAGCCGCTGCCGCGTCTGGTGCGGCGCAAGGTGTACGCCGCGGACTACGTCGCCGACGTCGCCAGCGACTCGGCCGCCCTGCAGACCTCCGCCGTCGTCGAGGGCACCCCGGCGGGCCCGGTCCTGATCGGCGCGAGCCGGGAACGGGTCGGATTCGACCGCTCGCTGTCCGTGGCCGCCCTGCGCCGCCTCGCCGGGCAGGCGGTACGGCTCTTCCCGGCCCTCGCCACGGTGCGGGCCGTACGGACGTACCCGGGCTTCCGCCCCTACCTGCCCGACCATCTGCCCGCGATCGGGTCCGACCCGCGCCGACCGGGGCTGCTGCACGCCTGCGGCCACGAAGGAGCGGGCATCGGCCTCGCCCCGGCCACCGGACGGATCATCGCGGAGATCCTGACCGACGGCGAACTCCCCCTGGACATCACACCGTTCAGGCCCGAGCGGTTCGACGGGGGAGAGGCGCCATGACCACCTCACCCGCCCCGCGTCGACCCCGCACCGACCTCCCGCGAAAGGAGCCGCGTCATGGCGCGTGACCGCAGCCCCGCCGAGCTCGTCGGCGCGGTGCCCGACACCGCCTTCGAGATCACCTTCGACGGCCGCCCGATCACCGCGCTGCCCGGCCAGTCCCTGGCCGCCGCGCTGTGGGCCGCCGGCATCCTCACCTGGCGCACCACCCGCGTCGGCGGCCGACCGCGCGGTGCCTTCTGCGGCATCGGGCACTGCTTCGACTGCCTCGCCACCATCAACGGGGAACCCAACCGCCGGGCCTGCCTGGTCCCGGCCCGGCCCGGCGACGCCGTCACGACCCAGGAGGGACACGGCCGTGCCGAACTCGCCGTCTGAGCACCCCCAGTACGATCTCGCGGTGATCGGGGCCGGCGCCGCGGGCCTCGCCGGTGCCGTCACCGCCGCCGAACTCGGCCTGTCCGTCGCCCTGCTGGACACCTCCGCACATCTCGGCGGGCAGTTCTACCGGCACCCCGCCCCGGCCCTCGGCGCCACCCGCCCCGAGGCCCTGCACCACGACTGGTCCACCTTCACCGGCCTGCGCCGCCGGCTGGCCGACAGCAGCGTGACCCACCTCGCCGGTCACCACGTCTGGACCGTCGTCCGCGCGGAGACCACGGACCTGTGGGACGTGCACGCCGTCACCGGAGCGGACGGCGACGGGGAGCGCCCGGTCCGGGTGCGGGCCCGTGCGGTGCTGCTCGCGACCGGTGCGTACGAGCGGCAACTACCCTTTCCCGGCTGGACGTTGCCGGGCGTGGTGGGTGCCGGGGGAGCGCAGGCGATGCTGAAGTCCGGCCTGGTGCTGCCCGGGCGGCACGTCGTGGTGGCGGGCAGCGGTCCACTGCTGCTGGCCGTCGCCGCCTCGCTCGCCAAGGCGGGGGCCCACGTTCCGGCGGTGGTGGAGGCGTCCGGCTACCTCGGCTACGCCCGTCACCCCCGTGTCCTCGCCGCCAACGCACACAAGATGGCGGAGGCGGCGGTGCACGGCACGGCGCTGCTGCGGCACGGGGTGCGGCTGCGCACCCGCAGCGCGGTGACCCAGGTGCACGGGTCCGACCGGGTGGAGGCCGTCACGGTCTCCCGGCTCGACCACGACTGGCGGCCGGTACGGGGGTCCGGCCGCCGCATCGTCTGCGACGCCCTGGCGGTCGGCTTCGGCCTCGTCCCGCAGCTCGAACTCGCCACCGGCCTGGGCTGTGCCACCCGGCGCACCCAGGACGGCAGCCACGCCCTCGCCCTGGACGCACAGCAGGAGACCTCGGTACCCGGCGTGTGGGCGGCGGGCGAGACGGGCGGCATCGGCGGCGTACAACTCGCCGGTGTGGAAGGCGAGTTGGCGGGCATCGCGATCGCGGCCCGGCTGGGCGGGCGGCCCGCGCTCACCGGAAGCGGGCGGGTGCGTGCACTGCGCCGCCGGCGCGACCGGATGCGGGCCTTCGCGTCCGTGATGGCCGCGGCCCACGCCCCCGGCCGCGGCTGGAGCCGGTGGCTCGACGACACCACGAACGTCTGCCGCTGCGAGGAGGTCGGCGCGGGTCGCATCCGCGAGGCGGTCACCGATTACGGCGCCCGGGACGCCCGCACCGTCAAGCTCCTCACCCGCGCCGGGATGGGCTGGTGCCAGGGCCGGATGTGCGGCACGGCCGTGGCCTGCCTGGCCGCGGAGGGCGAGGGGGCACAGCTGCCGCCGTCCCCGGAGCGCCGCCCACTGGCCGTACCGGTCCGGCTGGAGGCGCTCGCCGCCCTCGCCGAACCGGCCGCACCGGAAGCCGGCGATCCGGCGGACGGCGCCGATCCGGAACAGCGAGCCGGCGACTGACGGACGCCCCGCGCCCGCGACACCGCGCACCACCTCGTACCAGCCCCACCCGCCACAGAACCCGTCCACACGGAACCCGTCCACACGGAACCCGTCCACCGAGACCCACCACAGAAGGGCTCCCGCATGACCACCGCCTCCTCCGCCACGACCTGGAGCGCCGAACGCCCCTGGCGCGGCATCATGGTCGCCACCGCCCTCCCCCTGCGCGCCGACCGGTCCGTCGACCACGACGCGTACGCCGCACACGTCCGCTGGCTCCTCGACAACGGCTGCGACGGCGTCGTCCCCAACGGCTCCCTGGGCGAGTACCAGACCCTGACCGACGAGGAACGCGCCCGGGTGGTGCGCACCGCCGTCGCGGCCGCCGGCGACGGTGCCCGGGTGATGCCCGGAGTGTCCGCTTACGGCAGTGCCGAGGCGCGCCGCTGGGCCGAGCACGCCGCCGAAGAGGGCTGCGGCAGCGTCCTGTTGCTGCCGCCCAACGCCTACCGCGCCGACGAGTCCGCCGTACGGGACCACTACGCCGAGGTCGCACGGGCCGGCCTGCCGATCGTGGGCTACAACAACCCCATCGACACCAAGGTCGACCTGACCCCCGCGCTCCTCGCCCGCCTCCACGGCGAGGGCAGCATCGTCGCGGTCAAGGAGTTCACCGGCGATGTCCGCCGGGCCTACGAACTGGCCGAACTCGCCCCGGAGTTGGACCTGTTGATCGGCGCGGACGACGTGCTCCTGGAGCTCGCGCTGGCCGGCGCCGTCGGCTGGATCGCCGGCTACCCCAACGCCTTCCCCACCGCCTGCGCCGAGCTCTACCGTGCCGCCGTGGCCCACGACCTGGACACCGCCCTGCCGCTGTACCGGTCCCTGCACGCCCTGCTGCGCTGGGACTCCAAGACCGAGTTCGTACAGGCCATCAAGCTGTCCATGGACCTCGTCGGCCGCCCCGGAGGCCCCACCCGGCCGCCGCGCATGCCGCTGTCCACCACCGTCGAGACCGAGGTGCGGGCCGCCACCGAGAAGGCCCTCGCCGCCGGCCACCGCTGACCGGAGGAGACCATGCGCACCCGCCACGTCTTCCACGCCGTCGACTCCCACACCGAAGGCATGCCCACCCGCGTGATCACCGGCGGCGTCGGGGTGATCCCCGGCACCACCATGGCCGAGCGCCGGCTGCACTTCATCGAGCACCTGGACCACCTGCGCACCCTGCTCATGTACGAACCGCGGGGTCACGCCTCCATGAGCGGCGCCATCCTGCAGCCCCCGACCCGGCCCGACGCCGACTACGGCGTGCTGTTCATCGAGGTCTCCGGCCTCCTGCCGATGTGCGGACACGGCACCATCGGGGTCGCCACCGTCCTCGTCGAGACCGGCATGGTCGAGGTCACCGAGCCCGTGACCACCGTCCGCCTCGACACCCCCGCCGGCCTGATCAGCGTCGATGTGCAGGTCGAGGACGGCCGGGCGGAGGCCGTCACGCTCACCAACGTGCCCGCCTTCTGCGTCGGCCTCGACCTCACGACGGACGTACCGGGCCACGGCACGGTGACGTACGACCTCGCCTTCGGCGGGAACTTCTACGCCTTCGTCGACCTCGACGCCCTGGGGCTGCCGTTCGACCGCGCCCGCAAGGACGATCTGCTCGCCGCCGGGCTCGCCCTCATGGACGCGATCAACGCCTCGCCCCACCGGCCCGTCCACCCGACCCGGCCGGAGATCGCGGGCGTCAAACACGTCTACCTCGCCGCCCCGGGCGCGGACGCCCACCACTCCCGGCACGCCATGGCCATCCACCCGGGCTGGTTCGACCGCTCGCCGTGCGGCACCGGCACCAGTGCGCGGATGGCCCAGCTGCACGCCCGCGGCGCGCTGCCCCTGCACCGCGACTTCGTCAACGAGTCCTTCATCGGCACCCGGTTCACCGGGCGGCTCATCGAGGAGACGGAGATCGGCGGGGTGCCCGCCGTCGTACCGCGCATCACCGGGCGGGCCTGGATCACCGGCACCGCCCAGTACTTCCTGGACCCCGACGACCCCTTCCCCGGAGGTTTCCTCCTGTGAGCACCGCCCTGGCCCCGGTTGTCTCCCGCAATCCCGCCGACCCCTCCGACGTGGTCGTGGAGACCCCCGCGACCGGCGCGTTCGCCGCCGCCGACGCCGTCGAACGCGCCCGCACCGCACAGCCCGGCTGGCTGCTCGGCGGCGCGGCCGCCCGCTCGGCCGCCCTCGGCGCGATCGCCGCGGCCGTCGAGGCGGCCGCGGACGAACTGACCGCGCTCGCCGTACGCGAGGTGGGCAAACCCGTCACCGAAGCCCGCGCCGAGGTGGCCCGCACCGCCGCGATCTGGCGCTACTACGCCCAGGCCCCGTACGACCCCACCGGCGCCGTCCACGAGCCGGCCGCCGGCCCCGGACTGCTGCTCACCCGCCGCCGTCCGCACGGCGTCGCCGGCCTGATCACCCCCTGGAACTTCCCGTTCGCGATCCCCACCTGGAAGGCGGCTCCCGCGCTCGCGGCCGGCAACGCGGTCGTCCTGAAACCCGCGCCCGAAGCCACCGCCTGCGCGCTGCGCCTGGCCGAACTCGTCCAACAGGCCCTGCCCGCCGGGGTGTTCACGGTGCTGCCCGGCGGTGCCACCGAGGGTGACGCCGTCGTCTCGGCCGCCGACGTCCTCTCCTTCACCGGCTCCACCGCGGTCGGCCGGGCCGTCGCACAAACCGCCACCGCCCGAGGTGTCCCCGTACAGGCGGAGATGGGCGGGCTGAACGCGGCGATCGTCCTGCCGGACGCCGACATGGACACCGCGGCCGCACACCTCGCCGCCGCGATCGCCGGATACGCCGGCCAGAAGTGCACCGCCACCAGCCGGGTGATCGCCGTCGGCGCGGCCCTCGCGCCGCTGCGCGAGGCACTGGCCGCACACCTACGGGCCCTGCCGGTCGGCGCCCCCACCGACCCCGCCACCGTCTGCGGCCCCCTCATCACCGAGCAGGCCCGCAGCCGCGTGGTCGAGGCCCGCCGGGGCCTGTCCGCACTCGTGGGCACCCCCGGGCCCGTCCCGGACGACGGCTGGTACGCGGCGCCGGCCCTGCTGGAGAACGTCCCCGCCGACCACCCGCTCCTGCGGGAAGAGACCTTCGGCCCGGTCGCCGTACTGCTCGGCGCCGACGACCTGGACGGGGCGGTGCGGATGACCAACTCCGTTCCGTACGGCCTGGTCACCTCGGTGCACACGGCGTCCCTCGACACCGCACTGCACGGACTCGACCGGCTCGACACCGGCATGATCCGGATCAACGCCCCTTCCACCGGCGTCGACTTCCACCTGCCGTTCGGCGGCACCAAGGCATCCAGCCACGGACCACGCGAACAGGGCCGCGCCGCCCTGGACTTCTACACCTCGACCCGCACCTACACCCTCGCCCCCACACACCCGTAGCCACCTGCGAAAACAACGTGACATTGTACGCTGGTGATCCGCTCGGCCACGAGGGACAAGGGCACGAAGGGAAACACCACGACATGGGCCACCTCACGCAGCGCAATCTCAACACCACCAGGGAGCGCCTGCGCGACCAGGTCGCCCACCACCTGCGGGCAGCCCTGATCTCGGGCGAACTCCGCCCCGGCGAGGTCTACTCGGCACCCGGCCTCGCGGAGGACTTCGGCATCTCCGCGACGCCGGTGCGCGAGGCGATGCTCGACCTGGCCCGCGAAGGTCTGGTCGAGCCCGTCCGCAACAAGGGATTCCGGGTCACCGAGGTCAACGAGCGCGACCTCGACCAGTACACCGAGATCCGCACCCTCATCGAGGTCCCCATGATCGGCCGCATCACCCGCAGCGCGTCCCGCGAGGAGCTGGAGGCGCTGCGCCCGGTCGCCGAGGAGATCGTGCGCGCCGCCCGCGACCACGACCTCATCGGCTACCTCGACGCCGACCGCC
Organism: Streptomyces sp. NPDC059649; assembly: GCF_042734445.1. NCBI lineage: Bacteria > Bacillati > Actinomycetota > Actinomycetes > Kitasatosporales > Streptomycetaceae > Streptomyces > Streptomyces sp. NPDC059649. The sequence continues at coordinate 107,095 of NZ_JBHWDV010000028.1, forward strand.
AGTTCCACCTCTCCCTCCTCGCGCTCACCGGGAACGACCGGCTCGTGGAGACCGTCGGCGACCTGCGCAAGCGCTCCCGCCTGTACGGCCTGACCGCCCTGGACGAACGCGACCAGCTGCTCCCCTCGGCCGAGGAGCACATCGAACTCCTCGACCTGATGGTGGCCGGGAACGCCAAGGCCGCCGAGAAGTGCATGGCCCGCCATCTGAGCCATGTGCGCTCCCTGTGGGCGGAGAGCGCCCAGGAGCACACCCCCGCCCGGCGCGGCCGCACCGCCCGCCTGAACTCCCGCTGACGACAGGGACGACGACAGGGACGACGCCCGGGGCGTGCCGGGCGGTGCACAACACGGTGTGATGACCGAGCGGGAGTTCCCCCGGCGCGGCGGCGACCACAGACTGTCCCAGGTCCGTCACACCACACCAGACCGCACCGCACCCCACCCACGCGCCCGGGAAGGGCTTCATGAACCCTGCACACACCACCGTCGACCACACCTTCACCGTCCCCCTGGACCACGCCGACCCCGGCGGCGAGACCCTCCGCATCTTCGCCCGCGAGATCACCGACCGCTCCCGCGCCGGCGAGCAACTGCCCTGGCTGCTGTATCTGCAGGGCGGCCCCGGGGGCAAGTCCCCACGCCCGTCGGGTACCTCGCCCGGCTGGCTGGCCCACGCGCTGACCACACACCGCGTCCTCCTCCTCGACCAGAGGGGCACCGGCCGCTCCAGCCCGGTCACCGCACGGGCCGCCGCGCGCTTCCGTGATGCGGCCCAACTCGCCGCGTATCTGGGCAACTTCAGGGCGGACTCGATCGTCGCCGACGCCGAGCTGATCCGCCACACACTGTGCGGCGGGGAGCCCTGGGAGACACTCGGCCAGAGCTACGGCGGCTTCCTCACCCTCACCTACCTCTCCCAGGCCCCCGAAGGCCTCCGGGCCTGCTACGTCGCCGGCGGCCTTCCCGGCCTCACGGCCACCGCCGACGACGTGTACGCCCGTACCTATCCACGGGTCCGCGAGCGGGTCCACGAGTTCTACGCCCGCTACCCGGACGACGCCCGATGCCTGCGCCAGGTGGCCGATCTGCTCACCGCACAGGACATCCGCCTGCCCGACGGCGACCGGCTCACCGTCCGCCGGCTGCGCACCCTCGGCCTGCTGCTCGGCATGGGCGACGGCTTCGAGCGCCTGCACTGGCTGCTCGACGAAGCGCTGGACGGCGACGGCGGACTGACCGACACCTTCCGGTACCAGGTGATGGCCCTGACCGGCTTCACCGACAACCCGCTCTACGCCGTCCTCCAGGAAACCCTGTACGGCCAGGGCGCCGGCCCCACCGGCTGGGCGGCCTCCCGTACCCTCGCCGACTTCCCCGAATTCACCGAGGCCGCGGACCCCCTGCTGCTCACCGGCGAGATGATCTACCCCTGGATGTTCGACGACATCCGCGGGCTCCGTCCCTTCGCGCAGGCCGCCGACCTGCTCGCCCGGCGCACCGACTGGCCGCCCCTGTACGACCCGGACCGCCTCGCCGCCAACCGGGTCCCGCTCGCCGCGGTCGTCTACCACGACGACATGTACGTGGATGCGGGCCTGTCCCTGGACACCGCCCGCACCATCGGCGCCGCACGTGCCTGGGTCACCAACGAGTGGGAACACGACGGCCTCACCGCCTCCGGCGACCGGGTCCTCGCCCGCCTGATGGACCTGGCCGCGGGCCGCGCCTGACCTCGCCCCTCCGGGCCCTCTGTCTTTCGGCAGAGGCGGGTCGCCCTCCCCAACCAGGGAGCGGAGGCCACCCGCCGACGACCCTGCGTCGATGCTCTGACCACGCTGCGAAGTACCGCCCCCGTGACGGAACCGCGGCGTTGGTCGGATCATCTCACTGGACGTCCCGATAGAGGACTTCTGGGTAATAAACGCGATTGGTTCAGTTATGCGGGAATTCAGCCGAAGGGGCATGCTCGGCCTCGGAGTGGGCGCGGCAGCGGCGCTGTCCGTTGCGGGCTGCTCCTCCGCCGGGTCGTCGGTATACAGCCACGAGAACGCCGAGCCCGGGCAGGGCAGCCGGGGGAAGCCGATAGGCGACGGGTCCACCGCCCACACCGGAAAGCAGCCGAAGCAGCCGCCCAGGCCGGAGCGGCTGGAGCCGGGGCAGAAGCCTCCGCAGTTCGTCGTCTTCTCCTGGGACGGAGCAGGCGAGGTCGGCAACGGTCTCTTCCCCCGGTTCCGCAAACTCGCCCGGGATCACAATGCCTCGATGACGTTCTTCCTTTCCGGGCTGTATCTGTTGCCCGAGTCGAAGAAGCGCCTGTACCGGCCGCCGAACAATCCGGTCGGGGCCTCCGCCATCGGCTATCTCGCCGATGACCACATCCGGGCGACGTTGAAGAATGTGCGGGCGGCGTGGCTGGAGGGCCATGAGATAGGCACGCACTTCAATGGGCATTTCTGCGGTGAGAGCAGCGGCTCGGTGAAGCACTGGACGCCCGCGCAGTGGGACGACGAGATCGAGCAGGCGGTGTCGTTCGTCACCAAGTGGCGTACGAATACCGGCTTCACCGATCTGGAGCCGCTGCCCTTCGATTACGGCAAGGAGCTGGTCGGCGGCCGTACGCCGTGTCTGCTGGGCCAGGACAATCTGCTGCCGACGGCGCGCAAGCGCGGCTGGCGGTACGACGCCAGCTCGCCCGGCGGCCTCCAGGTCTGGCCGGACAAGAAGCAGGGTCTGTGGAACTTCCCCCTCCAGCAGATGCCGTTCCCCGGCCACTCCTTCGAGGTGCTCTCGATGGA
>NZ_JBHWDV010000029.1:0-101803 GCF_042734445.1 Streptomyces sp. NPDC059649
ACCGGCCCCGGAGGACCGTCACCGCACCCACCACAACCCAGCCCGCCGCTGGGGGTACCTCCCACGCCCTTTAGGCAGTGGGGGAGCAACGGCGAACAACAACCGCGGCGCCGCAGACAAAAACGTGGGAGGCGCCGCACAGCGCACGCAACGACGGGACACCAGCCAGGGACCACGCACGCCCCCACCAACCTCTCCCCCCAATCACGGGAGGGGCCGCGCCGCAGGACGAAGTCCGGAGGAGCGGCACCGCACCCGACAACCCACGCCCGCCGCCAGGCGCAACGGCGAGAAACCACCGCGGCGGGACGGCCGACAACGTACGCGGCGCCGCAAAGCGCAGCGGAACGGCGAGCAACCCCCGCGGCCGGAAAGCCAGGTACGTGGGCAGAACAACCGAATAGCATGCGTGGATGTCCCGCTTCCCCGCTGACCTGCCCGTTCTTGCGCAGATGCGCCGCACCGCTTCCGGGCGGGAGTGGCTGGAGCGGCTGCCGGGGATCGTCGGTGAGTTGGAACGGCGTTGGGAGCTGCGGCTCGGGCCGCCGTTCCGGGGCGGCAGTTGTTCGTGGGTGGCGCCGGCCGAGCTGCCCGGCGGGGCACCGGCCGTTCTCAAGGTCACCTGGCCGCACCGCGAGGCCGACGGGGAGGGGCCGGCCCTGCACGCCTGGAACGGCCGCGGCGCGGTACGGCTGCTGCGGCGGGCGCCCGAGCTGGGGGCGCTGTTGATCGAGTGGTGCCGGCCCGGCACCGAGCTCGGTGACGCCGCGCTGCCGCCCGCCGAACGGCTCGGCATCGCCACGGACCTGCTGCGCGACCTGTGGTCCGCACCCGCCCCGCCCGACGGCGAGCTGGAGCGCATGGACGCGGTCTGCGCCGAATGGGCCGACCTCCTGGAGGAGCGGATGGACCGGCTGCGGCCCGGATACGACCCGGGGCTGGTGGCGCTCGGCGCCCGGCTGTTGCGCGAACTGCCGCGGACCGCCCGCCGCGAGGTCGTCGTGCACGGCGACTTCAACCCCGGCAACGTGCTGGCCGCGGAGCGCCGCCCGTGGCTGGTCATCGACGCCAAGCCGATGGTCGGCGACCCGGCGTACGATCCGTCCCCGCTGTTGCTGCAGATCGACGATCCCTTCGGGTACGCGGACCCCCGCCCGGTGCTCCGCGAGCGGTATGCGCAGGTCGCCGAGGCGCTGGACGAGGACCCGGCGCGGTTGTCGGCCTGGTCGGTGGCGCGTGGCGTGGAGAGTGCGCTGTGGTGTGCCGCGCATGGTGATGTGGCGGGCGGGGCCGATGAGTTGAGGCAGGTTCAGGTGCTGGCTCGGCTGGCGGGATGGTGAGGGGCGGATCCGGCCGGCCGGAGCCGGGGAACCCCTAGGGTCGGCAGTATGAGTGCGCTTGGGGAGCGGGAACCGGTTCATGTGACGGTGTGGGACGAGGCGACACCCGGGGCGCCGCGGGTGCTGATGGTGCACGGCACCATGACCTGGGGGACGGAGTGCTTCGCGGGGCAGCGGCCGCTGGCCGAGATGTTCCGGCTGGAGCTCGTCGACCGGCGCGGCTTCGGCGACAGCCCGGACATCGCCCGCAGCGACTACGAGACGGACGCCGAGGACGTCCTCGCGCTCCTCGGCCACGGCGCACACCTCGTGGGGCACTCGTACGGCGCGGCCGCCGTGATGCTGGCCGCGTCCGCGCGCCCCGAGGCGGTGCAGTCGCTCACCCTCATCGAGCCGGGCCCGCTGCGCACCGCGGCCGGGCACCCCACCGTGGCGGCCGCGGTGCGGCGGATCCGGGAGGCGTACGGCGCCTTCGACGCCACGGCGATGGACCCGGAGGCGTATCTGCGGCTCTCCACCGAGCCGTACGGGCTGCCGATGCCCGAGCCGACCCCGCGGAAGCTGCGCGCGGTGCGGTCGGCGATGCGCGAACGGCCGGTGTGGGACGCGGAGTTGCCGCTCGGCCGGCTGACCGCGGCCGCGCTGCCCAAGGTCGTCATCAACGGCACCTGGGAGACTGCGCATCCGGCGTACCGGGAGTTCACCGGCGCGGCGCTGGCCGCCTGCGGGGAGTACCTCGCCGAGGCGATCGGCGCCCGCCACGTCCAGGTGAGCGGCGCCGCACACGCACCGCACCAGGAGCGTCCCGACGCGGTGAACGCCGTGCTGACCCGGTTGTGGCAGAGCTGACCCCGGCCCTCGGCTGCCGGGCGCCGGGCGCCGGTCCGGTTCACGGGAGCGGACGCAGGCGGCCGGCTCAGGCGACCTCGATGCCGTACTCCTGCACCAGGGCCGTGAGGCCGCCGGGATAGCCCTTGCCGCCGATGACGAAGTCCCAGTCGCCGCCGGCACGTTGGCGGAAGGAGCCGAGGACCAGTGCGGTCTCGCCGCGTCGCCCGTCGGAGACCTCCAGCTGTCCCTGCTCCTCCCCCGCGGCGTCCAGCAGCCGGATCCGGGCGTCGGTGAAGCCGGAGAGGTCGGCGTCGGGGTCGGCCTGCGGGTCGACGGCGGCGACCAGCACCAGCCGGTCGGCGTCCGGGGGCAGCCCCTCGAAGTGCACCTGCACCGCGGCCCGGTCTGGGGCGGCGGCTGTGGCGGCGGTGGCGGTGGCGGGCAGCATCCGTACCGAACCGTCCGGTGTGCGCGGGTTGTTGTAGAAGACGAAGTGGTCCTCGCTGAGCACGGTGGTGCCCTTGCAGACCAGGGCGCAGACGTCGAGGGCCACGTCCCCGGACCAGGTCATGCCGAGGATGTTGTGGTCCGGAGTCCCGGAGGAGGAGGGGGAGGAGGAGGTGGTGGGGGCAGTGGCCCCCACGGAGGCGACCGGATCGGCGGCGGCGTAGGAGACCGTGGCGGCGTCGGAGGACGTGGCCGCGTAGGAAACCGTGCCCGCGTCGGAGACCGTGGCGTCGGCGAGGTCGGGCGTGCCGAGGCGGCCGCGGAGGCCGTAGCGGGCGAGCAGGTCGACGAGTTCGGGGCCGGCGATCAGGCTGAGCGGTTTGCCGTTGGCGAAGGTGTGCGCGCCGGGGCCGAAGCGGGAGGTGGTCACCAGCACGCCCTTGTTGGCGCCTTCGGCCTGGACCGTACCGTACAGGTCGCGGACCGCGGTGGGCGGGACGGTGTTGCGGTAGCGCTTGACCTGCACGACGATCTTGCCGCCGCGGATCGGGTCGGGGTCCAGCGCGTCCACGTCCACCCCGCCGTCGCCGGACCGCTGGGTGGTGACGGCCTGCATGCCCATCGCGCGGAACAGCTCCGCGATCAGGTTCTCGAAGGCGATCGGGTCCATCTCGTACAGGTCCGGCTCGGCCTCGCCGCCGTGCGAGACGACCGCGTCGGTACCACCGACGTCGCCCGGCAGCCGTCCGGGCCGTACCGCCGTGCGCTGGTCCGGTCGGGCGGCCAGCTGTCCGCGCAGGCCGTCGGTCAGGCACTCCACCGCGCTGACCCGGTCGAGGTGGAGGGCGTCGAAGGCGCTGCGCGGGGCCATGACGGTGGCGAGGTACAGCTGCGCGGGCCGGCCGGTCGCCGGGTCGGCGTCGGCCACGAAGCCGTTGAGGGCCACGGAGTCCAGCGCGCCGTAGGTGTCGGCGGCGAACAGGTCCCGCAACACCAGCAGCATGCTCTGGGCCAGGACGTCTCGGTAGAGCGCCCGGCGCTGGGCGGCCGGCCGGGCGGTCTCCTTCTCCTGGTCGGCGGTGGCCTGGTACCGGACGGCCTTGGTCTCCGGAACGACGGCGTAGCCGGGCAACTCCCAGTCCAGGACGAGCTGGCGGGCCGTGGGATCGTAGGCGGCGGTGACCCGGCGGGGGAAGCCCTCCGGCCAGGCGGTGGAGGCGTAGAGCGCGGCGGAGAAGTACTCCACGGCGGCCTCGGCGTCGCCGGTGCGCAGACCGGTCAGCAACTCCTCGATGCCGGCGTTGTGCCGCCGGATCTCCGCCAGCGCACCGGCGGCCCACTGGTCGTACTGGCGGCGGTACGCGGCGAGTTGGTTCTGCCGCTGGTGTTCGGCGGCCTGGGCGGCGTACCAGTCCTGTTCGTACCGGGCGCGGGCCTCTTCCTGCGCCCGGTCGCGGCGGGCCGCGCCCAGGTGCCAGCCGCCGCCGGAGGGCGTCTGATAGCGGGCCGGGTCGGGCATCGGTACGGGGGTGGCGAGGGCGCCCGGCGCGAACTCCTCGATGCGCTCGGGGCGCAGCAGCGCGGCGGCGGTGAAGGCCGGGGCGCGGCAGCCGTCGGCGAGCAGGCCGGTGAGCGCGGCGACCCGCGCCTCCAGTTCCTCGGTCCGGCGGCGGGCGTCCGCCTCGCGCTGTTGCCGATAGGCCGTCCGGCGTTCCCGGTGCAGTCGCGCCATGGCCCGTTCGGCGTCCCGGGCCTGCCGTTCCTGGTCGCGTTGCGCCTGGGCGTACGCGCGGCGCTGGGCTTCCTCCCGGCGCTGCTGCTGGCGCTGCGCCTCGGCCCAGACGGCCATTAATCCATGGGAACGGCGGCTCATGTCGACTCTTCGTCCTCCCCCCGGGGCGGCGGCCCCCGGAACCCTGTGGAAGCGGCTTCACCAGCACTGTTGCAGCTGACCGTCGCAGTCGACTCTAGCGGGCGCGCGGTGCCGGGACGGTGGCGGGAGGAGACGTTTCCGACCCGGGGCCGGTACGACGGGGGGGACGATGACGACGCGGGGAGGCCCGTCCCCGCAGCGGCCGGCCCGCTCCCGGCGGCCGACCCTCTCCTGACGGCCAACCGCCGCTCGGCGACCGACCTCCGCGCGGCGGCGGCCCCCGAGACGTCGTCATCGGCGGCGGTCCCGGGCACCAGGACGCGGTCGCCCTCGATGTGCCGGGTGCGCAGCGGCAGGATCTCCCGGTTCGGACGGTGACCGACCCCCTCAGATCGTTCCCCCGTGCCCCGCCCAGTACGGGTCCCGCAGCTGGCGTTTGAAGAGTTTGCCGGACTCGTCGCGCGGGAGCCGCTGTTCGAAGACGACGGCCCGTGGGACCTTGTAGCCGGCGAGCCGCTCGGCGACGTGGCCGCGTACGGTTTCCGCGGTGAGCCGTACGCCGGGCTCGGTCTCCAGGTGCGCGGCGAGGACCTCGCCGAACTCCTCGTCGGGGATGCCGAACACCGCGGCGTCCCGTACCCCGTCCAGGGCCAGCAGCGCGGCCTCGATCTCCGCGGGGTAGATGTTGACGCCGCCGGAGATGACCATGTCGTGGCGGCGGTCGCTGAGGTAGAGGTAGCCGTCCGCGTCGAGATGGCCGATGTCGCCGATGGTGACGTAGCCGGGCAGGCCCGGTGCCTCCATGGCGGCGCGCTTGGCCGGGTCGCCGAGGTAGGTGAACTGCGGCCAGTCCTCGGAGGGTTTGAGGTAGATGTCGCCGGGGGCGCCGGGCGGCAGCGGCTGCCCGTCGGGGCCGAGGACGGCGACGTCACCGGTGCCGCTCGCCCGGCCGACGGTGCCGGGGTGGGCCAGCCACTCCACGCTGTCGCACCATGTCACCGCGCCGGTCTCACTGCCGCCGTAGTACTCCCGGAGGACCGGTCCCAGCCAGTCGATCATGGCGTGTTTCACATGCGGCGGACAGGGCGCGGCGGCATGCACCACCGAGGTGAGCGACGACAGGTCGTAGCGCTCGCGGACGTCCTTGGGGAGCCGCAGCAGCCGTACGAACATGGTGGGCACGACCTGTACCTGCTCGATGCGGTGCCGCTCGATCAGACGCAGGAACTCCTCGGCGTCGAACCGCGGCATCAGGGTGATGTCGAGGCCGGCGGCGAGCGCGAGGACGGCGTGCTGGCCGGGGGACGCGTGGTAGAGCGGGGCGGGGATCAGCGTACGGCCGCCGGGCGCCACCGCGAAGTACTCCAGGAACCGCTGTACGGCCTGGCCGAGCCGGTCCGCTGCGACCGGGGCGCGCAGAACTCCCTTGGGGCGCCCGGTGGTTCCGGAGCTGTAGATGACGGTGGGCGGGCGTTCCGCGGCGGGCCGGTCCAGCGGCTCGTGGCCGGCCAGCCACTCCTCCAGCACCGGATGCGTGCCGGTGGGCGGGGGTGCGGCGATGCCGCACGCGGCCGCCACCCCGGCGGGCACCGCCACCTCGACGAGACGGACGCCCTCGGGCAGCACGGCGGCCACCCGGTCCAGCAGGTCGGTGTGGACGAAGACCACCTTGCTGCCGCTGTCGGTGAGGACGTGCCGCAGGTCGTCGTGGCGGAAGTGCCAGTTGACCGGGACCGCGGAGGCGCCGAGCAGGGCGGCGCCGGAGGTGATCTCCAGATGGGCGAGCTCGTTGCGGAGCACCACGGCGATCCGGTCACCGGGTTCGACTCCCGCCTCCCGTAAGCCGGTGGCGATCCGCGCCGCACGGTCGGCGAACTCCGGGTAGCCGCGCTCCTGCCCCGCGCAGCGGAGGGCGGGGGTACCGGTGGCGGGCGGGGCGACGGCTTCCATGGGACCTCCAGTGGGTGCGCCCGGGCGGCTCATTGAACAGCCAACCGGGGTGCTGCACCAGGGCTCCGCGGCACCGTACAGACAAGCGGGACGCCCGACCGTACGCATCTCGGCCAACCTCCCGACGACCGCTTTGATCCGAGCAATGAGCCCGTATTCCGCCCTCAGCGCCCTTACGGGCCCCCGGTTCCGCCCAGATGCTCCGATGTTTGTGGTGTCCGGGGGCTTCCGGTCGCGGGGCCGGGGCTGCACCATGCGGGAGGACACGGGAGGCGCGCGCCCGGTTCGCCGACGGGACCATCCGACCCGAGGGAGCGAGCGATGCACAGCCGCACAAGACCGTTACGGAGACTGGCAGTCGTGGTGGCGCTGGGCGCGCTGCTGCTGACGGCGGGCGGCTCGGGGGCCGCCGCCGCGCCCCCGCCGCGGCCCGCCGAGGGACCCGGGACCAACCACGCGACCGACGACCCCTTCACCGCGCCGCGCACCGCGTGGTGGCGCACGGACCGCTTCGGGATGTTCATCCACTTCGGCGCGTACTCGAACCTGGAGGGCGAGTACACCCGGCCGGACGGGACGGTCTGCCGCAACGCGGAGTGGATCGAGCGGGAGTGCGGCATTCCGCGGGCGGAGTACGAGAAGCAGGCCGCCACCTTCGACCCGTCGGGCTTCGACGCCGAGGCGATCGTCCGGGCCGCCAAGGACGCCGGGCAGCGCTACCTCGTCATCACGTCCAAGCACCACGACGGCTATGCGATGTGGCCGACCCGGCAGAACACCTGGAACCTGCGGGACCACTCCGCCTTCGACAAGCGCCGCGACCTGCTCGCCGAGCTGAAGCGGGCCGCCGACGCCGCCGGCATCACACTCGGCTTCTACTACTCGATCTGGGACTGGCACGACCCCGACTTCGCCGACCCGGCGACCTTCCCGCGCTACCGGAAGCGGATGTACGGCCAGCTCAAGGAGCTGATCGAGAACTACGACCCGGCACTGCTGTGGTTCGACGGCGAATGGGACGCGGACCGCCCCGCCAACCACTGGTCCCGCCAGGACGGCGCCGCGCTCCAGGCGTATCTGCACCGGCTGAAGCCGGACCTGATCGTCAACAACCGGGTCGGCAAGCGCGATGTGGTCGACGGTGACTTCGGCACACCGGAGCAGGAGATCCCCGCCGAGCCGGTGGACGGTCAGCTGTGGGAGAGCTGTATGACGCTCAACGACCACTGGGGGTACGCCCGTTACGACAGCAACTGGAAGTCGCCGGCGACCGTGGTCCGCAATCTGCTGGACGTGGCGAGCCGGGGTGGCAACTACCTGCTGAACGTGGGCCCCGACCGGCTCGGCCGGATCCCCGGGCCGTCCGTCGACCGGCTGCGGGAGACCGGTCGCTGGCTGGCCGCGCACGGGCAGGGCGCCGCCGTGTACGGCGCCGGGCACACCGGGCTGGTCTCCGCCCCGTCCTGGGGCGCGGTCTCCCGGCGCGGCGACGAGCTGTACGCCTCGGTCACCTCCTGGCCCGCGGCCGGTACGCCGCTCCACCTGACCGCGCGGGCGCCGTTCGGGATCACCGCGGCCCGGGTGCTGGGCAGCGACCGGCCGGTGAAGGTGGTCCGGGCCGGCGACGGCTTCGACCTCACCCCGTCGGGTCCGGCCCCCGACCCGCTGGCGAGCGTCCTCCGGCTGACGATCCAGCCGCCGCCCGCGGCGCCCGCCGGCACCGGCACCGGGCTGACCGCGCGGAGCTGGGCGAACGACTCCTTCACCGGCCCGCCGGCGGTGACCGGTGTCGATCCGACGGTGAACAAGTCCTACCGCTTCGACGGTTCTCCGGACCCCGGTATCCCCGCCGATCACTTCAGCACGCGCTGGACCGGCTTCCTCCAGCCGCGCTTCGACGAGACGTACACGCTGACCACCGTCTCGGACGACACCGTGCGGTTGTGGCTGGACGGCCGGCTGCTGATCGACAGTACGACGCCGCACGGCCCGCAGGTGGACAAGGCCACCGTCTCCCTGAAGGCCGGCCACCGGCACCGCATCCGGATCGAGCACACGGAGCGGACCGGTGAGGCGTATCTGAAGCTGCTGTGGTCGAGTCCGAGCCAGTCCCAGCAGATCGTGCCGCAGCGCCGGCTCTACCCGGGCTGATCCCCGACCGCGCGGCCCGCGCGACGCCGGCGCCCCGCCGTCCGCGGTGCCTGATCGGGCGTCGGCCCTGACCCTGGAGGGAGCTACCCCAAGGGTCAGGGCCGACGTCCGAGCGATCAGTCGATGCCGCGGAAGATGTGCGGCTCGCCGGGATCGTCGTCACAGCCGGCCAGCCGCACCGGGCCGCAGCGGTCCCAGACTTCGAGGTTACGGACTTCCTTGATCCGACCTGGTCGCTCGCCCCCCTGCTTCAGCCGGGGTTGCTTGGTTTGAACCTTGTGCACAGCCACCACGCACTCCTTCATCGAGGTTTTGGTCCGACGCGGTGGCGCCTTGCTTCACAGAGCGGGAAGTCGGCCAAGGTTTGTGGCGTTCCCGCGACGGGCCAATGGTGTTGGCGTCTCCCAGATAGGTCGTCCGTCGGCCTTCAGAGTAACTACGGCGCTCGCGGCGCGCTCGACGTTTTCCGGCGAGATGGTCATGTCGCCGGAAGGCGGGAACCGCACCCCCTTGGGAGATCGGGCCGACAACGCCATCATGTGAGGTGCATCACACACTCGAACGGCTCTCAGGTTGCTGCATTTGCCCCGATCCGTACGCTGGAGAGTGACGGGAGCGTGACCGCCCGGACAGCGTGTTCCCGGGGGCGCGGCGGCAGTGCTACCCATGGGCGGGTGGCATGGTTCTCGGATTCCGGTTACTGGCTCGGCCGGCTGGTTTTCCAGCGCACGCTGGCCGTTCTCTACCTGCTCGCGTTCCTCGCGGCGGTTCGGCAGTTCCGGGCGCTCATGGGGGCGCGCGGGATGCTGCCGGTGCCCGATTACGTGGCGCGGGTGCCGTTCCGCTTGGCGCCCTCGGTGTTCCACTGGCGCTATTCGGACCGCTTCTTCGCGGGCTGGTGCTGGTCCGGGGTGGTGCTGTCGGCGGCGGTGGCGGCGGGTGCCGCGGATGCCGTACCGCTCTGGGCGTCGATGGTGCTGTGGGCCGTGCTGTGGGCGCTGTACCTCTCCGTCGTGAACGTCGGGCAGACCTGGTACAGCTTCGGCTGGGAGTCGCTGCTGCTGGAGTCGGGCTCGCTGGCGGTGTTCCTCGGCAACACCGACACCGCGCCGCCGGTGCTGACCATGTGGCTGCTGCGCTGGGTGCTGTTCCGGGTGGAATTCGGCGCCGGCCTGATCAAGATGCGCGGCGACCGCTGCTGGCGGGATCTGACCTGCCTCTACTACCACCACGAGACCCAGCCGATGCCCGGCCCGCTGAGCTGGTTCTTCCACCATCTGCCCAAACCGCTGCACCGGGTCGAGGTGGCCGCCAATCATGTCGCCCAACTCGCCCTGCCCGTCCTGCTGTTCACGCCGCAGCCGATCGCCGGCTGGGCCGCGGCCGCGATGGTCGTCACCCAGCTGTGGCTGGTGCTGTCCGGCAACTTCGCCTGGCTGAACTGGGTGACCATCGCGCTCGCCGCGTCCGTCGCCGCACCGCTGTGGGCCCAGCCCGATGCGCCGCTGCCCGCCCCGCCCCTGTGGTTCGAAGTGCTGGTCCTGATCGCCACCGCCGGCGTGGCCTGGCTCAGCTACCGGCCGGCCCGCAATCTGCTCACCCGGCAGCAGATGATGAACACCTCCTACGAGGCGCTGCACCTGGTCAACTCCTACGGTGCCTTCGGCAGCATCACCCGGGTCCGCCGGGAGATCGTCATCGAGGGCACGGCGGACGCGGTGACCGGGCCCGGGACGACCTGGCAGGCGTACGAGTTCCACGGCAAACCGGGTGACGTGCGCCGGCTGCCGCGCCAGTTCGCGCCGTACCATCTGCGGCTGGACTGGCTGATGTGGTTCGCCGCGCTCTCCCCGGCCTATGCGCGGTCCTGGTTCGTCCCGCTCGTGGCGCGGCTGCTGGAGAACGACCGGGACACCCTGCGGCTGCTGCGCAGCAATCCGTTCCCCGACCTGCCGCCGGCCCGGATCCGGGCCCGGGTCTTCCGCTACCGCTTCACGACCTGGCGGGAACTGCGGGAGACGGGAGCGTGGTGGCATCGCACCGAGGAGCGGGAGTTCCTGGCGCCGATCGGGCGGTCAGCTCTGTCCGGAAGGCGATGACCATGGCGCGCGCATGGCGCAGGCCTATGCGGGCGAACTCCTTTTCCAGGTCGGCGAGTTCGGCCAGGGTCTCGTCGAGGTCGCGGCCGAGCCGGGCGCGGGACTTGGCCAGCCCCAGCCGGGACAGCGCCTCCCCGCGCGGTTCCTGCATCGCACGGAACTCCCCCAGCGAGAGGGTGTAGGTGTCCCGCGCCGCGGCGTAACGGCCCGCGCGGTACAGCACGTTGCCGCGCATCTTGTGGTTGTAGGCGAGCGCGCTGGCCAGGTCCATCCGGCGGCAGACCGCCTCCGCCTCGGACAGCAGCGTCAGCGCCCGCTCGGTCTCGCCCCGCACGGACAGCACATCGGCGATCCCCCGCAGCGACCAGGCGCGGCCGCGGGCGTCATCGCCCTCCTCGGCTATCCGGGCGGACTCCTCGAACAGCTCCAGGGCCTTGTCGTAGTCGCCGGTGTTGCGGTGCATCTGGGCGATGCCGGACATCGCCCAGACCGTGTGCCGGGTCTCGCCGTGCGCCCGGGCCTGGGCGAGCAGCTGTTCGTGGAGGTCGGCGACCGCGGCGTAATCGCCCTGTATGCGACCGGTTTCGGCGAGTCCGGCGAGCGCGTAGCCGTGCGCGAGACGGTCGGCGCCGTGGTCGGCCAGCGCGACGGCGTGGGTGAGCAGCCGGCGGGCCAGCGGCAGGGTGCCGCACTGGCGGGCCAGTGTGCCGCCGCTCCACAGTGCCCAGGCCATGGCGCCGGCGTCACCCGCGCTCCGGGCGCTGCGGTAGCTCTCCCGCCAGGCGGCGCCCGCTGCCGCGACCCGGCCGAGCCGCCGGTTGGCCTCGGCGACCGCGAGTCCGGCGCGGGCCCGCTCCAGCGCCGTGCCCGCCTCGGTGCGCGCCCGGCTCGCCGTGGCCAGCACCTCCTCGTAGGAGGAGTTCACGCCCAGTGCCGCGCCCAGCTCGCCCTGATATTCCGGTGCGAACGCCTTGCCGTACATCAATCCGGGACCTCTCGATCATTTCCGTGCTTGATCACGAAACTACGAGCGATCGGGGGTCCGGCGAATCACTCCACGTATGGGTCCTTCCGTACAACTGGAGTGCTACGCAAGGGGTACCTGGTCATCTTGGGGATGTAGGGGTCTCTCAGGGTCGAACCCGGAGGGGACAGGCCGCGGAAGGGCTCCGCCGCCGTTGCACCCTGCGCAATCCGGGTTGCAGCTCTTGCCCGCACGGGCGCCGCGGGCCACCCTGCTCCCATGACGGAAGCGCGCACGGACTCGCGTACAGGGGCGGCGGCCGGAGGCGGGATCGGCCGCCGCAGGTTCCTCGGGACGGTGGCGGTGGGGGCGGTCACGGCGGCCGGTGCGGGGCCGCTGACCGCCGGCGATGCGGCGCCCGCGCGGGCCGGACGCACTGCCGGCCGCCGCCCGCACGGTACCCGCCCGCTCTTCCTGGGCACCTACACCTCGAAGGAGGGCGGCGGCACCGGCATCGGTCTCGCCACGTACGACACCGCGACCGGCCGGATCACCGCCACCGGCGTGGTCCCCGGCGTCCCCGACCCGTCCTACCTCGCCCTCGCCCCGTCCGGCCGCACCCTCTACGCGGTCGACGAGCAGCAGGACGGCCGGGTGACCGCCCTCGCGCTGGCCGCGGACGGCCGGCCCACCGTGCTGGGCGCGCAGTCCACCGGCGGCGCCGGCCCCTGCCATCTGTCGGTGCACCCCGGTGGCCGCTGGCTGCTGAGCGCCAATTACCTCTCGGGCAGCGTGGCCGTCCACCCCGTCGACCGGGCCACCGGAGCCCTCGGGGCGCGCACGGACCTGGTCACCCACGACGCTCCGCCGCCCGGCCCCGGCCAGGACGGCCCGCACGCCCACCAGATCCTCACCGGCCCCGACGGCCGCCACATCCTGGCCGTCGACCTCGGCAACGACACCGTGTACACCTACCGCCTCGATCCCACGGCCGGAAAGCTCACCGAGGTGTCGGCCGCGTCGCTGCGGCCCGGCGCCGGCCCCCGGCATCTGACCTTCCACCCCACCGGGGACTTCGCGTATCTGGCGAACGAGGTGGACAACACGGTGGTGGTCTGCCGCTACGACCGCCGCACCGGACGGCTGACACCCGGCGCACCGCAGTCCACCGGGACCGGCCCCGGCACCAGCTATCCGGCCCAGATCCTGGTCACCGCCAACGGGCGCTATGCGTTCCTCGCCAATCGCGGCCACAACAGCCTCACCCGTTACGCCGTCACGGCGGGCGGGGCGCGGCTCGTCCTGCTGGACACCGTGCCGGTGGGCGGCGACTTCCCCCGGCAGATCGCCTTCTCCCCGGACGAGCGGTGGCTGTTCGCGGCCAACCAGAAGTCCGGCACGGTCACGGTCTTCGCCGTCACCGCCCGCACCGGAACCCTGACTCCTGCCAGGGAACCCTTCGCCGCCCCGCTCCCCGTCTGCGCCCTCCCGCTCTGAACGCCCGCCCCGAACGCCCGGCCTCAACTCCCGCCCCGAACGCCCGGCTTGAACGCCCTTCCTGCTGTCCGGAAAGGGGGCCTCCCCTAGTCGGACAGGTACGGGCGGAGGGCCTGGCGGAGGTCTGCTTCGAAGTGGGCGTAGTGGGTGCGGAGCGGGGTGCCGGGCCAGTCCGGGGGGAGCAGGGCGGCGGGGAGGAGGGGGTCGGCGAGGAGGTGGCGGAGGGCGGCCGCGGCGATGGTGAAGCGGTCGGCGAGGGTGTCGGCGCGGTCCAGAGCGGTCATCAGGGCGCGGGCGTGGGCCGCCCAGGCGTCGAGGTCCCAGAGCCGGGCGGAGAGTGCGGCCGGGTCGTCGTCCGGGGTGGCGGTGAACCAGGTGCACTGTTCGGTGACCACCGCCGGGCGGGGCCGGTCGAGGTTGGCGGGGCGCAGCCAGCTGCCCTCGCGGAGTTCGGCCAGCCGGAGGCCCGCCATGGCCTGTCGCAGCGCGGTGCGTTCCGCGGCGGGGCGGCGCTCGGCCGTGGTGACGACGGCGATCTCCCAGTCCCCGTGCCAGCGGCGGGTGCGCGGCGTACGACTCTCGTCCTGGCGGGCCTGGCGGGCCAGGAGGCGGCTGGTGAGGGCGTAGGTGCCACCGGTCTGCCGCAGGTCACCGGCGGCGACCATGCGGGACAGGGCGACCCGGACGGTGCCCTCGGCGACGCCGAAGAGCTCGCCGACCCGAACCAGGGCGCGCGCGGGCAGGCGCGGCGGATGGTGGCCGAGGAGGGTGCTCAGCACGATCGAGCGGGCGGTGAGCGGCCGCGGTCGGTCGAGGTCGGCGGGGCGGTCGAGGGGGGCGGGGCGGTTGTCGTTCATGGGTGGCTGGGCGTTCATGGGTGGCTGGAGTTTACGGGGCGGCGGTCGGCGGGCCGGTGGTCGGTGGTCGCGGCCGGTCACCGCGGGCGGTATTACATGCTTCCTTCGGGTGTTCGGATTCTGTAATGTCGAGGGTATGACCGTCACCCATGAAGTCGTGAATCAGGCGCCGCCGCTGACCGGGTTCAGTACGGCGGACGAGCCGGCCCTGCTGGAGGCGCTGCGGCGGTACGGCGCCGGGTGGGGCGAGCCGGAGGTGACCGCGCTCGGGGCGCTGGCCGGTTCGGCGGCGGTGCAGGACCAGGCGCGCTGGGCGGAGCAGCAGCCGCCCCGGCTGCACACCCACGACCGGTTCGGGCACCGCGTCGACGAGGTCGAGTTCCACCCGGCCTGGCACCAGCTGATGACCGTGGCGGTGGAGCAGGGCCTGCACGCCGCGCCGTGGACCGATGACCGCCCGGGGGCGCATCTGGTGCGGGCCGCGAAGTTCTACGTCTGGTCGCAGGCCGAGCCGGGACACGGCTGCCCCATCTCGATGACGTACGCCGCGGTGCCCGCGCTGCGTGCCGCACCGGAGCTCGCCGCGCGGTACGAGCCGCTGCTGGCCGCCCGGTCGTACGACTTCGGGCTGCGCGCCCCGCTCACCAAGTCGGGTCTGATCGCGGGCATGTCGATGACGGAGAAGCAGGGCGGCTCCGACGTGCGGGCCAACACCACGCGCGCGGTGCCGGCCGGCGACGGGACCTACCGCCTCACCGGCCACAAGTGGTTCACCTCGGCGCCGATGAGCGATCTGTTCCTGGCGCTGGCGCAGACCGAGGAGGGGCTCAGCTGCTTCCTGGTACCGCGGGTGCTGCCGGACGGCACGCGGAACGGGATGCGGTTGATGCGCCTGAAGGACAAGCTGGGCAACCGCTCCAACGCCTCGTCCGAGATCGAGTACGAGCAGGCGGTGGCGTGGCCGGTCGGCGAGCCGGGCCGCGGGGTGCGGACCATCGTCGAGATGGTGAACATGACCCGGCTGGACTGTGTGCTGGGCTCGGCGGCCGGGATGCGGGCGGGGCTGCGGCAGGCGCTGCACCACACCGCGCACCGGCGGGCGTTCGGGCGGGAGCTGGACCGGCAGCCGCTGATGCGCTCGGTGCTCGCGGACCTGGCGATCGAGTCCGAGGCCGCGACGCTGCTGGGCCTGCGGCTGGCGGCGGCGGTGGACCGGGCGCAGGCCGGGGACGCGCAGGAGGCGGCGCTGCGCCGGGTGGCGCTGGCGGCCGGCAAGTACTGGGTGTGCAAGCGCGGCAGTGCGCACGCCGCGGAGGCGCTGGAGTGCCTGGGCGGCAACGGCTACGTCGAGGACTCCGGCATGCCGCGCCTCTACCGGGAGGCGCCGCTGCTGTCCATCTGGGAGGGGTCGGGCAATGTCGCCGCGCTGGACGTACTGCGGGCGCTGGGCCGGGAACCGGACGCGCTGGACGCGTTCTTCGCCGAGGTGGAGCAGGCGGCGGGCGCCGACCGGCGGCTGGACGCGGCGGTGGCCGGGGTGCGCAAGCTGCTCGGCGAGGCGTCCGGTCCGGAGCGGGCGCAGCTGATGGCGCGTTCGCTGGCGGAACGGATGGCGCTGGTGCTACAGGGTTCGCTGCTGGTCCGGCACAGCGATCCGGCGCTGGCCGATGCGTTCTGCGCGACGCGGCTCGGCGGGGAATGGGGCCATGCGTACGGCACGCTGCCGCCCGGCGCCGGCCTGACGGCGATCCTCGAACGGGTCCGGCCGTGGACGCCGGAGGCGGCGGCCCGGGGCAAGGCGGCCGGGAGCACGACGGCCGGGGTCGCGGCGGTCGGGGGCGCGGCGGTCGGGGGCGCGGCCTGATGTCCGTACGGGTGGAGCGCGCCGGGCCGGTGACGACGGTGGTGCTGTCGCGGCCGGACCGGCGCAATGCCGTGGACGGCGCCACGGCCCGTCAACTCGCCGATGCCTTCCGGGAGTTCGAGGCGGACGACGGGGCGCGGGCGGCGGTGCTGTGGGGCGCGGGCGGCACGTTCTGCTCGGGGGCCGACCTGAAGGAGGTGGGCACCGAGCGCGGCAACCGGGTGGCGGCGGACGGCGACGGGCCGATGGGGCCGACCCGGCTGCGGCTGAGCAAGCCGGTGATCGCGGCGGTGTCGGGGCATGCGGTGGCCGGCGGGCTGGAGCTGGCGCTCTGGTGCGATCTGCGGGTGGCCGAGGAGGACGCGGTCTTCGGGGTGTTCTGCCGGCGGTGGGGCGTGCCGCTGATCGACGGCGGTACGGTGCGGCTGCCCCGGCTGATCGGGGCGAGCCGGGCCATGGACCTGGTGCTGACCGGCCGGCCGGTGCCGGCCGCGGAGGCGCTGGCGATCGGGCTGGCCCACCGGGTGGTGCCGACCGGTACGGCGCGCGCGGAGGCGGAAGCACTGGCCGCCGAGCTCGCCCGTTTCCCGCAGGCGTGTCTGCGCAGCGACCGGGCGTCCCTGCTGGACCAGGAGGGCAGGGACGAGGAGACCGCGATGGCCGCCGAACTCCGTTACGGGCAGGCGGTGTTGGCCGAGGCGCGGCAGGGCGCGGCACGCTTCGCCGCGGGCGCGGGACGGCACGGCACACCGGCCGGGGAGCCGGGCACCTCCGACCGGCCGGACTCCGCGGAACGGGCAGGTCCCGGTGGGCCGGGCGTCTCCGCCCCGTAACCCCCTTGCCGTGATCGTCGCGCGGTCAGGAGGATGGTGCCATGTCTGCCGCCACCTTCACCGCGCCCGACGGGACCGAGCTCAGCTACCACCTGCTGGGCGAGGGCGAACCCCTGCTCTGCCTGCCGGGTGGTCCGATGCGGGCCGCCGCCTACCTCGGCGACCTCGGTGGGCTGTCCGCGCACCGGCAACTGGTGCTGCTCGACCTGCGCGGCACCGGCGACTCCGGCGTACCCGCCGACCCGGCCGGCTACCGCTGTGACCGGCAGGCCGAGGACGTCGAGGCGCTGCGCCGGCACCTCGGCCTGGCGCGGGCCGATCTGCTGGCGCACTCGGCCGCCGGTGACCTCGCCCTCTCGTACGCGGCGCGGTACCCCGAGCGGATCCGTGCGCTGGTGCTGAGCAATGCCCGGGGCCGGACGCTCGGCGTCGACTTCACCACCGAGCACCGTCTGGAGGCCGCGGCGCTGCGGAAGGCCGAACCGTGGTACGAGTCCGCCCACGGCGCCTTCGAAGCCATCTGGGCCGGCACGGCGACCGACGAGCAGTGGGACACCGCCATGCCCTTCTTCTACGGGCGGTGGGACGCGGCCGCACGGGCGCATGCGGCGGCCGAGGTGGCGCAGACCAACGAGGAGGCCGCGGAGCACTACGCGTCGGCCGGCGCCTTCGAGCCCGCCGCCACCCGTGCCGCCCTCGCCGCGCTGCGTGCTCCGGTGCTGTTCCTCGCCGGTGAGCTGGACGGCGGTCCGCTGCCCCGGATCGCCGCCACCATCGCCGGGCTGCTCCCCACCGCCGAGCTGACCGTCCAGCCGGGCGCCGGCCACTACCCGTGGCTCGACGACCCGGACTTCTTCGTCCGGACGGTGGAGGCGTTCCTCGGCCGGGTGTGACGGACGGCCGTGCCGTTCGCGGGCCCGGTCCCGTACGGTGTGGCCCGGCCGCCCGGCGAACGTTGTTGATCACCTGCGGCCGCCCGCGTACCGTCGCCGTTCATGACCGATCTGACCGACCTCAGCTACCCCGAGGTGGGCGCCACCGGACGCTCGCCGTTGCCGCCCGGCTACGACCACCTCCACGAGGAGCTGCCGATCGGCCGGGGCCGCGCGGTGCTCACCGCGGCGGGCGAGGCCATCACCACCTTCGGGATGCACCGGGCGGCGGGCACCGGCATCCGGTCCGACGCCCCGCGGGCCGCCCCCGGCGTGGCCGTGACGGTCTCCCTGGGCGTCGGCCCGCTGCGGCTGCGGGCGCCCTGCCGGGTGGTGTGGACGGCGGACGAGAGGGACCGGATCGGCTTCGCGTACGGGACCCGGGAGGGGCACCCCGAGTGCGGCGAGGAGGCGTTCCTGGCCGAGCTGCGTGCCGACGGCACGGTGTGGTTCACGGTGACCGCGTTCAGCCGTCCCGCGCAGACCCTCACCCGGATCGCCGGTCCGCTCGTCCCGGTGTTCCAGCGGGTCTACGTCCGCCGCCTGGGCCGCACCCTGCGCCGGCTCGCGAGCGGCTGACGGAAGGCGCCGCGTCCGCTTTTCTCACCGCCTGATGCCGTACGGGGACGGGTAGTTACCGACGCGTAGCAAAGGTGTCGCCGATCGCCATACGTCCACCTCCGGTTCATCTTTTCGTCACCATCGCCCCTGCCGGCCATGAGAAAAACCAGGCATGTGTGAAGACGAACTGATCCCGCCGCAGGCGGACATGACCGAGCGGGAGTGGCTGCGGGCCGGCTCGGAGGCGGCGGGCGCCGGGGCGGCGCCGATGCCGACGACGGGGCGGGTGCCGCAGTGGGTGAACCGGCGGACCCTGCTGGGCGGCGCGATGGCCGGTGCCGCGCTGGCGGTGCTGCCCTCGCCGGCCCAGTCCCCCGCGTCCGCCGCCCCCCGCCCCGGTGCGCCGGGAGCCTTCCCGTTCCCCGAACGCCCCAACGGCAAGGGCGAGTTCGCCATTCTGGTCACCGGTGACGCGGGGACCGGGGACGAGGCGCAGTACGCGGTGGCGGCCGCCGCGCGTGACATCTGCCGCAGCGAGGGGGTCGGCCTGGCGGTCGGGCTGGGCGACAACATCTACGAGAACGGGCCGGAGTCCGACCACGACTCCGAGTTCCAGGACAAGTTCGAGAAGCCGAACAGCGGCATCGACGTGCCCTGGCTGATGGTGCTCGGCAACCACGACTGCTCGGGGCTGATACCCGGCAGCGGCGGTGACCCGTCGCGCGGTGACCGCGAGGTCTCCTACGCCAAGAGCTCGAAGCGCTGGTACATGCCGGCCCGTTACTACCGCGTGCCGCTGCCCGCCGCCGACCCGCTGGTGGAGTTCTTCGCCCTCGACACCATTCCCTGGTCGTCGTACGTCGCCCAGCTCGACCCGTACTACCGCTGGGACGGCCCGTACATGCGCGCCCAGCGCAGCTGGCTGGACGAGGCGCTCAGGTCCTCTCGGGCGCGCTGGAAGGTGGTGATCGGCCACCACCCGTACCTCAACAACGGCAAGCACGGCAGCGCCGGTTCGTACGACGGTTTCGAGATCGGCAACTACACCAGCGGCGTCCACCTCAAGGACATGTACGAGAAGGTGGTGTGCGGCCGGGCCGATCTGATCCTGTCCGGGCACGACCACACCCTGCAGATCCTGGAGCCGACCGCACGCACCGGCGGCACCCGCCAGGTGGTGTGCGGGGCGTCCGCCAAGACGGAGGACGGCAAGGCCCACTTCGCGCATCCGGCGGCCTGGCAGAACTTCTCCGACCACGGCTTCATGCTGCTGAAGGTGTCCGGCGCCCGCCTGACCATCGACGCGTACACCGTCGACGTGGCGACCCGCAAGGCCACCCTGGCCCACCGCACCCGCCACACCCGCCCGGTCACCACCCCGGCCGCGGCACACGCCTGACCGGTACGGGCCCGTGCTCCTGGACGACGCGGCGCCGGCGCCCGCCCGTTCGCGCCGGCGCTGAAGCCAGTGCTCGGGCCCGCTACCAGACGAAGGTGGCCGAGGCGCCCGGGGGGAGGGTGTAACGGGTGTGCCGGTGGGTGGAGTTGATGCCGGCGGGCTGGGGGGTGGGGGTGTCGTTGTAGGTGATCAGGACGGTGGAGCCGTCGGGGTTGCGCCAGGCGACGTGGGGCAGGGCGGACGGGCCGGTGGAGGCGATGCGGCGGGCGCCGGGTTTCACGAACTTGGTGAGGTGGCCCATCGTGTAGTACTCGACGGTGTAGTCGACCCGGCCGTTGCGGTCGTCGCCGTGGTGGACGGTGACCAGCCCGCTGCAGTCGGAGCAACCGCCGTGGTGGGGGCCGTGGTTCTGGTCCACGGCGAGTGACCACTTCGTCCAGCTGCTGCCCCAGTTGCGGGTGTAGTCGATGAGGTCGTGCATGTCCTGCTTCTGCTGGTTGGCGATCCACCGGCCGCCGGAGTGCTCGGTGTCGTAGACCGGCAGATCGGGGTACCGGTCGTGCACCCGGGTCTGCCGGGTGACCTCGCCGCCGTAGCCGTGCCAGGCCAGACCGCCGAAGTTGGGGTGGTGGCGGACGGCCGGATCGTCGACGGTGGGCCGGGCGAAGGCGTCGTAGCGGTCCCAGTTCCAGTCCAGGGCGAGGACCTTGGTGGGCAGTTGGGCCCGGCGCAGCGCGGGCAGCAGGTCGTGCTTGGTGAAGCGGGCGAGCGAGGCGCCGGTCCACCGCATGGACGGGTAACCGGCGCAGCAGGTGGGCTCGTTCTGGACGGAGACGTAGTCGACCGGCACGCCGCGGTCGCGGTACGCCCGGAGGTACTTCACGAAGTAGCGGGCGTAGCCGGCGTGGTACTCCGGCCGCAGCCGGCCCTGGTCGAGCCGGCCGTTGTCCTTCATCCAGGCGGGCGCGGTCCAGGGCGTGGCCATCACCTTCAGCGCCGGGTTGAGCCGGCGGGCCCGGGCGGTCAGCGGCAGGACGTCGGCGAGGTCGTGGGCGACGGAGAAGTGCCGGAGGTCCGGGTCGGTGCGGCCGGCGGGCAGGTCGTCGTAGGTGTAGCCGGAGCGGGCGAGGTCGGAGGCGCCCATCGGGTTGCGGAGGAAGCCGAGGCCGATGCCGTCGTCCGGGTCGAAGAGCTTGCGCAGGACCGTCGCGCGGGTCGCCTCGCTGAGCGCACCGCTGCTGTTCAGCAGCCAGGCGGCGGTGTCGGTGAACGAGGCGCCGCCGCCCTCGAACCGCTGGTAGGTCCGGGACGGGTCGACGGTGAGGGTGCCGCCGCGGCCCGGCCGGAAGGTGAGCGGCGGCTGCCGCCGCAGACCCTGGACGACCTGCCGGCCGCCGGGGTCGGAGGTGGTGGTGAGGTAGACCCGCATCCGGTGCGGTGCCGGGCCGGCGGGCTCCGGGGGCGTCGGCGCCCCGGCGGCCGTCCACAGCACCAGCAGGCCGGCCACCCCGGCCGCGGACGTGGCCAGGGCGCGCCGGCGGCGTCGCGCTCGTGCGGCTCGCGCTCTCATGGCGGGGCCCTCCTGTGGCGCGGGCAGTCCGGCGTACGCCCGGTGTTCTGCCCGGTGAGCCGGTACGGACCCGGCCCGCTCGCGGCTTCCGGCCGGCGGGGCACCCGGCCGACGGCTCCGCCCCATGGTTCGGGAGGTGAACGGTTGCGTCAAGCGACGGTATACAAGAGGGAGTTGGGCGGGGCCGGGGCGGGGCCGGGGGGCTTGCCCGCCTTGGTCTTCCGGACTCCGGGGAGCGGGCCGGGCCCGCGGTACCGGTACCGCGGCCGGTACCTGCCGCGCCACGGGCGCCGGGTGCACCCGCCCCCGCCCCCGAACGCGTCCCTGCCTCCCCTCCCCTCCCCTCCCCTCACCCGTTCTCCGTACCCCGGGGGCCGCCCGGAGCACCGGACATGCGGGGTGTGCGGGCCCCGCCTAGGGTGTTCGCATGGCGAGCCCACACGTCGCACGCTCCCGGGCCACGAGGTGGGGCACCCGATGACGGCCCCGCCGGCCGGACCGTCCGACGAGGGCTACGACCCCCGAACCGACCGGGACTGGCGCCGGGTCGCGGAGGAGACTCCCGGGGTCTCGCGGCACGAGCCGCTCGGGCTGCGCGAGCGGCTCTCACTCAACCGGATGGGCACCTTCGACTGGGACCTGGACCGCGGGTTCATGGACCTGGACCCCGGCGCCCTGGACGTCTTCGACCTGCGCCCGGAGGAATACGACGGCGCACCGTTGTCCCTGGTGGCGCGGGTGCCGCCGGAGGAGGGGCTGCGGCTGGACGAGGCGCTCTCGCAGGCGCTCCAGGACGGCCACTCGTCGTACGGCGCGTACTTCCGGGTCCAGTGCCGGGACGGGACGCGGCGCTGGACGCACTCGCAGGGGCGGATCCTGCACGATCCGGAGGGCACGCCGTACCGGGTCATCGGCATCGTCCGGGAGGCGACCAGTGAGCTGGCGGACTCGGCGCTGCTGCGCTCGCTGCAGCAGGAGCGGCAGCGGCAGACCGTGATGGTGCAGCAGACCACCGCCGCGCTGTCGAGGGCGCTGTCCGTACGGGACGTGACGCGGGTGCTGACCGGTAGCCGCGGCGCCCGGCGGTTCGGGGCGGACGGGCTGGTGCTCGGGCTGGTCGCGAACGACCGGTTCGAGGTCATCGCGGCCGCCGGGATGCTGGGCGAGGTCCCGGACGACATGATGAACTCGCGGCTGGACGACACCCTGCCGCTGGCCGACGCGGCACGCCGGCGGCGGCCCGTCTTCCTCAGCACCCGCGGCGAGCTGATCGCCCGCTACCCGCGGCTGCGCCCGTACGCGGACCTGCTGCCGGCGGGCGGTGCGGCCCTGTTGCCGCTGGTCGCCCAGGACACCGTGATCGGGGCGCTGGGGCTGTTCAACGCCGAGCCGGCGGTGCGGTCGCCGGAGGCCCGGAACCTGGCGCTGGCGCTGGCCGGTGTGGTGGCGCAGTCGGTGCAGCGGGCGACCCTGTTCGACCAGGAGCGGGAGCTCGCGACCGGGCTGCAGGCGACGATGCTGCCGCGCCGGCTGCCGCCCCTCGCCGGCGGCGCGGTCACCGTCCGCTACCACCCGGCGAGCGTCGGCCGGGACATCGGTGGCGACTGGTACGACGTGATCGCGCTGCCGCAGGGCCGCACCGGGCTCGTCGTCGGTGACGTCCAGGGGCACGACACGCACGCCGCCGCCGTGATGGGCCAGCTGCGGATCGCGCTGCGCGCCTACGCCAGCGAGGGGCACGCCCCGGAGACCGTGCTGGTGCGGGCCTCGCGCTTCCTCGCCGAGCTGGACACCGAGCGGTTCGCCACCTGTACGTATGTGCAGGCCGACCTGGAGTCGGGGGCGCTGCACGTGGCGCGGGCCGGTCATCTCGGCCCGCTGATCAGCAACACCTCCCGGCACATCGACTGGCCGGAGGTCCGCGGCGGGCTGCCGCTGGGGCTCGCCACCCACTTCGGGCCCGACCACTTCCCCGAGACCCAGCTCTTCCTGGAGCCCGGGTCGACGCTGCTGCTGTGCACCGACGGCCTGGTCGAACAGCCCGGCCGGGGCATCTCGGCGGGCCTCGAGGCGCTGACCGAGGCGGTCCGCACCGGCCCGGCGGACCTGGAGGAGCTGGCCGACCACCTCTCGGCCCGGCTGTGGGCCGACCCCGGCTCGGACGACGACATGGCCCTCCTGCTGCTGCACCGCGAGCCGGGCCCGGGGGCCGTGACCACGCCGCGGCTGCGGCTCCACGTCCACCAGGCCGATCCGTCGGGCACCGTCGAGGTCCGCTCGGCGCTGCGCCGCGTGCTCGACCAGTGGCGGGCGGGCGCCGTCCTGCACGACGTCGAGGTGGCGGCCTCGGAGCTGATCGCCAACGCGCTGACCCACACCGAGAGCGGCGCCCTGGTCACCGTGGAGCTCCTGCCCGGCACCCCGCGGCGGATCCGGCTGGAGGTCGAGGACCGCTCCAGCCAGTGGCCGCGCCGCCGCAGCCCCGGCGAGACGGCGACCTCGGGCCGGGGCCTGCTGCTGGTCGAGGCGCTGGCGGACCGCTGGGGCGCGGAGCCGCGGGGCAACGGCAAGGCGCTGTGGTGCGAGTTCCTGACACCGGACGGCGCGGACCCGGCGCGGTGACCACCCACGGCCGGGCACGCGCCCGTCGAACCCTCACTCCTCGGGGCCGTACCAGAGCGTCGTCGTGTTGCAGAACTCCTTGATGCCGTGGCCGGACAGTTCCCGCCCGTAGCCGGACCGCTTGGCGCCGCCGAACGGGAGGCCGGGGTGGGAGGCGGTCATGCCGTTGAAGTAGACGCCGCCGGCCTGGAGGTCCCGGGCCAGCCGGGCCTGTTCGTCGGGGTCGCGGGTCCAGGCGTTGGAACTCAGCCCGAACGGGGTGTCGTTGGCGAGCTCGACCGCCTCGTCGAGATCGGCGACGCGGTAGAGGGTGGCGACCGGGCCGAACGCCTCCTCGTGGTGGATGCGCATGGTCGGGGTGATCCCCGCCAGGACCGTGGGCTCGTAGAACCAGCCGGCCCGGTGCTCGGGCGGCCGGCGCCCGCCGCACAGCGCGGTCGCGCCCTGGTGGACCGCGTCATCGACGAGTTCCTCCAGGTCGGAGCGGCCCTGCTGGCTGGAGAGCGGTCCGATGTCGGTGTTCTCGTCCATCGGGTCGCCGACGGTCAGCGCCGCCATCCGCTCGGTGAACCGCTCGCTGAACGCGTCGTAGACGTCGTTGTGCACGATGAACCGCTTGGCCGCGATGCAGGACTGCCCGTTGTTCTGCACCCGCGCGGTCACCGCGACCTTGGCCGCCTTGTCGAGGTCGGCGGAGGGCAGCACCACGAACGGGTCGCTGCCGCCGAGCTCCAGCACGGTCTTCTTGACCTCGTCACCGGCGATGGACGCCACCGCACGCCCGGCCGGCTCGCTGCCGGTCAGGGTCGCGGCGGCCACCCGCGGATCCCGCAGGATCTCCTCGACGGCGCCGGAGCCGATGAGCAGGGTCTCGAAACAGCCCTCGGGGTAGCCGGCGCGGCGGAACAGCTCCTCGATGTAGAGGGCGGTCTGCGGGACGTTCGAGGAGTGTTTGAGCAGTCCGGTGTTGCCGGCCATCAGCGCCGGGGCGGCGAACCGCACGACCTGCCAGAGCGGGAAGTTCCACGGCATCACCGCCAGCACCGGGCCGAGGGGCCGGTAGCGGACCACGGCACGCATCGCCCCGGAGTCGGCGACGTCCGCCGGGTCGGGGTGCTCGTCGGCCAGCAGGCCCTCCGCGTGACGGGCGTACCAGCGCATGGTCTTGACGCACTTCGCGGCCTCCGCACGGGCCTGGACCAGCGGTTTTCCCATCTCGGTGGTCATCGTGCGGGCGATGCCGTCCTGGTCGGCCTCCAGCAGGTCGGCGGCCTTGAGCAGCAGTTCCGTACGGCGGGCGAAGCTGGTGGTGCGGTGGATCTGGAACGCCTGCTCCGCCCTGACCAGGCGGTCCTCGATCTCGCCCGCGTTGAGCGCGTCGAAGGTCTTCAGGGTCTCGCCGGTGGCCGGGTTGACCGTGGCGATGGCCATGGTCAGCACCTCCTAGGAAAGCGGTGAGGGAGCGGGGGACGGGTCCGGGACCGGGTCGGGATCGGGTCCGGGCGGCCGGGGTATCGGCGACGGTTCCGGAGGGATGGGCTCCGGTGGCGGGGGCGGGACCGGTGGTCCGGGAAGCGGGTCGGGGGTGGGATTCGGCGGCGGGCCTCCCGGGTCCGGCGGCCGCGTGGGCTCCGGATCGCGGTCGAGCGTGCGCTCACGGCGCGGGTGCGGTTGCCGCTGCACGGCGGGCCTCCAATGAGAGGTTCTGTAGCCACGTATGCGGCGTACGCCGCATGTGTCCCCCGTACCCGAGTCTGGCGTCTCTACGGGTCCCCCGCACGGTGGGTTGCGCCCCGCACCGTTCCGCTGCGCTTTGCGGCGCCTCCCACGTACCTGGCCGTCCCGCCGCGGGGCTTGGTCGCCGTTGCGCTTTGCGGCGCCCCGCACGTACCTGGCCGTCCCGCCGCGGGGCTTGTTCGCCGTTGCGCGCTTTGCGGCGCCTCCCACGTACCTGGCCGTCCCGCCGCGGGGCTTGTCGCCGTTGCGCTTTGCGGCGCCCCGCACGCACCTGTCTGTCCCGCCGCGGGGCTTGTTCGCCGTTGCGCCTGGCGGCGGGCGTGGTGTTGTCGGGTGCGGTGCCGGCCCTCCAGACTTCGTCCTCCGGTCCAGCCCCTCCCGTGAGTGGGTGGTGAGAGGCCGGTGGGGGTGACTGTCATCCGTTGGCTGCGCGCACGTGGGCATTACCTGCACCCCCACCGTCCTTAACTTTCCCTCTCACGGGAGGGGACGGGCCGGAGGGGCCTTGTTCGTGGGCTTCGCTTCCAGGGGCTCAATTAAGGAGCGAAGGCGGAGCGCAGCGGAGCGTAAAGCGAAGCAGTCCACGAACAAGGCCCCGGAGGTCCGTCACCGCACCCGACAACACCCAGCCCGCCGCAGGCGCAACGGCGAGCAACAACCGCGGCGCAGCAGACGGGTACGTGCGGGGGCGCCGCAAAGCGCAACGGCGAGCAAGCCCCGCGGCGCCGCAGACAGGTACGTGGGGCTAACCGCGAAGCGGAAAGTGGCAGGAGACGTGGTGGGCCCCGCCCGTCTCCACCACCGCCGGCGGCGGCTCCGTCGCGCAGAGCTCCGTCGCAAAGGCGCACCGCGTGCGGAAGCGGCAGCCCGACGGCGGGGACGCGGCCGAGGGCGTCTCGCCGCCGAGGGGGCGGGAGGCGGAGTCGGGCGGGCGGACCGTGTCCAGGAGCCCGCGGGTATAGGGGTGGAGCGGGCGGTCGAAGACCGCCTCCACGGGGCCGGTCTCGACGAGTGTGCCGAGGTACATCACGCCGACCCGGTCCGCGACGTGCCGCACCACCGCGAGGTCGTGCGAGATGAAGAGGTAGCTCAGGCCCTTCTCCCGTTGCAGGGCGCGCATCAGGTTGAGGATCTGGGCCTGGACGGAGACGTCGAGCGCGGAGACCGGTTCGTCGGCGACGACGAGGGAGGGGGCGAGCGCGAGGGCGCGGGCCAGCCCGAGGCGCTGGCGCTGGCCGCCGGAGAATTCGTGCGGGTAGCGGTCCACGGCGCCGCGCGGCAGACCGACGTCGTCCAGGAGGCCGGCGATCCGGCGCCGGCGGGCGGCCCGGTCGCCGATGCCCTGGATGACCAGGGGTTCGGTCAGTACGGAGCCGACCCGCATCCGGGGGTCCATGGCCGCGGCGGAGTCCTGGAACATCAGCTGGACCTCGCGCCGGTGGGCGCGCAGTTCGCGTCCCCGTAGCGTGGCGAGGTCGCGGCCGGCGACCTCGACGGTGCCGGTGGTGGGGGCCTCGAGGCCGACCGCCAGCCGGCCGAGGGTGGATTTGCCGCAGCCGGACTCCCCGACGATGCCGAAGGTCTCCCCGCGCCGGACGGTGAGCGAGACCCCGGCCACCGCGCTGATCTCGGCAGCGCCCCGGCGGCGGGCGAACGGGCCGCCGTGCAGCGGGTAGCTCTTGCCGAGGTCGGTGAGGCGGAGCAGCGGCGCGTCGGTGCGGGGCGGGGCCGCGGCGGGCGCGGGCGGGCGTACCTCGGCGACCGGGTCGGTGCCGGGGGCCGGGCCGGCCGGGTGGAAGCAGGCGAAGGCGTGCGCGGTGCGGTCGGCCGGCCGGCCGCCGTCCGGGCCGTCGGTGAGCTCCGGTTCGGCGGTGCGGCAGAGGTCGGTGGCGAAGCCGCAGCGGGGCGCGAAGCGGCAGCCGGTGGGGCGGGTGGTGAGGGCCGGCGGGAGGCCGGGGACGGTGGCGAGGGGGCGGGCGGGGTCGGCGGCGCGTTCCGGGAGGGCGGCGAGGAGGGCCTGGGTGTAGCGGTGCCGAGGGGCGGTGAACAGCGGCCGTACGGGGGCGCGTTCGGCGATCTGGCCGCCGTACATCACCGCGACCCGGTCGACCCGGCGGGCGATCACCCCGAGGTCGTGGGTGACCAGGATCAGGGCCATGCCGAGCCGGGCGCGCAGTTCGTCGAGGAGCTCCAGGATCTGGTGCTGGGTGGTGACGTCGAGGGCGGTGGTGGGCTCGTCGGCGATCAGCAGGTCCGGTTCGCAGACCAGGGCCATGGCGATCGCGACGCGCTGCCGCATACCGCCGCTGAGCTGGTGCGGATGGTGGGCCATCCGCTCGGCGGGGCGGGGCAGGCCGACCAGGCGGAGCATCTCCTCGGCCTTGGCGCGGGCCTCGGCCCTGGTCAGCCGGGTGTGCAGGCGGAGGGGTTCGGCGACCTGGGCGCCGATGGTCATGGTGGGGTTGAGCGAGGTGAGCGGGTCCTGGAAGACCATGCCGATGGTGTGCCCGCGGACGTCGCGCAGGACGGGTTCGGGGGCGGCGGCCAGGTCGGTGCCGTGGAAGAGGATGCGTCCGCCGGTGATCCGGCCGCCCGCCGGGAGCAGGCCGAGGACGGAGAGGGCGGTGAGGGTCTTGCCGCAGCCGGACTCGCCGACCAGGCCGAGCGCTTCGCCGGGGGCGAGGTCGAGGTCGATGCCGTCGAGGGCGTGCACGGTCCGGTCGCGGGTGGCGATGTCCACGCGCAGGTCGTCGATGCGCAGCAGGGGTTCGGTCATCGGTGGCTGCCCCGTCCCGTGTCGAGCCGTACGTCGAGGGCGTCCCGCAGCCCGTCGCCGAGGAAGTTGAAGGCGGCCACGACCAGCACGATCGCGAGGCCCGGCGGATAGATCAGCCACCAGTGGCCGACCTGGGTGTAGGTGATGCCGGCGGAGAGCAGGGAGCCCCAGTCGGCGGCGGGCGGCGGCAGGGAGAGGCCGAGGAAGGAGAGGTAGGCGACGTAGAGGATGGCGTCGGCGATCTGGAAGGTGGCGTTGACGACGACGGTTCCCAGGGCGTTGGGCAGGATGTGCCGGAACACCGCCCGGCCCCCGCCGCCGCCCATCAGCCGCATCGCGTGGACGTAGTCGCGGCTGCGCAGGGCCAGCGCCTCGCCGCGCAGCAGCCGGGCCGGGGAGAGCCAGGCGACGGAGGCGATGACCAGGATGAGGACCGGCTTGCTGGGGGTGACGAGGGTGGCGACCACGACGAGGAGGAAGAGTGCGGGGACGGCGAGTGCGGCGTCGGTGACCCGCATCATCACGGCGTCCGGCCAGCCGCCGAAGTAGCCCGCGACCGCGCCGTAGACGGTGCCGAGGAGGGTGGCCAGCAGGCCGGCCGCCAGTCCGACCTCCAGGGACGTGCGGCCGCCGTACATCAGCCGGCCGAGCAGGTCGTAGCCGAGGTCGGTGGTGCCGAGCGGGTGGCCGGCGCCGGGGGCGCGGTTGGCCTGGGTGAGGTCGGTGTGGATCTGGTCGGTGGGGTGGAGCAGCGGGCCGAGGAAGCAGAAGGCGAGCAGGGCCAGCAGGATCAGGGCGCCGGTCAGGGCGAGCTTGTTGCGGCGGAAGCCGGTCAGGGCGCGGCGGACCGGTCCGGGGGCGGGCGGCGCGGCGTCCTGCGGTGCGGGGGCGGTGGTGGTCACGGCACGCTCCTGATGCGCGGGTCGAGGACGGCGTAGGCGACGTCGGCGAGCAGGGAGCCGAGGACGGTGGCGACGCCGACGACGAGGGTCACGCCGAGCAGTACGGGGAAGTCCGAGCCCTGGGCCGCGTTCCAGAACAGCAGTCCCATGCCGGGGTAGTTGAACATCGACTCGACGACGAGGGTGCCGCTGAAGAGGGTCGGCAGGTAGAGGCCGAGGAGGGTGACCAGCGGGATGAGCGCATTGCGCAGGACGTGCCGGACCAGCACCCGGGTGCCGGACTGGCCCTTGGCGCGGGCGGTGCGGACGTAGTCCTCGCCGAGGTTGTCCAGGACCGCGGAGCGCAGATAGCGGCTGAAGGCGGCGACGATTCCCAGGGCCGTGGTCACGACCGGCAGGATCAGGCCGGCCGGTTCGGCGAGGATCCCGCCGACCGTGTCGGCCTGCGGCGCCTCGGCGGGCAGCAGCGGCAGTTGCTGGCTGAAGACCAGGACGAGGACGAGCCCGAGGAAGAAGACCGGGGTGGCGTAGGCGAGGAAGGCCAGCCCGGTCAGGACGTGGTCGGCGGTCCGGCCGCGGCGTACCGCCTGCAGGATGCCGAGCGGGACGGCCAGGACCGCGGCCAGCGTCAGCGACAGCCCGGCCAGCAGGGCGGTCCTGGGCAGCCGTTCGGCGAGCAGCGCGGCCACGCTCTGGTTGAGCTTGTAGGACTCCCCGAGGTCACCGGTGAGCAGCCGGCCGAGGTACATCACGTACTGCTCGGGCAGCGAGCGGTCGTATCCCTGCCGGTGGTTGAAGTGCGCGACGGCCTCGGGGGTGGCCTGCACGCCCAGGATGGCGCGGGCCGGGCCGCCGGGGAGCAGGTGCAGCAGCACGAAGACGAGGACGGAGACCAGCAGCAGGACGACCAGGGCCTGGCCGAGACGTTTGACCAGGAAGCGGATCACCGTCCGGCACCGCCCTTCCTGACGTAGTACCAGTCCTGTGGGGCCAGCGACAGCGTGGGGTTCTGGTCGACGCCGCGCAGGTCGTTGCGGATGGCGGAGACCTGGTAGGCGGGGTTGGGGGTCCACAGGACCGGGAGGCGGCGGGCGACCTCTCGGCCGTAGGCGCGCAGCGCGGCGGGATCGTCGGAGTACTCGGTGGCCCGGATCAGCTCGTCGGTACGGCGATCGGACCAACTGCCCATGTTGGAGGGGGCGTTGCTGGCGAAGATCTTCTCCCCGCTGGGGTCCGGCGGGAAGTACCAGCTGCCCTGGGTGCCGAAGAAGCCGAGCTGCCAGGCGGAACAGACGGGGTCGCCGGTCGTGCAGGGGACGGTGGTGCCCAGGACCGTGTTCAGCGGCTGCTGCCGGACGTCGAGGGCGATGCCGGCCGTGCCGAACTCCGACTTGAGGACCTGCATGGTGTTGGAGGTCTCGGTCGAACCGGACTGGGAGAGCAGCGAGAGCCGCAGCTCCTGCCCGCCCTGGACGCCCGCACCGCAGGCGGTGGCGCCGCGCCCGGGGCGTACGCAGCGCAGCACGCCGTCCCGGGCGGCCCAGCCGTGGCCCGCCAGCAGGGCCTTCGCCCGTTCCGGGTCGTACGGATACGGGTCGGTGTCGAGCAGTCCGGCCGGGACCGGGCCGAGGGTGGGCGCGGCGCTGCCGTGCCAGATCACCCGGGAGATCGCCTTCTGGTCGATGAGGTGCTGGAGTGCCTGGCGCAGATAGGTCTGCCGCAACAGGGGCCCGGCGGTGGGGTGGTGGTAATTGAGCACGATATAGGTGATCGCCCAGCCCTCCCAGGGGTCGATGCGATAGCCCATTTCCCGGAATGTCGCCGACCGGGCCATGACCGAGGGCGGGAGGTAGCCGTAATCGACGCCGCCGGCCCGCAGGACGTTGAATTCGGAGTCGGCGGTGGTGAAGGGTTTCAGGACGACCCGGTCGAGATGGGGTTTGTCCGGCCCGCTGTAGTGGGTGTTCGGGGTCAGTTCCACCTGGCCCGAGGTGGTCCACTTCGCTATCCGCCAGGGCCCGTCGACGGTTTTCCACAGCGGGTCGGTGGCGAATGCGGAGAACTGCCGGGCGTGCCGCATCAGCCGGGCGAAGGCCCGCCGGGGGTCCTCGTGGTGCGGGTTCCAGGCGTGTACGGGGAGGGCCACGAAGTCCTGGAGTTCATTGGCGGTGAACCATGCCGGATTGTGGGCGCGGTCCAGCCGGAGCCGGAAGGTGCGGTCGTCGAGGACCTCGAACGCCGTGACGTCGTCCGGCATGAGTTTCGGTGAATACCCCGCCCATTCCCGCTTGTTGGCCTTGATCAGATCGAACCAGAATTTCACGTCGCGGGTGGTGACGGGCTGTCCGTCGGACCAGCGGTAGCCCTTTTTCAGGGTGATGGTGACGGTGCGGTTCCGGTCGGCGTAACGGGGTTTTCCCGCGAGGCCGCGGGGTGAGTCCAGGGTCAGCGCGTCGCCCTTCTTCTCGGGCAGGTAGAGCCGCAGGAACAGCAGGTCCTGGATGGCGCTGTTGTAGGAGGCCAGATAGCCGGGGGCGCCGATGGGGAAGATCCAGTTGGGGGTGGAGGCGGGCGGCAGCGCCATGGTGGCGGTCCCACCCTCGACGGGCACGCCACCGGTGGCACCCAGCTCGGTGACAACGTTGCCAGGCGGGCCACAGCCGACCAGCGCGACGGCACCGACCAGCGCGGTGACCACCAGGCGGCCGACTCGCCCGCCTCGGCCAACACGCTTGATCCGACCGGGAGTTCGTGTCCTGCGCAGGCCCATGCTGCCTCCGGGAGGTCGGGCCGGTGGAAGAGTGCGAGCAACGTACGGACGGCCGCGAAAAGAAGTCAAGACCCTGGCGAATCCGGCCCGACTGCGCTCTACTGTCGGCGAGTTGGGGCGGAGTCTTCCTTCGGCAACGAAGGAAGACCGCCGAACGAAGCCCTCTCCCCCGCCCCTGCCGGGCCTGTCGCCCCACCGCCTCGACCACCACTCGACCACCAGCCCCCTCGTCCCGACCGTCCGGCGAAAGGCGCGTGACCATGACCACCCCCGACGGGCCGCCCGGTTCGGCCGCGCATGTCCTCGCGCTCGTCGCGAACGGATCCGCCACCTCTCGCGCGGACCTGGTCCGCGAGCTCGGGCTCGCCGCGTCCACGGTGTCCGCCCGGGTCCAGGAACTGGTCGAGGCCGGGCTGCTGACCGAGTCCGGTGCGGGCGCCTCGCGCGGCGGGCGGCGGCCACGGCTGCTGCGGGTCGCCGGGCAGGGCGCGGTGGCACTCGCCGCCGACCTGGGCAGTCACCACATCCGTACCGGTGCGGTGGGCCTGACCGGCGACGTCTTCGACGCCGAGGACCACGCGACGGATCTGACCACCGGCCCCGGGCCCGCGCTGGACGCCCTCGCCGAGCGGCTCGGCGCGCTGGCCGAGCGGCAGCGGGCGGCCGGGCGGACGGTCCGCGGCATCGGCATCGGCTTCCCCGGCCCGGTCGACTCCGACGGCGCCCGGGTCGTCGCACCGTCCCGGATGCCCGGCTGGCACCTGTTCCCGCTCCGCGACCGGCTGGCCGACCGCCTCGGGCTGCCGGTGCTGCTCGACAACGACGCCAACATGATGGCGCTCGGCGAACACCGCGCCGCCCACCCGGCCCGGCGCCATCTCGTCGTCGTCAAGGCCGGCCGCGGCATCGGTTCGGGCGTCATCAGCGAGGGCCGGCTGCACCGCGGGGCGCACGGCGCGGCCGGTGACATCAGCCACGTACGGGTGGACGAGTCCGCCCGACTCCCGTGCTCCTGCGGCAACATCGGCTGTCTGGAGACGGTGGCGAGCGGCGCCGCGATCGCCGCCGCGTTGCGCGAGCGGGGCATCGCCGCCGCGTCCGCCGCCGACATCCTGCGGCTGGTCGAACACGGCGACGCGCAGGCCACCACGCTGGTGCGGCAGGCCGGCCGGGACATCGGTGCGGTGCTCGCCGTCGTCGTGAACTTCTTCAACCCCGAGGCGGTGGTCCTCGGCGGCGCGCTGGCCGGCGCCCAGCCGCTGGTCGCCGCGGTGCGCGGGATGCTCTACGAGCGCTGTCTGCCGATGGCCACCAGCGAACTCACCATCGACACCGCGGTCTGCGGCCCGAACGCGGGACTGCTGGGCGCCGGCCACGCCGTACTGACCGGAACACCGCACTCCGCACCCCGCCCCCAGAGGGACCCCGCCACCCGGGAAGCGCCCACATCCCCCGGCACACCCACCCCTTAGGACCCTTCAGGACACGCCTCGGCGAACCCTCCACCCAGGGAAGTGAGCCCGCATGCTCCCAGCGACGACCAGGCGCCCGCTGCGCATCGGCATCGGCGGTATGGCCATCGAGTCCAGCCAGTTCTGCCCGCACCGCTCGACGTACGACGACTTCCGCGTCACCCGGGGGCGGGCCCTGCTGGACCGCTACACCTGGACCCGGCCGGACGGTGACCTCTCCAGGACGGTCGAGTGGGTCCCCCTGGTGCATGCCGTCGCGGTGCCCGGCGGTCCGGTCGAGCGCGCCACCTACGACCGTATCCGGTCCGAACTCACCGACCGCATAAGGGAATCCGGCCCGCTGGACGGTCTGGTGGACGACATCCACGGGGCGATGAGTGTCATCGGGCTGGACGACGCGGAGGCGGACCTGACCGAGGCCGTACGCGCCGCGACCGGCCCCGACACCCTGATCTCGGCCGCCATGGACCTGCACGGCAATGTCTCGCGCCGCTTCGCCGGACACCTCGACCTGCTGACCGCGCACCGGATGGCGCCGCACGAGGACGCCTGGCAAACCCGGGAGCGGGCCGCCCGCAACCTCGTGGCGCGACTGGTCTCCGGAAAAGGCCGCCCGCACCGGGCGTGGGTGCAGATCCCGGTGCTCCTCCCGGGCGAGAAGACCAGCACCCGCCTCGAACCGGCCGCA
Source organism: Streptomyces sp. NPDC059649 (assembly GCF_042734445.1). Taxonomy (NCBI): domain Bacteria; kingdom Bacillati; phylum Actinomycetota; class Actinomycetes; order Kitasatosporales; family Streptomycetaceae; genus Streptomyces; species Streptomyces sp. NPDC059649. The sequence goes on from NZ_JBHWDV010000029.1 coordinate 34,136, forward strand.
TCGCTCTACGGCCGGCTGGCGACCGTCGAGGCACTCGACGGGGTCGTCGACGCGGCGCTCTGGGTCGGGTACGCCTGGGCCGACGAGGAACGCTGCCGGGCCGCGGTGGTGGTCACCGCGGACGATCCCGGGCTCGCCCTGGACCAGGCCGGCGCGCTGGCTCGGGCGTACTGGGACGCCCGCCGGGACTTCACCTTCGTCGGCCCGACCGGTGACGCCGACGACTGCATCGCCCGTGCGGTGGCCTCCTCCGCCCGGCCGTTCCTGATCAGCGACTCCGGCGACAACCCCACCGCGGGCGGGGCCGGCGACCTCGCGTACATGCTCGGGCGGCTGCTGGCGCACGAGGACCTGGCGAGCGGCCGGTGCACCGCGCTGCACCCGGGCCTCACCGACCCGGCGGCGGTCGCCGCGTGCTTCGCCGCCGGGCCGGGCGCCGAGGTGACCCTGCGCGTCGGCGGCTGCTTCAGCGCGGGCACCGGCCCGCACGCCGCGCCGTACGAACTGACCGGTACGGTCACGGCGTTGGCGGACCCGCGGCCCGCCCCGGGCCCGGCCGCGGGGGCCTCGGGCAGGGCGCCGGAGGGGGCGCCGCCGGGCACACCGCGCGGCAACCCGGCGTACGACGGGGGCGGCCGGCGCGCGGCGGTCACCCGCGGCGGGGTGACGGTCGTCCTGACCGAGCGGCGCACCCCGTTCCACACCCGCGCCGACTTCGGTCCCCTCGACCCCCTCGGATACGACCTGGTCGTCGTCAAGATCGGCTACCTGGAACCCGAGTTGTACGCCATGGCCGCCGACTGGCTCCTCGCCCTCACCCCCGGCGGCGTCGACCAGGACCTCCTCCGCCTCGGCCACCACAAGATCCGCCGCCCCCTGTACCCGTTCGACGACGAGGACTTCGACGACCCGGACCTGACACCCCAACTGCTGTGACCCGCCACGGGCGAGCTACCGGTCGCGGGCCTTCGGACGGGGTGCCGCCACGGACCGCCGCTTCCGGCTACGGCTGTGGGTCCCGTGCGTCGTATCTCGCGAAGGCGCGGCGGCCGAGGCCGAGGGTGGTGACGGTCAGGATGCAGGCCAGGCCGCCGCCGATGACCGCGGTGGCGGGGGTGGTCAGGTCGGAGACCGAGCCGGCGAGGAAGTCGCCGAGGCGGGGGCCGCCGGCGACGACGACGATGAAGACGCCCTGGAGGCGGCCGCGCATCGCGTCCGGAGTGGCGGCCTGGAGCATGGTGCTGCGGAAGACCATCGAGACGGTGTCCGCGCAGCCGGCCACGGCGAGGAAGAACAGGCCGAGCCACAGGTTCCGGGAGAGCCCGAAGCAGGCGATGGCCGCGCCCCAGGAGGCGACCGCGAGCAGGATGGCCAGGCCGTGCCGGCGGATGCCGCCGAGCCAGCCGGAGAACAGTCCGCCGAGGACGGCGCCGACCGCGGGCGCGGCGACGAGCAGGCCGACGGTCTTGGCGTCGCCGGCGAACCACAGCACCGCGACCGCGGGGAACAGTGCGCGGGGCTGGGCCAGCACCATGGCCGCCAGGTCGGAGAAGAACGTCATCCGCAGATTGGGCCGGGTGGCGAGGAAACGCAGGCCGTCGAGGACGGAGGCGCGGCGCCGCGGCCCGTCGCCCTGGTCGGGGCGCATGGACGGCAGGCGCCACATCGCGTAGAGCGCACCGCTGAAGGCCGCGACGTCGATCAGGTACGCGGCCTGGTAGCCCCACAGGCCGACGATGACGCCGCCCAGCATCGGGCCGCCCATCAGACCGAGTTTGCTGGTAAGGGAGTTGAGGGCGTTGGCGGCCGGCAGCTGTTCGGTGGGCAGCAGCCGGGGGATCATCGACGTGCGGGCCGGGGAGTTCATCGCGAAGCAGACGGCCTGGAGGGCGACGACGGTGTAGAGCAGCCAGACCCGGTGGTATCCGGCGAGCGCGGCGGTGGCCAGCGTGATGGACATCGCGGTGGCGCCGACGGCGCTGTAGAGGCCGAGCTTGCGGCGGTCGACGGTGTCGGCGATGGCGCCGCCGTACAGGCCGAAGACGACCAGCGGGACGAGCGAGCACAGGCCGACCAGGCCGACCGAGAAGGTGGACCGGGTGATGGCGTAGACCTGCAGCGAGACCGCGAGGGCGGTCATCTGCTGGCCCATCCAGGAGATGGTGTTGCCGCACCACAGGCGGCGGTAGTCGGGCGAGGTGCGCAGGGGGGTCAGGTCGGCGAATATGCGGGAATGCCAGGGCGTTCCGCCCTTGTCCGGATGGGTGCCGGGGGTGTGCCCGGTGGTCTGCCCGGGCGTCTCGCCGGAGGTCTCGTCGGACGTCTCGCCCGAGGTCGTTGTAGGGGCCACGCGGCGCAGTAAAGCATGAGCATGACGGAACGCCGACGGCAGGACGGGAAGAGGTGCCCGACCTCTGCGGTCCTTACCGCGTCCGCCCGGACCGCCCCGGGCCCGGTGCGCCCCTCAGCCGCCCTGGGGGCCTGGTTCCCGTCGCCGCCCGGCCTCGCGTCCCCGCACGGCGTCCCGTTACTGCCCAGCTTCCCGTCGCCGCCCGGCCGCCCCCAGGCCGTACACCCGGCGGGCGTTCTCCGCGGCGAGCAGGGCGCCCACCCGGTGGGCGTCGTCCGCCGACCATGCGCCGCTCGCCGTCCAGCCGCCGAGCACCTCCGCCAGTGCGGTGCGGAACAGTGCGCTGCCGACGACGTAGAACTCGGGCAGGCCGTAGGCGTCGGTGGAGAAGAGGAGTTTGCCGAAGGGGGCGAGTTCGAGGAATTCGGCGAGGACGGTGCCGGCGCGCGGGCCGGTGTGGGTGAGGGTGAGGCCGACGTCGGCGTAGACGTGGGGGAAGACGCTCGCCAGGTAGGCGGCCTGCCGGTGGTACGGGTAGCAGTGCAGCAGCACGAGGTCGGTGCCGGTGCCGGCGGTGGCGCGGACGAGGTCGGTGAGGAGGGCCGGGTCGGCGTGGTCGAGCCGGAGGTCGGGGTCGCCGAAGCCGGTGTGGATCTGCAGCGGGCGGCCGGTGGTGACGGCCAGGGCGACGAGGTGGCGGAGCAGGACCGGGTCGGTGAGGCGGCCGGCGCCGGCGGCCAGCCAGGCGCGGGCGGCGGTGTGCACCGCGCCGGCGGTGGGCGGTTCGGCGGCGAGGGCGAGTCCGTGGCGGTAGGCGGCGACGGTCTTGAAGGCGACGGCGGTACGGGCCGCCTCCTGGACGGCGCGGGCCAGGGCGTCGGTGAATTCCTCGGGGTCGGCGGCCGCGTCCCCGTCGCCGCCCCCGTCGGCGACCGCGGCGGCGGTGCGTTCGGCGAGGGTTTCCAGCCGTACGACCTCGTGGCCGGTGCCGCCGCCGGCCGCGGCGGTGTCGTCGGGGCCGGTCAGGTCGCCGGGCAGCCCGGTGTCGACGAGGTAGGCGCCGATGCCGGTGGCGCCGAGCAGCCGCCGGCGGGTTTCGTCGGGGCCCAGTTCGCGGCGGCGGGCGAGGTAGCGCTCGGGCGGGCAGTGGGCGGGCAGGTCGAGCAGCGGCGGGCACCAGCGGCGGACCGCGAAGCCGGTCTGGGTGTCGAAGTGGGTGGTGCCCGCCGCGGGTGGCCGGTCCGATTCGGTGAGGTACGAGGCGAACGTCGCGGCGTCGGGTTCGTGGCGGAGCACGCCGTGGCAGTGGTGGTCCACCAGCGGCGGCAGGCCGTCGTCGAAGCCGGGGCCGCTTCCCGGGGCGGCGGGCATCACCAGCGCCAGCGGGTGGCGGCGGCGATCTCCTCGTCGGTGCTCTCGGCGAAGTGCGCCTCCTCGGCGCGCCGGACGGCGAGGACGGCGCCGTGCAGCACCTCGCCCAGTGCCTCGTGGAGCGGTGCGGACTTCTCCAGCCGGTCGGTGGCCTCGGTGAGGGTGGCGGGGAGGCGGACGATGCCGCGCCGGGCGCGTTCGCGGACGCCGAGGGTGCCGGGGTCGCCGCTCTGCGGGTCCGGGAGGGCGGCCCGGGCGTCGATGCCGTGCAGTCCGGCGGCGATCACCGCGCCGACCGCGAGGTACGGGTTGGCGGCGGCGTCGAAGGTCTTGACCTCGGCGTGGCCGCCGTCGGGGTCGTCGGGCGCGCCGGTGATGAGCCGGAGGGCGGCCTCGCGGTTCTCGATGCCCCAGCACTGGTAGACGCCGGCCCAGCGGGAGGGCTGGAGCCGGAGGTAACTGGCGGGGGACGGGCAGCCGATGGCGAGGAGGGCGGGCAGGGCGCCGAGGATGCCGGCGAGGAAGGCCGCGGCGTCCGGGGCGAGGCCGTGCGCGGCGTCGGGGGTGCGGTGCAGGCTGCGGCCGTCGCGGTAGAGGCTGAGGTGGAGGTGGCAGCCGTTGCCGACCTGGCCGGCGACGACCGCGGGGGCGAAGGAGGCGCGCAGGCCGTGCCGGGCGGAGACCGCGCGGACGGTCTCGCGGACCAGGACGACGTCGTCGGCGGCGCGCACCGGGTCGCCGGGTGCGGTGGTGAGCTCGAACTGGCCGGGGGCGTATTCGGGGTGGAGCTGGAGGACGTCGATGCCCTGGACGGTCAGGGCCTCGGTGACGTCGCGGAGGTAGTCGGAGAGTTCGACGACGCGGGTCATGCCGTAGGCGGGGCCGGCGCAGGGGTAGTCGAGGGGGGCGGAGGTGTCGGGGGTGCCGGGGTGGTGGGTTTCGGGGGCGCGGGTGACCACCCATTCGGTTTCGAAGCCCATCCGCAGGTCGAGGCCGGCGGCGGTGGCGCGTTCGGTCATCCGCCGGGCGAACTGGCGCTGGCAGGCCGGGTGCGGCCGGCCGAGCTGGTCGTAGCGGTCGGCCGGGGCCCAGGCCCAGCCGGGCTGGGCGGCGAGGACGGTGACGCGGTCCAGGTCGGGGAAGAGCCGCAGGTCGCCGTCGGGTCCGCCGAGGTGGTCGGATTCGGTGATGGTGTCGTCGGAGGTGAAGACGTCGAAGACCGGTGACATGCCGACGCCGCGGGCGACGGTGTCCGCGAGCCGTTGGGCCGGTACGGTCTTGACGCGTGCGATGCCCGCATTGTCCACCCAGGTCAGCGCGATGTTGCGGACGCCTTCGGCCTCCAGGCGCGCCGTCAACTGCCGGGCTTCCTCGTGCTGTTGTGCAGCCCGCGATGTCATAGAGCCGTCCTCACTCGACCGTGCCGATCGCTCGGCGACCGTTCCCCCTCGGTTGCCGGGGCGGCCGGACGCTCCCCCGGCCAACGCTGGGAGGCACCCCCGTCCCGGTCAGGGGCAGTTGAACTCGCACCATACGCACTTTCCGCCGCCGCGCGGTTCCACACCCCAGACATCGGCCAGCCGGTCCACGAGGAGCAGGCCGCGGCCGGAGACGCCGGCCTCGCCCGGTTCGCGGCGTCGGGGCAGGCTGCTGGAACGGTCCTCGACCTCCAGCCGCAGCCGGCGTCCGACGCTGTGCGGCATCCGGATGTTGACCACGGCCTCGCCGTCGGTGTGCAGCAGGGCGTTGGTGATGAGTTCGTCGGCGACCAGCTCGATCTCCTCGGCGCGTTCGGCCGCTCCCCAGGCGCGGACCGCGGACCGGATCATGTGCCGGGCGGCGGACAGGCCGTCGGGGTCGGCGGGGGCGATGTGCTGCCGGAACCGTCCGACGGTGTCGTGTTCGGGGGCGCCGAGGCGGCGCAGCAGGAGCAGCGCCATGTCGTCCTCGTTGGTGCGTTCGCCGGCCGTTGCGCAGAGGCGGTCGGCGAGTTGCTGGACGTCCTGCGGGCCGTCGCGGATCTCCCGGGCGAGGTGGCGCATGCCCTCGTCGAGGTCGGTGCCGGGCTGTTCGACGATGCCGTCGGTGCACAGGACGAGGGTGTCGCCGGCGGCGAGGTGGACGGTGGTGACGGGGTAGTCCAGCCGCCGGAATTCGGAGGCGATGCCGAGCGGTAGTCCGCCGGGCACCGGCAGCAGGCGGCAGATGCCCTCGGCGTGCCGCAGCAGGGGGTCGATGTGGCCGGCGCGGACGATCCGGGCGGCGCCGGTGCTCAGGTCGGCGTCGACGTAGGTGCAGGTGGCGAAGCGGTCGGTGTCGAGTTCGTTGAGGAAGGCGGAGGCGCGGCCCATGACGGTGGCGGGGGCGTGGCCTTCGGCGGCGTAGGCGCGCAGGACGATGCGCAGCTGGCCCATGAGGGCGGCGGCCTGGGTGTCGTGGCCCTGGACGTCGCCGATGACGGCGGCGACCCGGCCGTTGGGCAGCGGGATGACGTCGTACCAGTCGCCGCCGATGTCCCGGCCCATCCGGGCGGAGCGGTAGCGGACGGCGATCTGGGCGTCGGGGACGCCGGGGATCCGGCGCGGGAGCATGGCCTGCTGGAGGCCGGCGGCGAGGTCGTGTTCCTGGTCGTAGAGCATGGCGCGGGCCAGGCTCTGCGCGATGCTGCTGCCGAGGGCGACCAGGACGTTGCGTTCCTGGTCGCGGAAGTCGCTCTCGCGCTCGAAGAAGAGGCCGATGACGCCGATGGGGCGCCCCTGGGCGATCAGCGGGAGGTAGGCGGCGGAGTGGACGTTGAGGGGTTCGATGGCGGGCCAGAGCCGGGGGTACTGGTGTCGGAACTCGTCGCGGCTGCGGACGTAGCGCGGGGTGAGGGTGCGGACGACCTGGCTCATCGGGAAGGCGTCGTCGATCCGGGTGTATTCGAGGTCGGGGACGAAGCTGCCGGCCTTGCCCTCGGAGATCAGCCGGATCCGGCCGGCCTCGACGAGGCCGAGGATGATGTTCTCGGCGCCGAGCCGGCTGAGGCCCTCTTCGCCGGCGAGGACGGCGATGACCTCGCCGACGGTCCGGGCGTGGGCCAGGGCGGCGGTGGTGCGCTCGACGACGCTGGTGTGCCGGCGGCGCTCCTCGTCGACGGCGAGCCGCTCGGCCGCGTGGGTGTATTCGTCGCTGGCGTCGCGGACCACGCCGATGATGCGGCGGGGACGGCCGGCCCCGTCCCGGCGGATGCTGCCCTGGCTGTGCGTCCAGCGCAGTTCGCCGTTGCGGAGGCGGATCCGGAAGTAGGCGCCGTAGGAGTCGCTGCCGTCCTTGAGCGCGCGGGCGACCAGGGCGTCCAGGCGGGCGGCCTCGTGGCCGGGGACGCGGGCGTTGAGCGTCTCCGGGCGGTCGTCGTACTCGGACGGGCGCATGTCGAAGACCTCAAGGGCGGGCGGGTCCATGTGCATCAGCCCGCTGTCGAGGTCCCAGTCGAAGCCGCCCATGCCGTTCAGGGCCAGGGTCAGGTCCGGGTGGGCGGGCCAGTCGTCCGGCACCGACACGGTGGGGCGCTTCGCTCCCCGGTCAGCCATGTCGTCACTTTGCCACATTCGGCCGGTTCACGGCGCGTCCAGCCCTCTCCCCCGTTCCGCGGCCGGCACCACCCGCCCCACCACTGACTCACTCATCAGTTATCTCATCACTCCCCCGCGAGAGTGGCCACGAACTGCGGTTTTAAGCCCGTCCACCTTCCTTGGCATTGCGATGTTCTCAACACGGCTGTTACGGTCCCGGACCATGAAGGACGCCCCCGGAGGCCCGGGCCCCGATGACGCCGTGGACCGGATCACCGATGCCGCCGGCGCGGTCACCGACCGTGTCCGGGAGGTGATCGGCCGGCTCGGCGTCAGCCACCGGGAGTTCGCCCGCCGGATCGTGATGGACCCGTCGAAGCTGTCCCGGTCGCTGGGCGGCACCCGGCGCTTCACGCTCGCCGAGATCGTGCGGATCGCCGACCTGGGCGGGGTCGACACCGGATGGCTGCTCGGTGCGCCGGAGCGGCCCGCGCCGGCGGCGGAGCGGGCGCCGGCCGCCGTCCCCGAGGGCGGCCGGCCGCTGCAGATCGTCCGGGAGACCGTCCGGCTGATCGCCGAGCACGGCTTCCACGGCGTACGGGTCGCCGACATCGCCGCCGCCTGCGGTACCAGCCCGGCCGCCGTGCACTACCACTTCCCGGGCCGCGACGAGCTGCTGGAGGCGGCCGTGCGGTGGTGCATGGACGAGGACACCGAGCGCCGGGCCGCGGGCCTGGCGGCGGCCCCGGACGCCCACGCGGAGCTGCTGCACCTGATCGCGCTGCAGACCCCGCGCAGCGCGCAGCAGCGCCGCCAGTGGCTGGTCTGGCTCGACCTGTGGGCGCAGGCGGCCCGCTCCACCGCCGTGGGGCGGCTGCACGAGCACTACTACCGGCAGTGGCGCAGCACCGTCGCCGACGTGCTGCGCCGTGGTGTCGCGCAGGGCGTCTTCCGTCCGGTCGACCCGGAGTTCACCGCGCTGCGGCTGACCGCGCTGATCGACGGGCTGGCCACACAGGTGCTGGCCACCGCGCCGGACAGCACCGGGCCGGACACCATGCACGCCGCTCTCCTGGCCTTCGTGGAGAGCGAACTCACCGTCCGCTGAGGCACCCGGCCGTCCCCGCCGGCACCGCCCCCCCGCAGCACCCGCAGCACCTGAGGCACCCGAGGCACCCACCCGAAGGGATCCCCGTGAACCACGAGGTCATCATCACCTGTGCGCTGACCGGCGCCGGTGACACCGTCCGCCGCTCCCCGCACGTCCCCGTGACGCCCGAGCAGATCGCCGCCTCGGCCGTCGAGGCGGCCGCCGCGGGCGCCGCGGTGGTGCACATCCACGTCCGCGACCCCGGGACCGGCGATCCGTCGCGCGATCCGCGGCTGTACGCGGAGGTCGTCGACCGGATCAGGCAGACCGGTACCGATGTCGTCATCAACCTCACCGCCGGCATGGGCGGCGACCTGGTCATCGACCCGGACCGGCCGCTGCGGCAGCTGCCCGGTACGGATCTGGTCGGCGGCCTGGAGCGGCTGCCGCACGTCGAGGAACTCCTCCCCGACATCTGCACCCTGGACTGCGGCTCGCTCAACTTCGGTGACGGCTCCAGCCTTTACGTCTCCACCCCCGACATGCTGCGGGCCGGGGCCAGGCGCATCCAGGAGCTGGGCGTACGGCCCGAGCTGGAGATCTTTGACACCGGTCAGCTGTGGTTCGCCAAGCAGCTGCTGGCCGAGGGGCTACTGGACGACCCGACCGTCTTCCAGCTGTGCATGGGCATCCCCTGGGGCGCGCCGGCCGATCCGGGCGTGCTGCAGTCGATGGTGAACATGCTGCCCGAGGGCGCCCAGTGGGCCAGCTTCGCGCTCGGCCGGATGCAGATGCCGTGGGTCGCCCAGTCCATCCTGCTCGGCGGCAACGTCCGGGTCGGCCTGGAGGACAACCTCTATCTGAGCCGGGGGGTGAAGGCCACCAACGGCCAGCTCGTGGCGCGTGCGGTGCAGATCACCGAACTCCTCGGCGCCACGGTCGCGACCCCGGACCGGGCCCGGGCCCGGCTGGGCCTCAAGCCGCGCCCCTGACCGCCCGGCCGGGGCTTTCCGGCCGCCCCTCCCCGACCACCGCCCCTCCGCTCCCCGGGAGCCGCCCCGCCATGCCCTCCACCACCCCCGCGCCCTGTGCCCCCGACGACGTGCGCCGCATCGCCTGCATCGGCGCGGGCGTCATCGGCGGCGGCTGGGCCGCCCACTTCCTCGCCCGTGGTTACGACGTCACCGCCTGGGACCCGGCGCCCGACGCCGAGCAGAAGCTGCGCCGCCTGGTGGCCGCCGCCTGGCCGGCGCTGGAGCAGATAGGTCCGGCCGCGGGCGCCTCCCCGGACCGGCTGACCGTCGCCCCCACCCTCGCCGAGGCCGTCGCGGACGCCGACTTCGTCCAGGAAAGCGCCCCGGAGAAGCTGGAGTTGAAGCGTTCGCTGCTCGCGAAGCTGGCCGCGGCGACCCGCCCCGGCGTCGTCATCGCCTCCTCCACCTCCGGCTACCCGATGACCGACATGCAGGCCGAGGCGGCCGGCCCGGACGCCGCCGCCCGCATGGTCGTCGGCCACCCCTTCAACCCGCCGTACCTCATCCCGCTGGTCGAGGTCGTCGGCGGCGAACGGACCGACCGGGCCGCCGTCGAGTGGGCCGCCCGCTTCTACCGCCTCGCCGGCAAGTCCGTCATCACCATGGACCGCGAACTGCCCGGCTTCATCGCCAACCGCCTCCAGGAGGCGCTGTGGCGGGAGGCGCTGCACATGGTCGCAAGCGGTGAGGCCACCGTCGAGGACATCGACGCCTCGATCACCGAGGGGCCGGGCCTGCGCTGGGCGTTCATGGGCCCCTGCCTGACCTTCGCGCTGGCCGGCGGGGAGGGCGGCATGGCCCATATGCTCGACCACTTCGGGCCGTCCCTGAAGTCGCCGTGGACCCGGCTGGCGGCTCCCGAGCTGGACCGGCCGCTGCGCGACGCGATGGTCGACGGCTGCGCGGCGGCCGCGGGCGGGCGGACGTACGCGGACCTGGTGGCCGAACGCGACCAGGGCGTCATCGACGTGCTGCGGGCCACCGGCCGTCTGGGAGGCACCCGTTGACCGCACCGCTCCTCTTCCGGCAGACCGTCCGGGACGACTGGATCGACTACAACGGCCACCTCAGCGAGGCGTATTACGTCCTGGTCTTCGGCTTCGCCACGGACGCCCTGATGGACACGACCGGTCTCGACGCGGCCTACCGGGAGCGCACCGGCTGTTCCCTCTACACGGTCGAGACCCATGTGCGCTACCTCCGCGAAGTCGCCCGCGGCAGTGAACTCACCGTCCGTACGGCCGTGTTGGGCGTGCACGGCAGGAAACTGCGGCTGCTGCACGAGATGTTCGTGGGCGCACCGTCCGGTGAGCCGGTGGCGACGGAGGAGCTGTTCCTGCTGCATGTCGACCGGTCCGGCGGGCGGGCGGCACCGCTGCCCGAGGCGACCCGCGAGCGGCTGGCCGGGCTCGTGGTGCCGGCGCCGGAGTGGGCGGGGCGCGGGATCCGGGAGGTGTAGCGGTGCGCGCCGGGGGCCGGTCGCGGGTCCCCGGTGCGATCCTGGACGGTACGGGGCCCGCGCCCGTGCGCGCCCCCGTACCCTCACCGTGCAGGCCCCAACGAAGGAGAGCCGGTCATGAGCGCCACCCACGGCCACCGTATCGACGTCACCCAGGGCACCGACCACGTCCGCGTGGTGATCGACGGCCGGCTGGTCGCCGAGAGCCACCGGCCGGTGCGGCTCACCGAGACGGGCTGTCCGGTGCGGTACTACCTCCCGCCCGAGGACGTCCGGATGGATCTGCTCACCCCGTCCGGCACCCACACGGTCTGCCCGTTCAAGGGCACCGCCTCCTACTGGTCGCTGCCCGACGGGCCCGAGGACGTCGCCTGGGCCTACCCGGAGCCGCATGCGGAGGTCGCGCAGATCAAGGACCATCTGTGCTTCTACGACGCCGAGGTCGTCTGACGCGCGCGGTGGCGGCGTCCCGGCGCGGGCGGGCAGGCGGTACCCCGCCACGACGCGCCGGGCCCGCCCGGCGCACAATCGAAGCGTGAACGACACCCATGACGAGGGCGGCGACCCGGCGTGCTGGCTGGACCGGGTGTGCGACGCCTGCGGCCGGATCCGTGAGCGGCCCGGCAGTGACGTGTGCGAGCACTGCGGCGCCGCCGCCGACGGGCCGGAAGAGGAAGACCGGACGGCTCCGCCCGCCGCCTCCGGGACCGGTGCCCGCCGCCGGGACCGGGACGAGACGGGCCGGGCCCGGAACGCCCGGCCGCGGGACGGTCTGGGCCGGCCGCTGCCGTACGGTGCGCCGGGCGTGGACCGCCAGCCCGAGGGGGTGGCGCGGACGCCCGCGGAGACCCTCGCCGAGGCGCAGCGGCTGCTGGACTTCGGGATGCCGTTCCACGCCCATGAGGTGCTGGAGGACGCGTGGAAGGCGGCGCCGGAGGCGGAACGCGAGCTGTGGCGCGGGCTCGCACAGCTCGCGGTGGGCCTCACCCATGCGGCGCGCGGCAACGCGGTGGGCGGTACCGCCCTGCTGGAGCGGGGAGCCTCGGCCCTCGCGCCGTACGCGGCGGCCGCCCCTTACGGGATCGATGTCGCGGGGCTGCTGGCCTGGGCGGATGGGCTGACCGGGCGGCTGGCCGGTGGGCCGGCCGCCGGGGACGGGGCGGCCGGTCCGGGGCCCGTACCGGCGGCGGAGACCGCGCCCCGGCTGCGGGCCGGCCAAGGGCGGGCCGGGGCCTGAGGGCCGGCTACCCGGCCGCTCCGTCCTTCCGGCCGTGGCCGGACGGGACCGGCTCTCGCCGCCACCGGGCGAGCAGGGAACCCAGTCCGAACGTCGCGATGCCGGCGCCGCCCGCCCCGAGGACGAGGGCGGAGGACGCGGCGGACGCGGGGTGGCCGACGCGGCGTTCGGGGCCGGTGATCTGGGCGGCCACCGGGCGGAGCGGGGCGGCGCGGACGGCGTGCAGGGTGCCCACCGGGTGGGTGCTGCCCTCCGTGCGGAAGCCCCAGTCCAGCAGCGAACCGGCTTCCTTGTAGACGCCGTTGGCCACCTGGGACTGCGGGTTGAGGACGGTGACCAGCAGGGTCCGGCCGTTCCGGCGGGCGGCGGCGATCAGGGTGTTGCCGGCCTTGCTGGTGTAGCCGTTCTTGACGCCGATGATGCCCGGGTAGCGGGGCACGCCGTGCGAGCCGGACAGCAGGCGGTTGGTGTTCTCGATCGGGAGGGCGCCGCCGGCGCCGGGGAAGGTGGCCCGGGCGGTGCCGCAGTAGCGGGCGAAGTCGTCGTTGGCCAGCCCGGCGCGGGCGAAGACGGTCAGGTCGTACGCGGAGGACACCTGGCCCGGCGCGTCGTAGCCGTCGGGGGACTTGACGGTGGTGTCGTGCGCGCCGAGTTTCCGGGCGGTCTGCTGCATCTCGCCGGCGGTGGCCTGCCAGCCGCCGTTCATCGCGGCGAGGACGTGCACCGCGTCGTTGCCGGAGCGCAGGAAGACACCGCGCCACAGGTCGGCCACGGTGTAGCGGTGGCCCAGCTGGACGCCGACGAGGCTGCTGCCGGCGCCGACGCCGGCGAGGTCGGCGGAGCTGACCCGGCGGACCGTGCTCGACCGGAACTTCGGCAGGACGGTGACCGCGAACAGCGTCTTGAGGGTGCTGGCCGGGGCGAGTTTGCGGTGCGGGTCCTTGGCGGCCAGCACGGCGCCGGTCTCCGCGTCGGCCACCAGCCACGACAGCGCGGACAGCCCGCCGGGCAGCTGCGGTGTGCCGGGTGCGGTGACGGTGCGCACCCCGGTCGCGGCCCCGGCGGGCTGACGGTACGTCGGCCCCTTCGCCGTGGCCGGTATGCAGGTCAGCGCGACACCGGCGGCGGCGAGCAGCGCCAGCGCGGCTGCCTTCTTCGGTACAGCTGCGTCACATGCCATGCCGACACGCTACGGAGCGCGGCGGCCGTGCGCAGCGCGGTTGGGCCAGTCGGGCCATCGCGGCGTGGCGCGGGCCGGGTTGTCGCATCTGCAACGGCCGCAAAGGAAGGCCCGCCCGGTGCGACGGGGGATGCACACCGGGCGGGCTCAAGAACCTTTCTACCGCATCGACGAACGGTTACGCCTCAAAAACGTGTTCGTTTCTCGATTACCAGGCGATCGGCAGCGAAATCAGGCCACGCGAACGGAGGGCCGGACGGTGCCGCAGATCCCCTCGCGGGACGGCCAGGCGCAGCTTCGGGAAGCGGGCGAGCAGCACCTCCAGCGCGGTGACGGTCTCCATCCGGGCCAGCGGCGCGCCGAGGCAGTAGTGGATGCCGTGCCCCAGGGCGAGGTGCCCGGAGAGCTCCCGGCCCCGGTCCAGCCGGTCCGGGTCGGGGAAGCGGGCCGGATCGCGGTTCGCGGAAGCGATCGCCAGCAGCACGCTCTCGCCCGCCGGGATCCGCACCCCGCCGATCTCCACGTCCTGTGTGGGGAACCGGCGGATGGCGAGCGGGGACGGTCCGTCGTACCGCAGGAACTCCTCGACGGCGGCGGGCAGTTCGGCCGGATTGTGCTGCAACTCCTGAAGCTGTTCCGGGTGGTCGAGCAGGGTGAGCACGGAGTTGCCGATGAGGTGGACGGTGTTCTCGTATCCGCCGAAGAGGATGAGGAAGGCGAGCGAGGTCAGCTCGTCCTCGGTGAGCCGGTCGCCGCCTCCGGTGCCGTCGCCGCCGTCCGTGTCGTCCCGGACCGCGACCAGGTCGGAGAGCAAATCGTCGCCCGGCTCGGCGCGCTTGGCCGCGATCAGCCCGGTGTAGAACTCCTGCATGGCGCCGATCGCCTGCCCCATCAGCTCCGGCCGGGCCGGGTCCGGGGTGATCAGCGCGTCGGACCAGGCCAGGAAGTCCCGGCGGTCCCGGTGGGGGACGCCGAGCAGATCGCAGATCACGGTGATGGGCAGCGGTCCCGCGTAGTCGGCGATCAGGTCCGCCGGGCCGCCGCGCCGCTCCATCGCGTCCAGCAGTTCCTCCGCGACCTGCCGTACGGGCGCCCGCAGCGCGTCCACCCGGGCGGGGGTGAACGCCTTGTTCACCAGGCGGCGGATGCGGGTGTGGTCCGGCGGGTCCATGTTGAGGAGGTTGGCGTCGAGGGCGGGCGGCAGGGCGAAGCCGCGGTAGCCGCCGGGTGCGGCGTGCCGTTTGTCCAGGGAGAGCCGCGGGTCGGCGAGGGCCCGGCGGACGTCGTCGTAGCGGGTGACCAGCCAGGCGGGCTGCCCGTCGGCCCCGGTGATCCGGTGCACCGGTCCGGCCTCGCGCAGTGCGGCGTAGGCGGTGTACGGGTCGTCGAGCAGGGGCGTGACGTCGATGGGCGCGTCGGGGGCGGTCTCGGCGGAGTTCTGCATGGTCCGACTGTAGGTCGCCGGCGGCGGGCCACCTGCTGTGGTGCGCCATCGGGCGGCACCCGCGTGCGCACGGGCCCCGGTACGCGAACTGCCCCGCACGCGAACGGCGTTGCCCGCGCGCGGGGCGTCGAACGGGCAGCGGCACCGGTCCCAAGGGACCGGTGCCGCGTCCTTCGTGCCGGGCGGCCCGGACCCCCGTGCCGGGCCACCCCGTCTCTGTGGCTGCCGCGCCCGCCTCAGCCGCGGGCCGCCGCGCTGCGCTGCCGGAGTTCGGTCAGCACGGTATCGATCAGCGGCGAGTGGTAGACGTCCGCGACCAGCGCCAAGTGTTCGTATTCCGCGGCGAGTTCGGCCGGTTCGGTGCCGTTGGCGACCACCACGCTGTCGGCGCCGTGGACCGGGACGTGGCCCACCGCGCGGTTCTCCAGGCCCCGGCGGAGCGCGGCGGCCTCGGCGACGGCGGCCAGCTGCCGGTCGTCGAGGGCGACCGCGCGGGCGCGTTCCCGGGCGATGTCGACCGCGTCGGACTCCACATGGCGGCGGATCCCGCGCTGGACGTCCCGGATCTCGGCCATCTGCCGGTTGGCCCGCCACTCCAGATCGGCGAACGGCCAGCGCACGGACCACGCCGAGGTCTCCATCGTGACCTCGGGGGTCTGCGCGGTGACGGTCCGCCAGAGCGGCGACAGCCGGCGCAGCCGGCGCCAGGCGGCGACCCGGGGTCCGGCGGCCGGCAGCGCGAACCCGGCCAGGACCAGGATCGCCGCGACCGAGGCGCTCAGCGGTGCCACCCCGTTGGAGAGCCAGAGTGCCGGGTGGCCCGTCCAGGAGAGGACGAAGCCGATGACCTTGCAGGCGCAGTAGACCAGGCCGAGCCAGCAGCCGGCGGCCAGCACCCGCAGCCCGCGCGCGAGATGCGTACCGCCGAGCCGGGCGGCGTAGCGGGGACAGAGCGTCCCCAGGCCGGCCAGGCTCGATCCGAAAATGGCCAGATACAGCACCAGGAACAGCATGACTCCGGGCGAGTCGGTGTAGGCGGTGCTGAAGTCGCGGGGATGCTCGACGGCGTCCGGCCGGCCGACCGCGAACCCGGTGATCGCCACCGCCCACAGCACCGCGACTCCCCCGACCGCGGCCCGCGCCCGCGCCCGGGCGCGCGCCCTGGCCGCCGCGCCCTCCCCCGCCGTCCAGCGCAGCAGCAGGACCAGCGCGCCCGCCGCGAAGACCACCACGGAGGAGTAGAGGAAGACCATGGCGAGGTTGGCCACACCGACCAGCCGGTCGAAGGCGCGGTAGAGGCTGGGCGCGGAGAACAGGAAGACCGTGGCCACCCCGCCGGTCATCAGACAGGCCAGCCCGAGGTCGGTGTTGCTGCGGTCGCGGAACCAGGCGACGGACTTGTAGCCGACGATCGCCCAGGCGGCCAGCCCGAACGACAGATAGATGACGTCAAACACGCGGTCCCCCGTCCTCGCCCCCGGCCGGCCCCGCGCCCGCTCCCTCGCCGGTCCCGTCGAACCGCTCGCCCCCGTCTCCCGTACGCTCGCGCTCCCGCCGTACGTGCTGCAGCGCGGGCCCGAGCGCCGCCGCGAGCGCCGCGGCCTGTCCCTCCAGCGGGAGTTCGTCTTCCGCGGCCGAGGGCGCGACCCGTTCCATCAGCAGGGTGCCGAGCACCTCGGTCTCCCGCTCGGCGAGGTTGTCGTAGCCGTGGTGCCGGGCGAAGCCCATGGTCAGGCCCATCCGCCGCATGGCGGTGGCGACATCGACCGAGGGGGTCCAGATCTTCAGCGCGTCCTCGGTGACGGCCGGGTCCTGACCGTGCCCCAGCAGGAGGTGGCTCAGCTCGTGCAGCACGATGTGCGCCTGGTGCCAGGGCGAGGTGCGCAGCTCGTAGAAGACCCAGTAGCCGTCGTCGGTGACGGCCGTCATGCCCGAGACCACGCCGCCCAGGCTCATCGGCACGAGATGCACGGGCCGCTCCACCCGGGCCGCGACGACCTCACACATCCCGCGCAGATCGATGACGGCGGGCAGTGCGAGCTCCTTGATGAGCCGCTTGCACCGCCTGCGTATCTGCCCCACTCGCATGCTCGTCCCGTCCTCATGTCCGGCCTGCCGCCAGGTGGCGAAGAGCTGGCCGCGGTCAACGGCGCCCACCGTGTCACTCACCACGCCGGTCACCGCCCTGCTCCGGCGGGTCGGTCGGCAGGTTCATCTGCTGCCGGAACTGCGAGATGATCGTGGTCAGGCTGTCCTGCACCTCCGGCGGCAGCCCGACGGAGCGCAGCGCGATGGCCCGGACGCGCTGGTCCCGCATCGCGGCGAGGAACCGCACCTCTTCCTCCACCCGCGCGGCCTGCGGCTGGGAGAGGTCCCCGAGCAGGTAACCCACCGGCACCGCAAAGAACTTGGCCAGCGCGCGGAGCAGCTCCGGGCTCGGATTCGTCCGCTTGCCGTTGCGCAGCATCGACAGATACTGCTCGGTGACCCGGACCCCGCCGTACTCCTCCGTCCCGGCGCTGATCTCCTCGGCGACGTAGGCGTTGGTGTACGGAGCACCCGGCGGGTGCATGTTGGCGAAGAGGTGGTTGAGCCGCTCCGCGAGCACATTGCCCGCCCCCTTGGACCGGCCGTCGCCCCCCACGCCCATGCCTACCGTCCCCCCGTCGACAGCACCAACGAACGTCCCAACGGTTGGTTAAGCCGCCGGGCCCACAGCACTCATCCTGTCATGCAAGGAACGCGCCGCACCAGTCCCCTTACGGACAGTGAGGGCGCTCGGGCTTAACCGGGAGTTGAGTGACGGGCCCGAGTATCCGGATCGCCCGACGGATCGCCCGGATCACCCGGCGACGGGCCCCCGCACCCGCACCCTCCCCAGGGCAACGCAAAAGCCGCCTCCTCCGAAGAGAAGACGGCTTCCGACCTACGAGAAATCGCTGGTCGGGACGACAGGATTTGAACCTGCGACCCCTTGACCCCCAGTCAAGTGCGCTACCAAGCTGCGCCACGTCCCGGTGCCCGTTCCGGCCGGGAGGTCCCGGCTGGCCGTGCACGAGAACGATACCGCATGTCAGAGGGTCACCGCTGCCATATCGCGACGGAGCGCCACGGCGACGGGCCGGACCGGATGAGTACCCGTACTCATGCGCCGGTGTCACCGCGCGGCCACGCTACGCGCATGACTACTCCATCGATTCAGCGGCCGACCACGACGGCCTTCTTCGTGCAGGCCGCGATCTCCTTCGGGCTGTCGCTGGCGGCGCTGGTGATCGGGATCCTCAAGCTGCCGGTGGGACCCTGGGAGCGCGGGTTCCTCGCGCTGGGGCTGATCTTCGTGGTGTCCTCGGCGTTCACGCTGGCCAAGTGCGTGCGCGACCGGCAGGAGGTGGCCGAGGTGACGAACCGGGTGGACAAGGCCCGGATCGACAAGCTCCTCATCGAGCAGGACGTGTTCAAGCCGGGGCAGGTCTGAAGCCGGCCGCGCCGGACCACCCAGCCGTGACGACCGTTCCGACGGTTCCGGTTCGACGGCGGCGGTCCGGTGCTTGACCTCAAGCGGGCTTGAGGTTGCACGCTCGGTGGCATGACGCGGACGACGCAGACGCAGGCACACACGCAGACGCAACCACAGACACAGACAACGCAGACACAGACACAGACGAGGCAGGCGACGGCTACGGGTTTCGCCCAACTGCCCGGTCTGATGAGCCTGATGACGGGGGATGAGAAGCACGGGCCGGCCGCGACCTCCACGCTGGACGCGCTGTGGGTGCTCTACGACCGGGTGCTGCGGGTCTCCCCGGAGCGCGCCGACGCCCCCGAGCGGGACCGGTTCCTCCTCTCCAAGGGCCACGGACCGATGGCCTACTACGCGGTACTGGCCGCCAAGGGCTTCTTCCCCGTCGACTGGCTGCCGGGCTTCGGCTCGTACGACTCGCCGCTCGGTCACCACCCGGACCGGCTGCTGGTGCCCGGCGCCGAGATCGGCAGTGGATCGCTGGGGCACGGGCTGCCGCTGGCCGTCGGGACCGCCCTCGGGCTGCGGGCGCAGGGCCTGACCGACCCCGCCGTGTGGGTGCTGATCGGGGACGCCGAGCTGGACGAGGGCAGCAACCACGAGGCGCTGGCCTACGCGGGCGCCGCGGGCCTGGACCGGCTGCACACCCTGGTCATCGACAACTCCTCCGCCACGCACGGCTGGCGCGGCGGGATCGCCGCCCGGTTCGAGACCGCGGGCTGGTCCGTGGCCACCGTGGACGGCCGTGACCACCGGGCGCTGTACGAGGCGTTCACCGCACCGCACCCGGGCCGTCCGCATGCCGTGGTCGCCCGCGTCGAACCCAAGGGCGCCTGACCCGCCCGGTTTCCCCCTCCCCACCAGAGCTTCCAGAAAGGCCTTCCGTGATGGACACCATGCGTGAGCGCTTCGCCTCGGTCACCTCGCAACTCCTGGACGACGATCCCCGGCTGGCGGTCGTCCTCGCCGACATCGGCGTGGACGGATTCGCCGGGGCGGCCGGGCGGCACCCGGACCGGGTGGTGAACGTCGGCATCCGGGAGCAGCTGTTGATCGGTGTGGGCAGCGGGCTGGCACTCACCGGGCTGCGCCCGATCATGCACACCTTCGCCAGCTTCCTGGTGGAGCGCCCCTTCGAGCAGGTGAAGCTGGACCTCGGGCACCAGGGCGTGGGCGGGGTGCTGGTGAGCGCCGGCGGCTCGTACGACTGGCCGAGCGGGGGTTTCACCCACATGTCGCCCGGTGACATCGCGCTGCTCGACACGCTCGACGGCTGGACCGTGCACGTCCCGGGGCACCCGGACGAGGCCGAGACGCTGCTCCGCCAGGCCGCGGCGGCCGGCGACGACAAGGTGTACGTACGGCTGTCGGTGCAGGTCAACCAGGTGCCGCGGGCGGTGGACGGCGCCCGTTTCCAGCGGCTGCGGGAGGGCCGCCGGGGCGTGGTCGTGGCGGTCGGCCCGATGCTGGACAACGTGCTCGCCGCGACCGAGGGCCTGGACGTCGGCGTGCTCTACGCGACGACCGTGCGGCCCTTCGACGGCGCGGCGCTGCGTGCCGCGACCGGGGCCGCGGACGCCGCGGACGTGGTGATCGTGGAGCCGTACCTGGCGGGGACGTCGACCCGGTTCGCCAATGACGCGCTGGCCGACCGGCCGCACCGGGTGCTGGGGCTCGGGGTCGGCCGCCGGGAGCTGCGCCGGTACGGACAGCTCGACGAGCACCTGGCGGCGCACGGCCTGGACGCGCCGGGCCTGCGGGAGCGGATCGCGGGGTTCCTGCCGTCCGGTTCCTGATCTTCGGTTCAGATGTGCTTGTCGAGCCAGGCCAGCAGGTCGTGCTGGACCTCGTCGCGGTTGGTCTCGTTGAGGATCTCGTGCCGGGCGTCGGGATAGGCCTTCCAGGTCAGGTCGCGGATGCCGAGATAGCGGAAGTCCTCCAGGAGTTCCTGCACCAGTGTCAGGCCGGCGTGGCAGGGGTCCAGCTCGCCGACGGCGAGGTGGACGGGCAGTCCGCGGGGGATCCGGGCCAGGTTGGCCGGGTCGTTGATCTTGCGGATGGCGCGTACCCAGTCCCGCGTGAGGCCGGCGCAGAACGGGAAACCGCAGTCCTCGTCGGCGACGTAGGCGTCCACCTCGGCCGGGTCGCGGGAGAGCCATTCGTAGCCGGTGCGGTGCGGGAAGGCGTCGTTGAACGAGCGGAAGGTGCGGGGGAGGAAGGACGAGAGCGCGGTGCGGCCGTGCCGGGCGATCTCCTCGTCGAGTTCGGCGGTCGCGGCCTCGATGTCCAGGCCGGGGAGCGTGCGGAAGGTGCCGCTGAGGATGAGCCCGGCGAGGTCGGCGCCGTACTCCTGGGCGTAGTCGCGGGCGAGCATCGAGCCCAGGCTGTGGCCGAGCAGGACCAGCGGGGTGCCGGGGTGGGCGGTGGCCGCGTGGTCGCCGAGGGCCTTGAGGTCGGCGACGATGGCGCGCCAGGAGTCCTCGCCGACCACTCCGCGGCCGCCGGTGGAGGCGGCGGTGGCGCCGTGGCCACGGTGGTCGGAGGCGAGGACGCCGTAGCCGTGAGCGGTCAGGAAACGGGCGAAGCGGTCGTAGCGGCGGCCGTGTTCCGCGGCGCCGTGCGCGATCTGGACCAGGGCCCGGGGCCGGCCGGACTCCGGCAGCCAGGTGTAGGTGGCGATGCGGGCGCCGTCCGGGGCCTGGTGGAAGTCCTGCTGCATGGCGTCGTCTCCTGACTGCCGGGTGGTGGCTGACGAGTCGTCGGCGTCCACTCTCGCGTCCCGGGCGGGGAGCGCCAAGGGGGCGCGCGTGGCGGGGTTGGCCGGGCGGCTGCGGGCCATGACACGATCAGCCGGTTCTTTCCTGGCGCCTGTGCCGCAACTCCCGTTCACAGGAGGATCGTTGGACACCACGGACGGATTCGAGAACACCCCCGACGCGCCCGCTCCCTCGCCCCTTGGGGCCCTACCGCTCTCCCGCCGCAGGTTTCTGCGGGGCACGGCGTCGGCCGCCGCCACGGCGGGCCTGGCCGGGGTCGCCGTCGGCGCACCGGCCGCCGCGGCCCAGGACGCCGGTGCGTCCGGCGGCGCGCTCTCCTTCACGGCCGCCACCAACGGCGCGGCCTCGCTCGCCCCGGCCGGCGACCGCCTGGTCGCCGAGGTGCAGAACGTCCTGTGGTCGCTGCCCCGAAGCGGCGGCGAGGCGGTGGCACTGACCCCGCCCGATCTGGAGCCGACCCGTCCGGTGCACTCCCCCGACGGCCGCCGGATCGCGGTCTGCGCCTACCGGGGCGGCAACTTCCATCTGTGGACGCTGGCCACCGACGGCTCGGACCTCCGGCAGCTCACCGACGGGCCCTGGGACGACCGCGGTCCCGCCTGGTCGCCGGACGGCACCCGGATCGCTTTCGCCTCGGAGCGCGGCGGCGATCCGGTGACCGGCAGCCCGTACCGGTTATGGGTGCTGGAGGTGCGTACCGGCCGGCTGACCCGGGTGACCGGGCTGCCCGGCCAGGACGGGCCGCACCAGGACGGCGCCTGGGAGGACTTCGACCCCTGCTGGTCGCCGGACGGCGCCCGGCTCTTCTTCGTCCGGGGCACGGCCTCCGACACCGCGCTGGTCTCGCGCACGGTGGCCTCGGTGGCGGCCGACGGCAGCGGCGCGGTGCGCACCGAGCACACCGAGACGGCGGCCGCCCAGGTGCTGGTGCCGGCGCTCTCCGCCACCGGCCGGCTGGCGTACCTGCGGACCACGGACCGGCCGGGACCGACCTGCGCGCTGGTGGTCGACGGCCGGGTGGTCGCGGTGGACGGGGACGTGGAGCCGGTGCCGCCGCGCTGGATCTCCCGGGACGAGCTGCTGCTGACGGTCGGCGGGCAGTTCCGGATCGTCCGGCCGGACGCCCCGGAGCACGCCGAGACCGTGCCGTTCTCCGCGCGGCTGCCGCTGGACCGCCCCGGCTACCGCGTCAAGGACTACGGTTTCGAGCGGACCGCCGCCGGACCGCTGCGCGGGGTGCACCTCCCGGCGCTCTCCCCGGACGGCCGCACGGTGGCCTTCGCCGCGCTCAACTCCCTGTGGACGGCGCCGACTTCGGGTGGCGGCGCCCCGCGCCGGATCGTCCGCGCCAAGGCCACCCGGTACGTGTCCGCGCCGAGCTGGTCGCGGGACGGCCGGGCGCTGCTCTACGCGGACGACCGGGACGGGCTGTTCGCGGTGCGCCGGCGGGAGGTCGCGACCGGTGAGGAGACCGTGCTGGCCACCGGCGGCCGGGTGCAGCCGGCGCTGTCCCCGGACGGCGGACGGCTGGCCGCGCTCGACATGTCGGGAAATCTCGTGGTACGGACGCTTGCCGACGGCCAGGAGACCGTACTCGCCGCACCGATGGGCGCCGGCGGGCTGCCGGGCCGTCCCAGCTGGTCGCCGGACGGCCGTCATCTGGCGTACTGCGACCGCAACCGCCTCAACCGCCGCTTCCGCGAGGGCTACAACGTCATCCGGGTCCTCGACACCGGGACCGGCCGGGAACGGGTGTTCGCGGTCGCCGAGCATGTCTCGATCGCCGACCGCTACGACTCGGGCCCGGTGTGGTCGCCGGACGGGCGCTGGATGGCGGTGATCGCCGAGTCCGCGCTCTGGGTGCTGCCGGTGCGGCCCGACGGCACGCCGGACGGCCCGCCGCGGCAGCTCACCGACGAGAGCGCCGACCATCCGTCGTGGTCCGGGGACTCCGGCACGCTGCTCTACCTCTCGGCGGGGCGGCTGCGGCTGATCCCGGTGTCCGGCGGCCCGGCCCGCACGGTCCCGCTGTCCCTGACCCCCACGCGGTCGCGGGCCCGGGACACCGTCGTGCACGCGGGGACGTTCTGGGACGGCACCGGCGAGACGGTGCGGGAGGACGTCGACGTGGTGGTGCGGGACGGGCGGATCACCGCGGTACGCCCGCACCGCACCGCCCGGTCCGGTGCCGCCCGGCGGGTGGACGCCTCGGAGCGGACGGTGCTGCCGGGCCTGTGGGACGCGCACACCCACCCCTGGCAGATCACCTACGGCGGCCGGCAGACCGCGCTGCAGCTGGCGTACGGCATCACCACCGCGGTCTCCTGCGGCGGCTTCGCCTACGAACAGGCGCGGCTGCGCGAGGCGGTGGCGGCCGGGGCACTGGCCGGGCCGCGGCTGCTGACCTGCGGGGAACTGCTGGACGGCGGCCGGGTCGCGTACAGCATGGGGCGGGCGCACCGCACCCGGGAGGGGCTGCGGCGCTCGCTGGAGCGCGGTGCGGCGCTGGACTGGGATGTCGTCAAGACGTATGTCCGGGCGCCGGGCTGGGTGATGGCGGAGGCGGCGCGGTTCGCGCACCGGCAGCTCGGGGTGCGGGCCGGCAGCCATCTGCTCACCCCGGGCGTCCAGCTCGGACAGGATCTGACGACACATCTGCAGGCCACCCAGCGGATGGAGTTCGGACATGCGGTGTCCGGCTCCGGGCACGCCTACCAGGACGTCGAGGAGGTCTACACGGGCAGCGACTTCCATCTGATCGCCACCCCCTTCTCGTCGGCGGCGCTGCTCGGCGAGGACCCGGCGCTCGCGGACGACGTACGGGTCACCCGGCTGATGCCGCCCTGGGACACCGCGGTGGTGCGGGAGAACGCCGGTCACCGGCCGACGCCGGCCCAGCTGTCCGACATCGCGACCGAGACCGGGGTCTACCGGCGGGTGCTGGACGGCGGCGGGCTGCTCGCGCTGGGCACCGACCAGCCGCTGGTGCCGGTGGGACTGGGACTGCATCTGGCGCTGCGCGCGCTGCACCGCGGCGGCCTGGGCGTGGCCCGGACGCTGCGCACCGCGACCGCGCTGCCCGCCCGGGTGTTCGGCGCGGAACGGGACCTGGGGACGCTGGAGGTCGGCAAGCTCGGTGACATGACGGTGGTGGACGGCAATCCGTTCGAGGACTTCGACACGCTGGTGCGGACCTCGGCGGTGCTGCGCGGCGGACGGGTGGTCACCCAGCGGGAGTTGACCGAATCCTTCCCCGCACCGGCCGGACGGGCGCTGCGGTCGGCCGGGACGGACGGGACGGACTGGCTGGAGGTGGGCCGGCAGCTGCGCCGGGACTCCTGCTGCGATTCCGCGCACTGACCCGTCGACCACCGCCGGGCGGTCGGGTGGTGTGGGGTGGCGCGGCTTCCCGGGACGCCGGGAATCCGCGCCACTCCGTCGCCGTCAGGGGGGTGGTGCGCCCGCGCTTCGCACTCCAACTCGCCCGGTGATACCGGCCAGTTGATGTTTTGGGTGGGCCGGAGTAGGTATGCCAACGGGTATTGCACGCGGTAAGCGACGGATCACTTTCCGGAACGACCACTGCAGACGGTGCCGCCGGCGCCGTCCCGAGGCGGGGTGCGACCAGCGCGGGGAAAATGCGGAGGAGGGCTTGTCTTGCATCGCCATTTCACGGACCAGCGGCACGAAGCACTCCGGCTCCGGGTACGGGACTTCGCCGAGAGGGAGGTCCGCCCCCGGATTGCGGAGATGGAGGCGAGCCGTACCGTTTGTCGTGACCTTTCGCGTCTGATCGCCCGGCAGGGGTGGATCGGCGTGACCGTCCACCGGGCGTACGGCGGGATGGGCGCCGGGCATGTCGCCAAGACCCTCATCATCGAGGAGCTCTCGCGGGTCAGTGCGGCGATGGGCGCCATGGTGCAGGCGTCCCAGCTGGGCGTCGCCAAGATCATCCACTTCGGCAACGAGGAGCAGAAGAAGACCTGGCTGCCGGCCATCGCCTCGGGCGACTGCCTGCCGACCATCGCCGTGACCGAACCGCACTCCGGCGGCCATGTGCTGGGCATGACGTCCACGGCGGTCCGGGACGGCGACGACTACCTCCTCAACGGCCGCAAGACCTACGTCGGCAACAGCCACGTCGGCGATCTGCACGGCGTCGTGGTGCGTACCGGCGAGGGCTCCAAGGGCCTGTCCGCCTTCCTCGTCGAGTCCAGCGCCCCCGGGTTCCGCATCGGTCCCCAGCGGCCCGCGATGGGGTTGCACGGCTTCAGTTTCGGCGAGCTGTTCTTCGACAACTGCCGTGTCCCGGCGGCGAATCTGCTGGGCCGGGAGGGCGACGGGCTGTCCGTGGCGTACTCCTCCAGCGTGCTGTACGGGCGACCCAACCTCACCGCCGTCTCGCTCGGCATCCATCAGGCGGTGCTGGACGAGACCACGAAGTTCTGCGCCGACCGGCAGCGTTACGGCAAACCGCTGGCCGACCTCGGCAACATCAAGCTCAAGCTCGGCCGCATCCAGTCACGGCTGCTGCTGGCCCGGCTCGCCGCGTACCACGCCGTGCACCTGCTGGACCAAGGGCTGCCGTGCGATGCGGAGTTGATGAACGCCAAGCTGGTGAACGTGGAGTCGGCACTGGAGTCGGCGCGGGACGCGATGGAGATCCATGCCGCGTGCGGACTGTTCACCGACCGGCCGATCGAACGTTTCCTGCGGGACGCCCACCACATCTTCGCGCCGGCCGGCACCTCCGACATCCAGTTGCTGCGCCTGGGCGAACTGGCCCTGGGCCGGGCGCGGGGCGAGTGGTCCAGCCGGCTCGCCGAACAGCTGCGGCTGGCGCCTTCGGAGTGGCCGGACGAAGACGAGGCCGGTGAGGGCCCGCCGCCCACGGTGCCGGGCCAGCGCACCGGCTCGTCCCGCCAGCGCTCCTGGTTCGCCCGGCTGCGCTGAGCGCGGACCCCGGAGACGGCGCCGCGGCCACCGGCAGGACGCCGGGGCCGCGGCACGGAAGATCAGGAAAGGATCGGGGCACGGACAAGGAAAGGATCAGGGCGGGAATCAGGGGAAACGGTCAGAGGCTGTCCTGCTGCCGCTGTTCCATCCGGTGGATCTGCTCGACGAGTTCGGAAGCCATCGACTTGATGGTCTCCAGCCCCTCCCTCCCCCAGGGACGCGGTTCCAGGTCCACCACACACACGGTGCCCAGCGCCATCCCCGTACGGTCGATCAGCGGCGCGCCGAGGTAGGAGCGGATGCCGATCTCGTCGACGACGGGGTTGCCGGCGAACCGCGGGTAGTCGCAGACGTCCTCCAGCACCAGGGCCTTGCGGCGGACGATGACATGCGGGCAGTAGCCGTGGTCACGGTCCATCACCCGGCCCGGCTGGGCACTGGCCGGCGCCGGGCCCAGTTCGACGGCCTGGTCCTGGGCGGGGGTGTAGAGGCCGGCGAAATACTGCCGGTGCTCGTCGATGAAGTTGACCATCGAATACGGCGCCCGGGTGGTGCGGGCCAGTTTGCGCGCGAAATCGTCGAACGCGGGCAACGGGGATTCGCCGATCCCCAGGGCACGCAGCCGGGCCACGCGGGCCGGGGCCTCGTCGTCCTGCGGGGTCAGCAGCAGATGGCGGGTGGGGTCGTAGGAGACGTACGGGACGCGGGAGGCGGGGTGGTTCATGGCAGCTCCGGGGTCGCGGCGAGGGCGGGGGTGAGCAGATGCTCGACGAGCGAAACCAGGACATGGGTGGCCGAGCTGCACTGTCGGGCGTCGCAGAGCACGACGGGGGTGTTCGGGGAGAGGTCTATGGCGGAGCGGACCTCGTCCGGCTCGTAGTGGAAGGAGCCGTCGAACTCATTGACCGCGACGATGAACTGGATGCCCCGCCGCTCGAAGAAGTCCACGGCGGCGAAGCACTGGTCCAGACGCCGGGTGTCGGCGAGGATGACCGCGCCGAGCGCACCGTTGGACAGCTCGTCCCACATGAACCAGAAGCGCTGCTGGCCCGGCGTCCCGAAGAGGTACAGCATGTGGGCGGGGCTGAGGGTGATCCGCCCGAAGTCCATGGCGACGGTGGTGGTGTTCTTGTCCTCGACGCCCGCCAGGTCGTCGGTGTCGACGCTGATCTGGGTGAGCAGCTCTTCCGTGCTGAGCGGCTCGATCTCGCTCACCGCCCCGACGAAGGTCGTCTTGCCGACCCCGAAGCCGCCGGCGACCAGGATCTTGAGCGCGGTCGGGAAGAGGTCGGGCACGTCGTCCCCCTGGGCGCGGGGGTCACAGTCGTTTGCGAAGTCCATTCAGCACCGCCTCCAGCAGGGCTCGGTCGGTACGGGAGGCGGGCCCGGCCGAAACGGCGGCGGGGGCCCGCGCGGTGAGCGCCCCACAGTCGACGAGGTCGGCGAGGAGCACTTTGGTGACCACGGCGGGCAGCCGTATGTGCGCGGCGATCTCGGCGACCGAGACCGGCCCGCCGCACAGCCCGAGCACCTGGGCGTAGTCGGGGCCCTGGCACGCGACGGGCTTCCGGCCGGTGGCCATCACCATGGTCAGCAGGTCGAAGTGCGCCGTGGGACGGGTCCGGCCGTTGCTGACGGTGTACGGACGGACCAGCCGGCCCGCCGCGTCGTCGTACCACGGTTCCCCGCCCCGCCACTGCCGGCGCACGGTCACGGTCAACGACCGCCCGCGGACGCCTGATGGCGCGCGGGGGTGGACAGGTACGGCCGGACGCTCTTGACCAGCATCGACATCTCGTAGCCCAGCACCGCCACATCGGCCTCGCGGCCGGCGAGCACCGCCAGGCAGGCGCCCGATCCGGCGGTGGAGACGAACAGGAAGCTGGATTCGAGCTCGACGACGACCTGCAGGACGTTGTCGCCGTCACCGAAGCGCGCCCCGGCGCTGCGGGCCAGGGAGTAGAGGCCGGAGGCCAGGGCGGCCATGTGGTCGGCGCTGTCCGGTTCGAAGCCGTGGGCTGCCTTGACCAGGCCGTCCGAGGAGAGCAGGAGCGCGCTGCGGGCGTGCGGTACGCGCTGTACCAGCCCGGTCAGCAGCCAGGACAGATCGGTCTGTTGGCCTGCCTGCCGCTGCAAATGCGCCTGCGTACGCACATCACTCACCATGGTTGCGGTCGTCTCCTCGGGGGCGCGCCATCGGGGCGTCGTGGTCACGGTCGTGGTGCAGGTCGTTGCCGCCCGGGTTGCCGGCGCCGTCACGCAGGTCCGGGGCGGTGCCGTTGGTGTCGGCGTAGCTGTCGTCGGCGAGGCTGAATCCGCGCCGGAAGGCGGCCATCAGGCCGGGGTCGTGCTCGGGCTCGGGGCCATCGCGGCGGGCGGCGGACGGCAGGATCGGGTCGCCGCGCAGCTCGGGGACGAGATGGGTCTGCTTGCGGCGGCGGGGCAGCCGTGGGCGGGCGCTGTTGTCCACGGGGGCCGGTGCGGGCGGGAGGATCACCGGGCCGGGGGCGGCGAGCCGTTCGGCGGGTCCGCCGTCGAGGGAGGGGGTGACGGTGTGCCGTTCGGGGACGGTCGTCTCGGGGCGGGGCAGGTCGGGGGTGGGGCCGTCCCCGGCGTGCACCAGCCGGCGGCGGGCGGCGGGCGAGTCCGGGTCGGGTGAGGGGGCGGGGATGGTCACGGTCCGGGGGCCCGCGTCGACGGTGTCCGGACGGGCGTGGGGGTCGTGAGTGTCGTGGGGCTCGTGAGTGTCGTGGGGGGCATGGGTGTCGTGGCGGGCGTGGGTGTCGTGGCGGTCGTAACGGTCGAATCCGCCGTCCCGGCCGCCGTCCGCCGCGTCCTCCGTGTCCCCGTCGCGTTCGTAGCTGTCGAAGCTGACGTAGATGTCGGAGCCCCCGTGGTCGCGGGCGGGGTCACTGTCCGGTGAGACGGCGGCGCGCTGACCGTCGGCGCCGTCGGCCTCGTCGGCGGATTCGGCGCCGAGCAGCGCCTGCGGGACGATCAGCACGGCCTGAACGCCGCCGTAGATGTTGCTCTGCAGCCGGACGACGATGCCGTGCCGCCGGGCCAGTGAGGAGACCACGAAGAGCCCGATACGGCCGTCGCTCAGCAGCTCGGCCACGTCGATGTGGTCGGGGTCGGAGAGGAGGGCGTTCATCCGGGTCTGCTCGTCCACCGACATGCCCAGGCCGCGGTCCTCGACCTCGACCGCGAGGCCGGCGGTGACGAGTTGGGCGCGCAGCAGGACGGGGGTCTGCGGGGCGGAGTAGATGGTGGCGTTCTCGACGAGTTCGGCGAGCAGGTGGATGACGTCGGCGACGGCGTGGCCGCGCAGGGTGCCCTCGATCGGCGGCACGAGCTTGATCCGGGGGTACTGCTCGACCTCGGCGATCGAGGAGCGGAGCACCTCGGTCATGGAGACCGGGCGGCTCCACTGGCGGCGCGAGATGGCACCGCCGAGGACGGCGAGGTTCTCGGCGTGCCGGCGGATGCGGGTGGCGAGGTGGTCGACGTGGAAGAGGCCCTTGAGCAGGTCGGGGTCCTCGACCTGGTTCTCCAGTTCGTCGAGCAGCTCGATCTCACGGTGCACGAGGGACTGCAGCCGGCGGGCGAGGTTGACGAAGACCTCGACCTTCTGCTCGCTGCCGCTGGCGTTGCTGCGGGCGATGGCGACCGCGTCGATGACCGCGGACTCGGCGGCCCGGCCGGCGGCGGCGACCTCGTGGGCGAGCAGGTCGAGGGTGTCGCCGGTGGGCTCGGGGCCGCTCTCGGGTTCCCGGCGCGGGAGCCATTCGCCCTGGCGGACCCGGTCCAGCAGGTCGTAGAGGTCGGACTGGCTGCGGGCGCAGACCTGGCGCAGCCGGGCGTAGCGGGCGACGGCGGCGCGGGCCTCGGCATTGGCGGCGGCGCCCGCGGTGAGCACGATGACGCAGACCACGACGAGGCCGCCGGAGAGGACCACCCATTCACGTCCGGTGAGCCGCGCGCCGCCGGCCTGGACGACGAAGGCGGCGACCGCGGTGCAGATGACGGCGACGAGCAGGCACGGTACGGCGGCGAGCCGGACCAGGCGGGACCGTATCGCCGAATCGGCGGCCGACTCCGGGAAGGAGGCCCGGCCGTGCCGTCCGCCCTCGCGGTCGCGGCGCCGGGCGGCGGCGGGTGCCGGAGCGGCCACGGGTACGGGGGCGGGGGCGGGCCCTGAGGAACCCTGGGTCCCTGGGGATCTTGGAGCCTCCTGGGACGTCTGGGTCCCCTGGGGGAATGCGGTAGGCATTGGCGCCCTCCGGATCGGCCGTTGGCAGTTCACGGAGCACGCACGCTAGTTGTTGCGGGGGTGGGGTTCGGACCTACTTCGAGGTTTCGCTACCCCGCGCCACCTCCTTGAGTGGACGTCGCACGCACTCCAGTGCGAGCGAAACCGAACTCCCGTACAGAAAGAGGGAGTTGACCCCTCTCAGGCCTCGCCGCCGAGGCTCACTGCCGGCGCACGCCGACCTTCCGCGCGCCGGTCGCCGGCCCGGCGTGTCGCCGCTCGAAGGCTCCGCCCGTGAGCCTGCCCCGTTGCACGGGACGCCAGTTGCCGGGAAGCGGGTGGATCGCCTTCTCACCCTCGCGAGTGATGGACGGGGCGGGAAACGGGAAGCGGGAAGCGGGAATTGCGGATCGGAGCCGGGGAGGGGGGCGCGCGTCGGAGCCGTGGAGGGGAGCCGGGACCGGAGCCGCGGATCGGAGCCATCGATCGGAGCCGTGGAGGGGCATCGTCTCGTGGCGACTGTCACCCGTTCGACGACAGATTATTTGTCAACGGTTCGATGACATGCTACAACTGGGGCAGGTGAAGCGCATTGGCAGGCACTGCCGCCCGAAGCCACTGGAGGTGTTTCACGATGTTGATGCGCACCGACCCGTTCCGCCCTCTCGACCGGTTCACCCAGGCGTCGCTGGGCGTTTCCGGCACCTGGTCGAGGCCCGCCCCGATACCGATGGACGCCTACCGCGCGGGCGGGGAATTGGTGATCGCGCTCGATCTGCCGGGCGTCTCCCCCGACGCGATCGACATCGACATCCAGCGGAACGTGCTGACCGTCAAGGCCGAACGCCGGCCGGCCCCCGAGGCGGACGACGTGCAGATGCACCTGAGCGAGCGCCCGTTGGGCGTCTTCTCCCGGCAGATCGTCCTGGGCGACGCGCTCGACACCGAGCACATCACCGCCGATTACGACGCCGGCGTGCTGACCCTGCGCATCCCGGTCACCGAACGCACCGAACCCCGCAAGATCACCGTCGGCGGGGGCGCAACGGCCCAGCAGCGCGCCACCAGTTGATTCGACCGGCACGGACGATGTGACCGACCGGCACGAATGACGTGACTGACCGGCACGAATGACGTGACTGACCGGCGCGCACGGTTCGACCGACGCGCGCGCTTCGAACGGCGCGCGCTTGATCGCCGCGCGCGCTTCGACCGGCGCTCACGATTCGCTCGGCCGTGCCACCGTGCCGTGGCTGGTCCCCGGCGGGCCGGTCACGTCACCGACCAGGAACTCCGTTGACCGAATGACGAGTGACGAGAAAGGCGACCGCGTAACCGATGTTCACCCAGCCTGCGCCTGAAACCGGTCGGCCCACAGGCCGGCCCGCACCGGGTATGACGTTCGACCAGATGCTGGAACGGGTCCGGTACGAAGGGGCGTACCCCACCCGGGAACGAGCGGAGGAAGTCGTACGCGCCGTGCTGGCGGCGCTCGGCCGGCAGCTGGTCGGCGACGAACGCGTCGAACTCACGGCCCGGATGCCCGTCGAGGCGGCGCTGGCGTTCACCTCCGAGATCCCCTGCCCCGACAGCGAGCGCCTCACCGGCTGGGGCTTCGTGAAGGAGCTCGCCGCCCGCACCGGCGGCACCGCGGCCACCACCCGCTGGGACGCCGGCGCGGTCCTCACCACCGTCGCCCAGCTCGCCGGCCCCGAACTCCTCACCCGCGTACTCGCCCAGCTCCCCTCCGGGTACGCACTCCTCTTCGGCCGCGCCGAACTCACACAAGCGGCTTGACCTCTGCGGCCTGAACCCTGACGGCCTGGCCCTGACGGCCGGATGGCCGGGGGGGTGGGATGACCCCGGGAGGGATGGCCGTGGAGGGATGCCCCGGGGGGATGGCCGGGGCGCTGGGCAATGCGAGGACGGCGGGTTGGGGGAAGGACGGACCCGTAGGGGGTGTGCGAACAGATCCCGTAGGGGATACGCGCGCCCCCTCTGGGGCCCAGAACGTGAAACCGAGGGGCGATATTCCCGCGCAAGGCCCGCAAAGGCTGGCACATGGCCCCCGCAAGGCCCGCGAAGGCCCGCACATAGCCCACGCAAGGCCCCGGCACGGCCCCCACAGGGCCCAGGAGGACCGGACCACAACCAGCCGACCGGCCGGTCGGCTGGTTGTGGTCCGGGCCTCCCATGCCGTTGGCACGCATGCCCGATCCGCGGTCTCCGTGCCGCGCGTCCCTGGCGTATGACGGCCCGCCATATACAGAGCGAGGACGCATGACTCTTGTTCCTCCGGGTAGGCGGCCGCTGCGGCGCCCGAGCGTGTCGGGCGCGCAGGAAGGCGTGATGACCACCGTCGTGAATGACACCGCGACCGAGCAGCACACCGAACTGACCGCTGATCTGCCGGAGGTGCCGTGCCCGAGCGCGGTGGCTCCCAGGGATGCGCGCGAATTCTCCAAGCTGTTCTTCGCGCGGCTCCAGGAATGTGAAGAGGGCACGCACGAGTACCAATACGTGCGCAATACGCTCATCGAGATGAACATGTCGATGGTGCGTTATGTGGCCCGCCGCTACCGCAGCCGTGCTGACGACATGGAAGACATCATCCAGGTCGGCACCATCGGGCTGATCAAGGCGATCGACCGTTTCGACCTCGCCCGTGAGGTCGAATTCTCCACCTTCGCCGTCCCCTACATCCTCGGCGAGATCAAGCGTTTCTTCCGCGACACCGGCTGGGCGGTGCACGTCCCCCGCCGGCTCCAGGAGCTGCGCAGCGAACTGGCCAAGGCGAAGGAGCAGTTGCACAACGACCTCGACCGGGAGCCCACCGTCCGCGAACTCGCGGCCCACCTGGAACTGTCGGAGGAGGAGGTCATCGAGGGTCTGGTGGCCGCCAACGGCTATACCGCCGGCTCGCTCGACGCCCCCAGCGACCCCGATCCCGGCGACCAGCGCCGCCCGTTGGCAGATGTCCTCGGGGAGGACGACCCGGGCCTGGAGACGGTCGAGGACCTGCACACCCTGGCACCTCTGCTGCAGACGCTCGACGACCGTGAACGCCGGCTGATCGAGCTGCGGTTCGGACAGGAAATGACCCAGTCGGAGATCGGCGCGGAACTCGGCGTCTCCCAGATGCACGTCTCGCGGCTGCTGTCCCGCATTCTTTCCCGGTTGCGCACCGGCATGCTCACCGACCGCTGACTCCGGGCGGCGATTCCCTCCACGAAACCCTGGAACCCGTCGAAATCCTCCGCCCCCCGACCCCTCCAACCCTCCGCTCCCCGAATCCTCGGAACTATACGAACCACCGGAACCTCGACGACACCTCGAAGGCGCCTCCCATGCACCTCCAATACGCCCCAAGGCACCCCCAGGCACCTCGAACGGACGTCGAAATCCTCCACCGCTACGGGTACGGGCGGTGCGGGCGGGTACGCGGAGGAGCGCCGGCCCGGTGCGGAATGCGCACGACGGGCCGCCCAGTTGGAATTGTCACCGCTGAGGAGGAGTGGACATGAGCACGGTGAAGGAGACGGTAGACGTCGAGGTCCCGGTCCGCACCGTCTACAACCAGTGGACGCAGTTCGAGGAGTTCCCGCAATTCATGGAGGGCGTCGAGGAGATCCGCCAAATCGACGACCGCCATAACCATTGGACCACCAAGATCGGTGGTATCCGGCGGGAATTCGACACCGAGATCATCGACCAGCTCCCGGACGAGCGGATCGCCTGGCGGACCACCGCGGGCGACACCCGGCAGAGGGGTGTGGTCAGCTTCCAGCGCCTGGACGACAGCCACACCCGGGTGCAGCTCGTGATGGAGGTCGAGCCGACCGGGGCCGCGGAGAAGACCGCGGACATGACCGGTCTGATCGACCGTCGCACCAAGGGCGATCTGCGGCGCTTCAAGGAGTACATCGAGCAGCGCGCGAGGGAGACCGGCGCATGGCGCGGCCGTATCCGGCCGGGCGGCTCCGGGCCCGTCGTCTGACGCGGTACGGAACATCTCCACATCTCCCGGAGGGGCGGCGGCAGCCGCCCCTCCGGCGTTTCGGCGGGCTGCCCATCCCGCACTCCCGCCCTCCCCGAAAAGTGCCCGGATATCGGGCATCGCCTGCTGTTTTCCGACAAACACTGCTCCGCGGCGGGACATCCGTTGACGTCAGGGCGTCGGCGGTGTGATGGTACGGCCGCCATGCAGGGCATGGACATGCCCATCCCCTAGGGCGCGGACCTGCTCATCCCCCACTGGGCAACCCGCCGCCCGACCGGGCACGGCGTACGCACGCACCCCATGCCTCCGGCGTACCACCCCTCACCCCCCAACCCCCTCAAGGAGCCCTGGTGTTACGAAGACTCGCGGTGACCGGCGCCTCCCTCGCCGTCACCCTCGCCTCCGCGCTGCTCACCACAGCCCCCGCGTCCGCCGCACCCGTCACGGCAGCAGCCAGCCACGCCACCCCCGCCACCACCGCCGCCTCCCCCGTCCGCGCCCTTGACACCCGCGCCGCCGACGACGCCCCCGACATCGACGTCACCAAGGTCCAGGCGCATCTGACCGAGCTCAACGCCATCGCGAACCGTAACGGCGGCACCCGTAAATCCAGCGGTCAGGGCTACCGGGACTCGGTCGCCTACGTCAAAGGCCGTCTGCAGTCGGCCGGTTACACCGTCACCGAGCAGCCCTGCACCTCCGGCTGCGCCGGCGGGGCCGGGCCCAATCTGATCGCCGAGTGGCCCCAGGGCGACACCTCGTCGGTATACATGTTCGGCTCGCACCTCGACAGTGTCGGGGCCGGGCCCGGCATCAACGACAACGGTTCCGGTTCGGCGGCCCTCCTGGAGACCGCCCTCACCCTCGCGGAGCGCCACCCGGCGATGGCGGCCCGGGCCCGGTTCGCCTGGTGGACGGACGAGGAACAGGGCCTCAACGGCTCGGACTTCTACGTCCGTTCGCTCTCGTCCGCCGAGCGGTCCCGGATCAAGGCGTACTACAACTTCGACATGATCGCCTCGCCCAACGGCGGCTACTTCATCAACCACCTCACCTCCACCGCCGCCCAGCCGATGAAGGCGTACTGGGACTCGCTCGGTCTCCAGCCGGAGGAGAACACCGAAGGCGCGGGCCGGTCCGACGACTACTCCTTCGAGCAGGCCGGCATCCCGACGTCCGGGTACGCGATGGGCGCCGGCGCCCGGAAGACCTCCGCCCAGGCGGCGAAGTGGGGCGGCACCGCCAACCGCGCCTATGACTCCTGCTACCACCAGTCCTGTGACACCACCGCCAACATCAACGCCACCGGACTGGACCGCAGTGTCGACGGCATCGCCGCCACGCTGTGGAAACTCGCCGTCGCCGGCTCCACCCCCGCCAACGACTTCTCGCTGACCGCCAACCCCGCCTCGGGCAGCGTCACGCCGGGCGAGTCCCTCACCGCGACGATCGCCACACAGACCACCAGGGGCTCCGCCCAGACGGTGGCGCTGTCGGCGTCGGGCGCTCCGGCGGGCGTGACCGTCTCGTTCAGCCCCGCCTCGGTGACCAGCGGTGCGAGCTCCACGATGACCGTCGCCACCGCGGCGTCCGCCGCTCCCGGGACGTACCCGCTCACGGTCACCGGCACCGGCTCCGGGCCCGGGGCGGTCACCCACACCACGTCCTTCTCCCTGACGGTCAAGGGCGCCGGAGGATGCACCGCCGGGCAGCTGCTCGCCAACGGGGGCTTCGAGAACGGCACTTCGCCGTGGACCGGCGACACCGGCACGATCGGCGCCCACAGCGGGCAGTCCGCCCACGGCGGCAGCCGGTTCGCGTGGCTCGGCGGCTACGGCTCCGCCGCGACCGACACCCTCAGCCAGTCGCTGACCCTGCCCGCCGGATGCCTCAGGGCGACGCTGACGTACTGGCTGCACATCGACACCGCGGAGACCGACCACACCGCCTATGACACCTTCCGGGTCAAGGTCGGTGACAAGACCCTGACGAGCTGGTCCAACACCGACGCGGCCGCCGGCTACGCCCAGCACACCCTGGACCTCAGCCCCTACGTCGGCCAGCGGATCACGCTCACCTTCACCGCCACCGAGGACACCAGCCTGCAGACCAGCTTCGTCCTCGACGACACGTCCTTGCAGGTGTCCTGACGGCGTCCGCTCTCGGGAGCTGCTCCAGATGTCCTGACGGCGTCCGGTCTCCGGAAGGCCTCCAGGTCTCCTGAAAGCACCGCCCACCCACCCCCGTCCCGCCCGCTGCCGTGTCAGCGGGCGGGACGGGGCAGCAGGGCGCCGGCCCGCTTCACGGTGCGGATGACCGGCGCCGTCTCGATCGAGCGGATCGCGTCCAGTGCCGCGATCCGCTCGGTCAGATACCGCGCGAGGTCGACGGAGTCCCGGCAGTTCACGGCCGCGAGCAGATTGGTCGGCCCGGTGGTCAGCGCCACCAGCGACACCTCCGGGTGCTCGGCCATCGCCGAGCCCACCTCGGCGAGCCGGGACGGCCGTACGGAGATCCACAGGCGCGCTTCGGCGCGGAAGCCGAGGGCGGCGGGAGGGACGTCGACGAGGAAGGTGAGCACACCGGCCCGGCGCAGGGCGGCCACCCGGCGGCGCACGGTCGACTTGGACCACCCGGTGGCGGCGGCGAGTTCGGGGTGGCCGGCCCGCCCGTCCCGCGCCAGCACGTCGAACAGCGGCCGGTCGTCCGGCCCGACCGCAACCCCGGCCTCCCCGGGCGCCTCACCGGTGCCGTCGGTCAGGGGCCCCGGCGGGTTCAGCAGCGCCGTCTGTTCCGGGGTGAGGCACGCCGGACCTGCCCAGGTGTGGGGCAACGCGTAGTGGCCCAGGAGCAGATGGGCGGAAACGGAGGTGACCCGGGCGGTCCTGGGCAGTTTGTGCAGGAGCAGGGCCTCGCTCTCGTCGGCGGTGGGGGTCTGGGCGGTGCACGAGATCTCGGTTCCGCCGGAGAGCAGATACACGTACGAGGTGTCGGTGCGGGCGGCGAGTGCCGTGGCGAGGGGTCCCGCCGCGTCCGGTGTGCACCGCAGCCGGATCGTCCAGGCGTGGTGGCCGAGCCGGGCACCGTTGAGCGTGCCGGCCACGCGCAGGGTCCCGGCGGAACGCAGCCTCCGGTAGCGGCGGGCGACGGTGCTCTCGGACACCCCGAGCACCTCCCCGATGAGCAGGAACGGCGCCCGTCCGTCGATCCGCAGGGCGTGCACCAGTCCGCGGTCCACCTCGTCCAGGCTGCCGGTCGCCGTCTTCATGAGGCAGGAGTGTGCCAGTTTCCGCCGGCGCTGTGGCCGGGGTGACCCGTCACCGTCCTCCCTCCTCGACCCGGTACGGTCGCGGCGTTCTGGTCGATGCCGCATGCGCGGGTGTACGCGCAGTGCGACCGGCTGGTGGAGGCGGGGCTGCTGTCGGAGGTGCGGCAGTCGGGCGGGCGGACAACTCGCCGAGCACCACCGCACGCTCGGGGTTTACGAGGAACTGGCCGAGCGGAGGGGCGAGTTGCTGACCCGCGGACAGCGCGAGGCGCTGGCGTTCGGTAGCCGCTATGAGCGGATGGTGGTGGATTTCTGGCAGTCAGTGGGGGGAGCAGCGCGGGGAGTGAGAAAGCCGCGCGCAACAACGGAGGTCGACCGGTCCTCGGGGGCCCCGGTGTGGCGTCCCGGTGCCCGCGGCCCGCTGGCCGGCGGCACCTAGACTGACCCGGTCGGGACGGGAACGGCGTCCCACCAGGGGGACGGAGACGGCAGTGGGCGGACGCGGCACGGGCGACGGCGGCGCGGTGGACGACCCGTCCACCGAGATGCTGGCCGAGGCGGCCGCGGTGTTCGGACTGCTGGCCGCGCCGCCTCGGTTGCACATCGTCTGGGCGCTGACGCAGGGCGAACGCGATGTGAGCGGGCTCGCGGAGCGGATCGGCGGGGCGCTGCCGGCGGTGAGCCAGCATCTGACGAAGCTGAAGCTCGCCGGTCTGGTGCGCTCGCGCCGGGAGGGCCGCCGGGTCGTGTACTTCGTCGACGACCCCGATGTGGTGGCGGTGGTACGCCTGTTGTTCGACCGGCTGGACGCCCGCCGCACCGGACGGTCCGCGGCCGCCGCCGACCTCCGTTCCTTCGGCGCCTGAGTCCGCGTGCCCGGGACCACCGCGGCGCCGGGCGGCGGCCGCACTCCGCTGCGGGCGGCCGCCGTACGGGCCCACGCCGATCCGTGCGCCGGCCCCGGCAGCGCGGACCCGGCCCGGCTGACGACGCTGGAGCTGCTGCGCCGGCTGGCTGCCGGGCCGCGCGGACTGACCGCGGAGCAGGCCGAGGAACGCCTGGTCCGGGACGGCGAGAACGTCGCCCCCAGCTGGCGGCCGGTCTCCTGGCCGCGGCGCTTCCTCGGCAGTCTGCGGGACCCGTTCACCGCGGTGCTGCTCTGTCTCGGGCTGGTGTCGGCGGCCATCGCCTCATGGGGCACCGCCTGCGTGGTCCTGGTGCTGGTCGTGGTGAGCTGTCTGCTGCGCTCGGGCGGCGAGCACCAGGCCGGCCGGGCGATGGCTTCGCTGCGCGAACTGGTCGCCACCACGGCCTCCGTGCAGCGCCGCGCGGACGACGGCGCGGCGCCGGTGGTCCGGGAACTCCCCGTCGACCAGCTCGTCGTCGGGGACGTGATCCGGCTCGGGCCCGGCGATCTGGTGCCGGCCGATGTCCGGTTGCTGCGCGCCAGCGGGCTGACCGTGCACCAGGCCGCACTGACCGGCGAGTCCGCCCCGGTACCGAAGTACGCCCTCGATGTCCCGCCCGATACGGACGACGGGGCGCCCGAGCCGCCCCACCTCTGCTTCCAGGGCAGCAGTGTGGCCTCCGGGAGCGCAACGGCCCTGGTCGTCGCCACCGGTGCGGACACCCGGTTCGCCGCCGCGCACCCGGGCCCGGCCCGGCGGCGGACGGAGAGCGCCTTCGACCGCTCGGTGCACGGCATCGCCTGGACGCTGATCCGCTTCATGCTGCTGACCCCGCCGGTGGTGCTGATGGCGAACGCCGCGCTGCGCGGGCGGGGCCTGACGACGCTGCCGTTCGCGATCGCGGTGGCGGTGGGTCTCACGCCGGAGATGCTGCCGGTGATCGTGACGGCGACGCTCGCGCGCGGTGCCTCGGCGCTCGCCCGCACCGGCGGCGTGATCGTCAAACGGCTTCCGGCGCTGCACGACCTCGGGGCGATCGAGGTGCTGTGCCTGGACAAGACCGGCACCCTGACCCAGGACCGGCCGGTGGTGACGCGGTCCGTGGACGCCCGGGGGGCCGACGATCCGGACGTGCTCAACTGGGCGTCGGTGGGCAGCTTCTGGGCCCTCGAACTCGCCGAACTGCCCGCACCGGACTCCCTCGACGAGGCGGTCCTCGACGCCTCGGCGGCGTACGGCGCGGATCCGCTCGCCCACGACGGGATCGCCGCGCTGCCGTTCGACCCCGCCCACCGGCTCGCCGCCGCCGTCGTCCGCAGCCCGGGCTCGTACGGCCGGCACACGCTCGTCGTCAAGGGTGCCGTCGAGGACGTCCTCGGCCGCTGCGGACGCGTCCGGCGGGACGGTACGGAGGCGGAACTGACCGAGGGGGAACGCCGGCGGCTGCTCGACCTCGCGGCGACGGAGGCGGCCGGCGGGCTGCGGCTGCTCGCCGTCGCGCGCGCCGAACGCCCGGCCCGTTCCGGGGCTTACGGGGAGCGGGACCTTCGGGGGCTCACCTTCCTCGGCTGGGTCGCCCTCCGTGACGCGCTCGCCCCCACCGCCCGGGCCGCGCTGGCCGGCCTCGCCCGGCGCGGGGTCGCGGTGAAGGTGCTCACCGGCGACCACCCCGGCACCGCCGCCCGGGCCTGCCGCGATCTCGGTCTGGAGCCCGGCGAGGTACTGACGGCCGATCAGCTCCGGTCGGTCGGCGGGCCGTCGCTCGCCGCGGCCGTCGAGCGGGCCAGCGTCGTGGCGCGCTGCACCGCCCAGGACAAGGCCCGGATCGTGGCCGCGCTGCGCGAGAGCGGCCGGACCACCGGGTTCCTCGGCGACGGCGTCAACGACCTGCCGGCGCTGCTCACCGCCGATGTGGGCATCTGTCCCCGGGGTGCGGTGGCCGTGGCCCGTGAGGGCGCCGATGTCGTGCTGGCCGACAAGGACCTGACGTCCCTCGACCGTGCGCTCACCGCCGGACGCCACAGCAGCGCCACCATCGCCGCGTACCTGCGGATCACGCTCTCCTCCAACCTGGGCAACGTGCTCGCGATGCTCGCCGCCGGCCTGCTGCTGCCGTTCCTGCCGATGCTCCCCGCCCAGGTCCTGGTGCAGAACCTCTGCTTCGACGCGGCCCAGCTCGCGTACGCCTACGACCGGCCGGCGCCCGGCGCGGCAGACGGCCCGGCCGTCCTGCGGCCACGCGCGGTGCTCCGCTACGTCATGGCCTTCGGCCTCCTCAACGCGGCCGCGGACCTGGCCACCTTCGGGGCGCTGGCACTCGCCGTGCGCGTCACGGGCGGCCCCGGCGGCCCGGCGGTGTTCCACGCCGGCTGGTTCACCGAGAACCTGCTGACCCAGGCGATGATGATGCTGCTCCTGCGCACCGGCCGGCCCGCCCCCGGACGCCGCACGATCGGCCCGGTCCACCTCGCCGTCACCGCCCTCGCCGCCCTCGGCCTCCTGCTCCCGCTGTCCCCGCTGGCCCCGCTCTTGGACATGGCCGCCCCGCCGCCCCTGTACGACGCACTCCTCGCCGCGGTCCTCGCCCTCTACGCCGTCACCCTCACCACGGCGAGGCGGCGTTACGCGCCCGATGGCCCGCCGGCCCGGGAGCCGTCGACCGTCGGCCCGGACGGCAGTGCGCCGCGGTCGCGGGTGTAGCGCCGGGCCGTGGCCTTCTCGGCGAAAGGCCGACCGTCACCGTGCCCGAGCCGGCCGGCCGGCAGCCGGATACGTCGTCGGGCCGCTCGCCTCACCCGGTGGCGCCGGACGGTGCCGGCCGTGGGATGCAGAAGAGGGCGAGGGCGGCGGCCGTCAGGTACGCGGTGGCGCCGATGGCCATGCTGAGGCGCAGCCCGGTGGTGAAGCCGGCGGTGCCGGCCAGCAGGGAGCCGCCCAGCGCCACGCCTGCGGCGCTGCCGACCTGTCGGGTGGTGTTGAACAGGGCGGAGGCGGTGCCGGCGTAGGTGTCCGGGGCGGCCGACATCACGGTGGCGGTTGCTCCGGTGAGGGCGAAGGACGTACCGAAGCCCGCCGCCATCATCGGAGCCACCAGCAGGGCGTACTCCGGTTCCTGGCCCGCGGCGGCCCAGCCGGCGAGGCCTGCCGATGCCAGCAGCATGCCCGTCACCACGAGGGGCCGGTGTCCGGTGCGGCGGGCCAGCCGCCCGGACAGGACGGAGGCGAACATCGTCATGGCCACCGCCGGGAAGAGCGCGAGTCCGGTGCGCAGCGCGGTCAGGCCGCGGTGGTGCTGGAAGGAGAGGCTGGCGGTGAAGATCATGCCGTAGAAGGCGAAGTTGAACAGCAGGCCGATGGCCGCGGCCCCGCTCATCGGGCGGGAGCGCAGCAGCGCGAGGGGCAGTACGGGGGTGCGGGCGAGGCGTTCGCGCAGGAGGAATCCGGCAGCGGACAGCAGGCACAGGCCGGCCCCGGCGAGGATCAGGGGGTCCGTCCAGCCACGTCGTCCCGCCTCGTTGAGGACGGCGGTCAGCAGGGCCACCGTCGCGACCAGCGCACCCTGCGCCGGCCAGTCCACGGGGCGGTCCGCCCGCCGGGCCGAGACGGACACATGACGCAGCGTCAGCAACAGGCAGGCGGCTCCGACGGGCAGGTTGATGAAGAACACCCAGCGCCAGCCCACGGTGGTGACCAGCAGACCGCCGAGGAGCGGACCGGCGGAGGCGGCGATTCCGGCCATCGAGCCCCAGAGGCCGAAGGCCCGGGAGCGCTCGGCGGGTGAGGGATAGGCCTGCTGGAGGAGGGCGAGGGAGCCGGGCACGATCAGTGCCGCGCCGAGCCCTTCGCCCAGCCGGGCGGCGACCAGGAAACCGGCGCTCCGGGCGAGTCCGCAGCCGGCGGAGGCGACGGTGAACACCACCACCCCGGTGCAGAAGATCCGGCGGTTGCCCAGCCGGTCCCCCAGTGCGCCGCCGGTGAGCAGCAGACCGGCGAAGACCAGGGTGTAGCCGTCCGTGATCCACTGGATGCCGGTGAGCGAGGCCGACAGCTCCCGCCCGACCACCGGTACGGCGACGTTGATCACGGTCACGTCCAGGATGACCATGAAGTAGCCCGCACAGACCGCGAGAAGCGGGGCCAGGGACCGGCCCCGACCCGCGGGTCCGTCCGGTCGATCGGCCCGAGGACCCGCGGCACGCACCATGGCGACACGGTATTCCCGGGACGCGCGCCTGCCGTGGCTCGAGTCGTCCGGCGGCGTGCCGGAACGTCACACGCCACCGCGTCGTCGAGGTGCGACGCGCGGCGCCGATCCGCTCACCGAACTCCGCCGGGTGACCACCGCTTTGGTACGTGCACGCCGGCACGGATCGCGCAGGCCGCGCGCCAGGTGTTCGGGCGCGAGGGGTACGCCCGGGCCGAGGTCGATGCGATCGCCGCCGAGGCCGGCGTCTCCACTTCCCCCCGAGCACTTCGCGCTGGTCCGCTCGATCCACGCGGAGGTGCCCCGGCTGCCCGCCGCCGTACATGCGGCTGACGACGGACGGGCTCTTAGGGCTCGACCAGAACCGCATCGGGCCGGCGGTGGGCGGCACCGGTCCGCATTTCCACAAAACGATGTCCGAGTCGTTCTACGTGCTCTCGGGCGAGATACATGTCTTCGACGGCGAGCGCTGGTTCGACGCGTCGCGGGGCGATTACCTCTACATTCCTCCGGGCGGGGTGCACTCGTTCGGGAACATCTCCGGTGAACCGGCCGAATTCCTGGTGCTGTTCGCGCCCGGCGCGGCGCGGGAGGGGTATTTCACATGGCCAAGGGGCCGGCGGCGGATTCCTGGGAGGACCGGGCGGCCCTCCGCACGTCGTTCACGACCCGCTGAAGTTCCGCCGCGGGCAAGGAGAGCGCCGCCGGCGGAGAGATCTTCCTCACGCGCACCGCGGTCCGAGGCAACCGACCGTGCGTCAAACCCCTCCTTACACGGCAGGGAATGAATTCGTGAGGAATGGGGGAGCCGTGCGGCGGCGTTCACTTCTCGCGGCGACATCGGCCGCGCTCGTCCTGACCGTCTCCGCCGGTCTCGGCCTGACCGGCTGCGGTTCACCGCGGATGGCGGCACTGCACGCCAACTGCACCACCAAGGGGCTGCGGTGGAAGCTCACGGTGCTCAAGAAGCCGGCGCACGGCATGCACCGTAGCGCCCGCCTGACGATCGTCAACAAAACGTCCCGGCCGTGCGTCTTCGGCGGCTACCCGCTCTTCGAGGTGCATGTCGGCAAGGGGCCGATGGCCGGCGGCAAGGGGCGCGGCGCGGTCCCGCCGCCCATCGATCTGCGCGCCGGCGGCACGGTGACGACGGCACTGCGCTACAAGGACGCCGAGCCCGGCATCCCGTCCGCCGAGTGCCTGGTCAGCAATGTGGAGGCGACGGTGGCCGCACCGCACGACCGCTCCCTGCGGTCCATAACCGCCCGGGACGAGTCCGGCCGGCGCTCCCTGCTGAACGTCTGCGACGACACGGTGTGGATGAGCCCGCCCAAGGAGGCGGCCCAGTAGCGCGCGATCTCCAGGGTCTCCCGGCCCTCGTGCGGGGCCGGCCCGGCTGGTTCAATGGCCCGCGAGGTGAGGGATATGGTGTCGGCCGACCGGCTGCTGGGCTTTGCGGTGATGTCGCTGCTGGTGATCGTGATTCCGGGGCCGAGCGTGCTCTTCGTGATCGGCCGGGCCCTGGCGCACGGCCGCCGGACCGCGCTGGCCACGGTCCTGGGCAATGTGCTCGGCTCGTACCTGCTGGTGGCCGCGGTGGCGTTCGGTCTCGGTGCGCTGGTCGAGCGGTCCGTCACGGTGTTTCTGGCCGTGAAGCTGGCCGGCGCGGCCTATCTGGTTTTCCTCGGCGTGCAGGCGTTCCGCCACCGCAAGGACATGAAGGTCACCGACGTACGGCCGTCCGGGCGGCCGGCCCGCGGCGATCTGCGGACGGTCGCCGACGGAGTGCTCGTCGGCTGCACCAACCCCAAGGGGATCGTCTTCTTCGCCGCCGTGCTCCCGCAGTTCGTGGACCAGGCGGCGGGCGGGCTGCCCGCCCAGATGCTCGTACTGGGTCTGGTGCCGATCGGCATCGGCCTGGTCACGGACACGGTGTGGGGGCTCACCGCCTCGGCGGCCCGCGGTTGGTTCGCCCGGTCCGAGCGCCGGCTGTCGCTGATCGGCGGCGCCGGGGGGTTCGCGATGATCGGCCTCGGGGTGACGGTGGCGGCGACCGG
This sequence comes from Streptomyces sp. NPDC059649, assembly GCF_042734445.1. NCBI lineage: Bacteria > Bacillati > Actinomycetota > Actinomycetes > Kitasatosporales > Streptomycetaceae > Streptomyces > Streptomyces sp. NPDC059649. Next base: position 78,797 of record NZ_JBHWDV010000029.1, read on the forward strand.
ACGCGCGGACTGACCGGCGCCCGGTGCCGCAGCCGTCCGGCTCAGCGGTCCGCGGCGAGATCGGCGTCCAGGACCGCGGCCCCCACCGGCGGCCAGGCGGGCCACCCCTGGACCGGCGGCACCGCGACCGCCCGCCACCACGGATAGCCGACCGGCGGACCGGCCGGCTCGAACGGCTCGCCCGGTCTGGGGTGGACGGTGGTCACCCCGGCCTTCCGGCCCGCGCTCAGCGTCCATTCGGCCGGCTCGGCCCAGGGGTGCGGGGCGAGGTTGAAGGTGCCCCAGTGGATCGGCAGCAGGACACCGGTCGGTGCGCCGCCCTGCAGATCCAGATGGGACTGAACGCCCTGGGCGGGGTCCATGTGGATGTCCGGCCAGAACTCGCTGTACGCACCAATCTGGATCATCGTGGCGTCGAACGGGCCGTGCGCCGCGCCGATCTCCGCGAAGCCGGGGAAGTAGCCGGTGTCGCCGCTGTGGAAGATGCGGTGGTCGGGGCCGGCGACGACCCAGGAGGCCCAGAGGGTGTGCTGCGGACCCCGCAGACCGCGGCCGCAGAAGTGCTGGGCCGGGGTGGCGGTGAGGGTGAGGTCGCCGACGCGGGTGGACTCGTGCCAGTCCAGCTCGGTGATCCGCGCCGCGGGCACGCCCCAGAACTCCAGGTCGGCGCCGACCCCCAGCGGGACGACGAAGACCGCGCCGGTGCGGATCAGGGCCTGGATCGTGGACATGTCGAGATGGTCGTAGTGGTCGTGGGAGATCACCACGGCGTCGACCGGGTCCAGCTCGGCAAGCTCCACCGGCATCGGGTGCATCCGCTTCGGGCCCGCCCAGGTGAACGGCGAACAGCGCTCGCCCCACACCGGGTCGAAGAGCACCCGCCGCCCGTCGATCTCCGCCAGTACGGTCGAATGCCCCAGCCACGTCAGCCGCAGCCCGGAAGCGGGCGGAACGCGCAGGTCGGCAGCGGTCTCGCCGTACACCGGAATCCGGCCGACCGGGGCCCGGCGCAGCCGCCCCTCGCGGTTCAGCTGGGTGCGCGCCATCGGCAGCGCGGAGCCGTCGAGCAGCTGCCGGGTCTGCACCGGGTTGCGGAACTGGCCGTCCACGAACTGCGGCGACCTGCGTATCCTCGCCAGCCGCTCACCGGTGGGCCGGGCGCCGAAGCTCGCGGGACGCAGCGCGGACAGTCGGGTACGGCGGGAACGGGAACCGGGCACGGCACCTCCATGGTCGGGGCGGTCGCGAAGTGAACGGGCCACGGGACCGGTGGGTTCCGCCCCACCCCGGCCACTTCGCACCTCCCCTCAACACCGCGGCCCCGGCTCACATTCCGTGACCGGCCGTCTCCCCGGCGTGGCATTCCCGTACGACGTGGTCCTCCACCGCCCGGTACCCCAGTCGTCGGTAGAGCGCATTGCTGGTGGGGTTGGCGAGATCGGTGAACAGCACCACCTCCCGGGCCCCGGCGGACCGGGCGGCGGCCGAGACCGCGGCGGTGACCGCCCCGGCGAAACCGCGTCCGCGCAGCTCGGGCGGGGTGTGGAAGGGGGTGACCCGGGCCGTGCCGGCCAGCGTGCGGGTGACACCGGCCATCGAGACCGGGCGGCCCCGGTCCTCCCACAGCAGGCAGCGGCCGTCCGCGATCCGGTCGTCGAGCGCCCGGCGTCGCGCCACGGCGGGCCGCCGATCTCGGCGGCGAAGGCCGCGAACCAGTCACGCAGCAGGTCCCGGTCGGCGGGCGTGGCGGTGCGGGCGGCGCCGGGTGGTGCGGGGTGCGGAGGCGTCAGTTCCGTGAGCCGGTGGAGGCGGCGGCGGGAGGCGGTGCGAAGCGTTCCGCCGTGCCGTCGCCGCCAGGCGGTGGCGAACGCCTCGGCGACGGGCCGGCAGCCGTTCACTCCGGGCGGCCGGGGCCGCTCGCGGGCGAGGACGTCGGCCAGCGCGGCGGCCGCGGCCTCCGGCATCGGGGAGAGCAGCACCGGACGCGGCGGCGTCCACACAAACGCCCCCGTGGCCTCCCCCGCTCCGTCCGGCCGCCACCATCCGAAGGCCGGGGCGTCATCCCCGTACGCGTCGGGGCCGAGCGTCCGCAACGAGGACGCCACCGAGAGCAGCACCGTGTGCGCCACCGGCCGGCCGCGCAGGAACTCCCCCGCCGCCGCCTCGAACGTGTCCGGGTTCCGGGTCGTGGTCCACGTCATGCCTCAGCATGGCGCGGGGACGGGCGCCGGTGCAGCCGGATTTCGGGGCCGGGCCGCGGGGGCCCGTCAGAGCGGTTCGACGGCCGCCGGCGGGGCGGGCAGCGCGGGGCGGCGGGGCAGCAGGACCGTGCGCAGCAGGACCCGCGGGGTGACCAGGCGAGCGGGCGGGGCGGTGAGGCTGAAGACGTCGCGGAAGGCCGCGCCGACCACGGGGTCGATGGCGGCGCGCACGGTGAGCCGGTCGAGGTACCAGGTGCCGAGCCGCTCACCGAGGCCCGCGCGGGCGCCGTCGCCGGTGGCGTACGGGCGGTCCGCGCCCACCGCGGCGAGCCAGGCGGTTTCCGCGGCGCGGGCGACCGCGCGCTGCGCCTCGGCCGCGACACCGGGACGCGGTCCGCCGCGGGCGGCCAGCGTGCCGCGCACCGCCAGCGCGCCCAGTGCGGCGACCGACATGCCCTGCCCGTACACGGGGTTGAAGGTGCAGCCGGCGTCCCCCAGGACGAGCAGGCCCTCGGGCAGGGCACCGGGGCGCTCGAAGCGCCGGCGGCGGTTGCAGGTGTCGCGGAAGCCGTGCACCGGGGAGAGCGGTTCGGCCCGCGCGAGCAGTTCGTGGACGTACTGGTCGCCGATGGTGGCGGTGAAGGCGGTGAACTCCGCCGGGTCCGTGGGCGGGTGGTGCCCGCGCACCCCCGACAGGGTCAGCAGCCAGTTGCCGTCCTCGACGGGGACGTAGGCCGCACCGCGCGGGCAGCCCGGCCAGCCGGGGACGTTGACCCCCGCGTCGGCTGCGGCGTCCGGGTCCTTGGGGCGGTACATCCGGGTGGCGTAGGCGAGGCCGGAGTCGACGGTCTCCTCCTCGGGGGCGGGCCGGCCCAGTGCCGCGTACCACTGGGGCGCCCGGGAGCCGCGGCCGGAGGCGTCCACGACGAGGGTGGCGGGCAATTCCCGCTCGGTGCGGGCGCCGGCCGCGCCGGCCCGGGCGCGGACGCGCACCCCGGTGACCCGGTCGGCGTTCCCGGTCAGGCCGGTGACCTCGGTCGCCTCCAGGACCTCGATGCGGGTGGCCGAGCCGGCGGCCGCCGCCAGCGCGCGTTCCCGGACCACGGCGTCCAGCACCGGCCGGGTGACGCTGAGCGTCGGATGGCGGCGCTCGTCGAACCGGCGCTGCCAGCCGGCGGGCGTACGGGTGAGCAGATCGCGCGACAGGTACAGGCTGCGGGCGCCCGCGTCGGTGAGGGCGGCGACGGTGCCGGGCAGCAATTCCTCCAGCGCGCGCCGGCCGCCGCTGAGGAGGATGTGCAGATGGCGTGCCTGGGGTACGCCCTTGCGGAAGGCGCGGCCCTCGGGGTAGCGGTCGCGTTCGACGACGGTGACGGTGTCGACGTGGCCGGTGAGGGCGGTGGCGGCCAGCATTCCGGCGAGGCCGCCGCCGATCACCAGCGCGGTCCGCCCGCCATTGGAGTGCTCTGCCATTCCTGCCTCGCTCCCCGCCGGGCCGCTCCGGCCGCCGCCCGGCCCGCGCGCCGCCCGGCCCGGAACCCGTTCGCCGGACCCGGCCGCGGCGCGTTCGTGCCCGCAACGGAGCACCGCCCGCGGGACCTGATCATGTCCGTCCCTCAGACTTCAGTGCGGCCGTCGTCCGTGTCAACCACCCTTGCCGCCACGGGAGTCGGGGCCGCCGCGGCGCCCTGGGGCAGCTTCCTCCGGCGGCCCGCCCGCGCCCGTTCCGCGCCGGTCACGGTGCACCGGCGGGGAGCCCTGCGCGTCGCGTCCCCTCCTCGTGCCACCCCCGTCCCGGACATCCCGGCTTCGGGCGGCGCGGCGTCTAGACTCCCGGCAGCGGACGCACCCGGTCCGCGAACGGTCTCACCAGCAAGGGATTCGTCTCACCAGCAAGGGATGCAGGGACGCTCGTGACATTCCAGCAGGTATCTGAGCCGTATGACGCATATGACGTACTCGTGGTGGGCGGGTCGGGCGTGGACACCGTCGTGCCGGTCGGCGCGCTGCCCGTACCGCCCGCCGATTCCCACCCGGTCCCGCCCATCAGGGAATGGGCCGGCCACACCGGGACCGGCGTCGCGCTGGGCTGTGCGGCGCTCGGACTGACCACCGGATTCGTGGACTTCATCGGCGACGACCCTCCCGGGGCGCTGGTCCGCGAGCGACTGGCCGGCACCGGTGTGGACTTCCGGCCGCTGGTCTCCCCGCACGGCACCCGGCGCGCGGTGAACCTCGTCGCCCCCGACGGCCGCCGGATGTCCTTCTACGACGGGCGGGACCCGCTCGATCTGCGGATGCCGCCGGAGCACTATCTGCCGGTGCTGCGCCGGGCCCGGCACGTCCATCTGTCGATCACCCACTTCACCCGCTTCCTCTACGACGACATCGAGGCGCTCGGCCTTCCGGTCTCCACCGACCTGCACGACTGGGACGGTCTGACGGACCACCACCGGGAGTTCGCGTTCCGCTCGGACCTGGTGTTCCTGAGCACGGCCGGGGCGGGCGAGCGGATCGGGCAGGTGATGCAGGAGATCCTGCGGCAGGGGCGGGCCCGGGCGGTCGTGGCGACGGCCGGCGCGGGCGGCGCGTATCTGCTCACGCCGGACGACCGGACCCCGCGGCCGGTGCCGGCCGCGGTGCCGCCGGGCCCCGTCGTGGACAGCAACGGGGCCGGCGACGCCTTCGTCTGCGGCTTCCTCTACGGCCGGCTGGCGGGCCGGCAACTGGAGGACTGCGCACGCCTGGGCGCGGTCGCGGGGGCGTACGCGTGCACCTCGCCGGGCACGCACACGGCCCTCATCGGTCCGGAGGGCCTGCGCGGTGTGGTTCCCGAGCCCGCGGCGGCGGCCGAGCCGGCCGGTCAGTCCTTGCGGCCGACGCCGCCGTAGAAGATGGTGTTGTTGAGTTCCTCGGCGTCGGGCACCGGTCCGTCCGGCCGCCACAGCGGGACGCGGACGACGCCCGGGTCGAGGAGGGTGAACGGCCCGAAGAGCGGCTCGATGCCGGCCTTGGAGCGCAGGTTGAGGCTGGCCGTGGCGCTCTTGTAGACGTCCTCCACCCCCGCCCGGGCGACCTCGTCGGTACGGCCGCCCGGGTAGCCCTCGTAGGGTTCGCCGGTGGCGTGCGACAGGACGAGGTGGCTGCCGGCGGGGAGTGCCTCGGCGAGGGTGGCGATCACGCCGGCCGGGTCCTCGGCGTCCCGGAGGAAGTGCAGGACGGCGACGAGCAGCAGCGCCACCGGTTCGTCGAAGTCGATCAGCTCCCGGACCACGGGCTGGTCCAGGATCGCCTTGGGGTCGCGGACGTCGCCGAGCACGAAGCCGGTCTGTGTGGTGTTGGTGAGCCGGGCGCCGGCGTGGGTGGCGACGATCGGGTCGTTGTCGACGTAGACGACCCGGCAGTCGGGTGCGGTCCCGCGGGCCACCTCGTGGGTGTTGGGCGAGGTCGGGATGCCGGTGCCGATGTCGATGAGCTGGCGGACGCCGGCGTCGACGACGGTGCGCACCGCGCGGCGCAGGAAGGCGCGGTTGGCGCGGGCGCTGAGCCGTACCTGGGGGTGGACCTCGATGACGCGCTCGGCGGCCACCCGGTCGACCTCGTAGTTGTCCCAGCCGCCGAGGTAGTAGTCGTACATCCGGGCCGGGTGCGGCCGGCTGGTGTCGATCTCCTCGGCGGAGAAGCCGGTGTGTTCGGGGCCGGGGGCGTACGGTCCGATCTCCGGGACCTCGAAGTCCGAGTCTTCCGGGGGGAGTTGCTGCCCGGTCATGCCGGCCTCCGGTCGGTGCACCGGCCGGCCGGTGCCGCGGTGAGCAGGAAGTCGGCGTGGCCGGCCTTGGCGCCCTCGATGAAGCTGACCATTTCGCGGTGGGTGTAGATCAGCGCCGGGCCGTCCGGGTCGGTGGACTGGCGCAGGGCGATCCGGCCGTCCCCCAGCCGCATGGCCTCGACGCACTCGCCACCGTTTCCGCCGCTCCACGGTTTGTGCCAGCCCTCTGTGCCCAGTTCTTTGGCGGGCATGCCGTTGTAGATGCGTATGCGATCCATGGGGGGTTCAGATCTCCTTGCGAAAGCCACCCAGAATGGCCTCGGTGGTGTGTGCCGGCGCGGCCTGCGCACACATCCGGTCCAGGGCCTCCAGGTACTGCGAAACGTCGTTGCGCTGGTCGAAGTACACGGCTCCGACGAGGCTTTCCGTGTAGGCGATGTCCGGGAGTTCCGGGATCGGGAAACGGAAGATGTGGAAGGGTCCGTACATGGCGGGGTGCGGTCCGGCGGCGAAGGGCATCACCTGCAGCCGGACGTTCGGCAGCGCGGTGGCCTCCATGAGCCGGGTGATCTGGTCGCGCATCACCTTGGGCCCGCCGATCGGACGCCGCAGGACGGTCTCGTCCATGACCACCCAGAGCATCGGCGCGTTGTCGCGGGTCAGCAGGGACTGCCGTTCCCTGCGCAGGGCGACGATGCGGTCGATCTCCGCGCCGGAGGCGTGCGGCATCCCGGCGCGGAGCACGGCGGTGGCGTAGTCCTCGGTCTGCAGCAGGCCGGGAACGTAGTGGGGTTGGTAGGCGCGGATGAGGTTGGCCTCGCCCTCCAGGCTGACGAAGGCGCTGAACCACTCCGGGAGGACGTCCCGGAAGCGGTGCCACCAGCCGGGTTTGTTGGCCTCGCGGGCCAGGCCGAGGAAGCCCTCGATCTCCTCCTCGTCGGTGACGCCGTAGGTCGCCAGCAGCTTCTCGACGTAGGGGAGTTTGAGTCCGACCTCGGCCTTCTCCATCCGCCGGACGGTGGCGTGGGTCACGTCCAGGGCCGCCGCGGCCTGCTCGTAGGAGAGTCCCGCCTTTTCGCGCAGGTCCTGCAGTCGCTTGCCGAGCACCACCCGCAGGACGGTCGGTGCGCCTGCCGACCGTGGGTCCGCCACGTCCGATCGCCTCCAACTGACTTCAGTGTTCAGCAGTGTGTCATGCCGTCAGCAGGACGAACAGACTGCACTGACGATTCTGCAAATTACAGAGTGATCCTTGCCATCGGTGACCGACATCGCACATAGTTACGGCGTGGCTTCCTCCAACAACGCTCCCTCGTTAGGGCGCTGCGGCGGCTTTGTCGCCCAGCACCCGCAGGACGCGTTCCACTTGCCGGCGCGACGCACGTCCGTGCCCGAGGCGCGCAGACGCGTCCAGACGCTGCTCGTCGAGTGGGGCGCGGCTCAACAAGTCCGCGACGACGTGGAGTTGGTGGTCTCCGAGCTGTTCACCAATGCCGTGCGGCACACCGGCAGCGAGAAGGTCGGCTGTGAAATCGCCCTCATCGGCGCGCACATCCGCATAGAGATCACGGACGAGGGCGACTTCGCCGGTTCGGCGCCGCGGGTCCAGCCGGGCAGTCCGGACCAGGAGTGCGGCCGGGGGCTGTTCCTGGTCGGCGCGCTCTCCGACAGCTGGGGCTCGCGGCCGGCGGACAGCGGGCACGGCCGTGTGGTCTGGGCGGACCTGCCGTACTCCAGCGCCGCGGCGCACTGAGGCCCCGTTCCGCCGTCGGCGGACGGGGCCTTCGTCAATGCTTCACAGCGGCAGCAGGTCCGGCCGCTTGGGCTCGACGTGGTCGCCGGAGGACTCGCCACGCAGCCGGCGCCCGATCCACGGCACCAGATGTTCCCGCGCCCAGTGGATGTTGTCCCGCCGCGCCTCGGCGGCCGAACGCCCCGCCTCCGGCGGCCAGGGCTGGTCCGGGTCGGCCGGCACCGGCAGGCCGAGCACCTGCGCGGCGCGCAGCGCCACCCGGGTGTGGCCGTCGGCCGACAGATGCAGCCGGTCCTCGCTCCAGGCCCGCCGGTCCTGTACGGACTTCAGCGACCACAGGTCGAGCACCGGGCAGTCGTGCCGGTCCGCGATGGCCCGGACGTGCGCCGTGTACGTGGCGATCTTGCCGCGCAGGAGACCCAGCACCGGGACCCCGCGGGTGTCGAAGCCGGTGCAGAGCAGGACCGTGCCGACCGAGGAGCGCAGATCGGCCACCGCCGCCTCGTAGCGCTCGGCGACCGCGTCCGGGTCGGAGCCCGGCCGGAGGATGTCGTTGCCGCCGGCACAGAACGTCACCAGGTCGGGGGCGAGCTCCTTGGCCCGCGGCACCTGTTCCTCGACGATCTGGTCCAGCAGCCGTCCCCTGATCGCGAGGTTGGCGTAGCGGAAGTCACCTTCCGCCTGCTGGTCCGAGAGCAGGACCGCGAGCCGGTCCGCCCAACCGATGTACACCCCGTCAGGGCCGGGATCCCCGACCCCCTCCGTGAAGCTGTCCCCGACGGCTGCGTACGACCCGATGGCGCCCATGGCGCCACTGCTGATGTTCTTCGAATCGTCTGCCACGTCAGGACATACTTCACCTTGAGAAGTGACTTACGCCACCGTAACCAGGGGTTGACGAGGGGTGATTAATGCCACCAGGTCAAATTCTCCTCAAGTTGGAATAAGAATCGGTCATCCCGGCTGCCGAGTGCTTCCCCGCGCCCCGCGCCGCTCCGATTGCGGCCTGATTTCCTATTGCATCAATGTCGTATCGTCGGGACTGCCCCGCCTCGTCGACGAGCAGCGTCGGCGAACGACCCAGAGGAGCGCCCGTGACGCAGCAGACGCCGCAGGTCCCGCAGGCTCAGCAGGAGCTCGCGGAGGTCCGCAACTTCCGCGACGTGGGCGGCCTGCCGACCGTGGACGGGCGTCGCGTACGGGAGGGCAGACTGTTCCGCAGCGGGCACCTCGCCCATGCCACCGCGGAGGACGCGGCGTTCCTCGCCGGCCTCGGACTGCACACCATCTTCGACTTCCGCAACGCCTCGGACATCAAGCTGGAGGGCCCCGACGTCGCACTGCCCGGTGTGCGCAACGTGAACATCCCGCTGACCGACCCGGCCGACGGTGCCGAGTTCTGGACGATGGTCCGCGACGGTGAACTGGACCAGCTGCGCACCGCGCTCGGCGACGGCAAGGCCGCGGCCCGGATGGCCGCCACCTACCGGCACATCATCACCACCCGTACCGACGACCACAGCCGGGTGCTGCACGCGCTCGCCGAGGACAGCGTCCCCGCCCTGATGCACTGTGCGGCGGGCAAGGACCGCGCGGGTCTGTCCGTGGCCGTGACCCTGCTGGCGGTCGGGGTGGAGCGGGACGCCATCGAGGCCGACTACCTCAAGTCCAACGACCCGCACCGCCGCTACAAGATCCGCCGTTCCGACAACTCAGCGGTCGGGATGTCACAGGAGGTCATGGAGCTGCTCTCGCCGCTGTTCGGCGCGCACACCGACTACCTCGCGGCCGCCTACGACGCGATCGAGCGGACCTGGGGCTCGACGGAGAAGTACCTGTCCGAGGGCCTGAAGCTGGCCCCCGAGACCCGCGAGCGGCTGCGCGAGGCCCTGCTCACCGACTGACCGGACCGCGGGCCGCTAGGGTTCGGCGACCCAGCCCGCCGTCAGTACCAGCCCCGACTCCCGGTGCACGGCGAGGAACCCGAAGGGCCGGTCGAAGCGGGCCGTGATCCGCAGCGCCTCGTACGGCGGGGGCGGCGGCACGGACCCCGCGGCGACCGGCATGACCGTGACGGCCGCCGCCCGGAAACCGAGCGCGCCGAAGGTCGCGGTGGCCTGCTGCCGGGCGGCCGACACCGCGAGCGGGTGGTCGCTGATGCCCGGGAAGTGCCCGCGGGAGGTGTCCGCCGCGGCGGTCAGCCCGAACAGCTCCGGCCGCTTGAGCAGATCGTGTTCGGCATCGACGGTGAACCGCACGGTCATGAGGTCCAGGCGCGGCACCCCGTCGTAGCTCGGCACCGTCGTCACCCGCAGCCCCGGCCCGGCGCCGTCGGTCAGCGCCGCACCGGGCACCGCCGGGTACCGCCCGGCCAGCGCCTCGACGCCGTGCCCCAGGACCTCACCGCCCGGTACACCGGGCCCGCCGAGCAGCAGATGCACGTCCAGACCGTTGTCGCCCTCGACGCGTACGGCGGTCAGCGGGCCGGCGGGGGTGTCGTGCACCAGGAGCTGCGAGGCCTCCGCCCCGGAGCGGCTCAGTGCGGTCACCTCGCGCCCCGCCCAGGGGCCTTCGGTGAGCCGCAGCGGGTACTCCCCGAAGGGTTCCGCCCAGGTCGTCCGCACCAGCAGCGCACTGGCCAGGACGAGCAGCAGGTCCGGGGTGACCTCGACCGGCATCCGCTCGATCAGCCCGTCGGTGTGCTGCCGGGCCCAGGCGTCCAGCGCCTCCTGGTCGGCCGCCGCGGCGCCGGTCAGCTCGCCGAGGGTGCCCGGCGGCAGAGCGTCCCGCCACTCGGGGCGCAGCGACAGGGTGCGCCGGGCCCACAGCGCGGCCGCGGCGCCGACGCCGTCGGCCGCGTCCAGCGCCGCGAGCAGCGACCAGCCCTCCGCCGGTGCCCGCTCCGGGTCCGTGCCGAGCGCCTCGGCCAGCTCCGTGCGGGCCGGGCCCGCCGAGGGGCCCGCGAGCAGCGCCAGCAGTGGCCAGACGCCGGCCGCGGTGAGGACCGTGCCGGCCTCCCCCACCGCCGCCCGCGCCCAGCGGGCCGTCATGTCGTTCACGGACCGTACCGTCGTCGCGGTCACCCTCGTGTCCCCCCGTGCTCTGTCAGCGGTGGGCGACCGCCTGTTTGACCAGCGTCCGCCCGAAGTCCCACATCAGGCCGCCGCCACCGTGGGCGTCGTCCATGACGGCCGTGAAGGCGTCGACGAACCGGTCGACCTCCCGCTCGCCGATGATCAGCGGCGGGATCAGCTTAATGACCTCCAGGTGGTCGCCGGAGACCTGGGTGAGGATGCGGTGCCGCTGCAGCAGCGGCACCACGACCATCTGCGCGAACAGCCCCTTGCGGGCCGCCTGCAGCATCGTCCAGCGGCTGCGCAGCCCGAGCGAGGTGGGCCGGCCGAACTCGATGCCGATCATCAGGCCGCGGCCCCGCACGTCGTGCAGCAGCTCGTACTTGGGGATCAGCTCGGCGAGCCGGCCGCGCAGCAGATCGCCGGTGCGCCGGGCGTGCGCGACGATTCCCTCGTCCTCCATCACCGCGAGGACCGCCAGACCGGCCGCCATGGCCTGGGCGTTGGAGCCGAAGCTGGCGGAGTGCACCAGCACGCGGTCCATGGACGAGTAGACCTTTTTGAAGATCCAGTCCTTGCCGAGGGTCGCGCCGACCGGGACGTAGCCGCCGGACAGTGCCTTGGCCACGCACACCAGGTCCGGTGCGACGCCGTCCTCGTGCTGGTAGGCGAAGAAGTCGCCGGTGCGGCCGAGGCCGGTCTGCACCTCGTCGGCGATCAGCAGGGCCTTGTGCTTGCGCAGGAGTTCCTGTGCGGCCCGCAGATAGCCGGGCGGCGCCTCGTGCACGCCCTTGCCCTGGACCGGCTCGACGATGAGCGCGGCGACATCGCCCTTGCTCAACTCCCTTGCCAGCGCGTCGAGATCACCGAGCGGCACGGCGGTGTCCGGCAGCAGCGGCGCGAAGCCGTCGCGGAAGCCGTCCTCGCCGTTGACGGACAGGGAGCCGGTGGTCAGGCCGTGGAAGGCGTGCGTGCAGTACAGGATCCGCGGCTTCCCGGTCGCGTACCGCGCGAACTTCAGGGCGGTCTCGACGGCCTCGGTGCCGCTGTTGCCGAAGAAGACCCGGTCGAGGTGGGGGGCGTGGCCGAGCAGCTTCTCGGCGAGGAGGCCGGGCAGCGGCGGGCAGTCGAAGCGGGTGAGGTCGGCCAGCCGGGCGTCGAGGACGTCGTGCAGCGCCTTCCGTACGACGGGGTGGTGCCGGCCCAGGCCCATCACCCCGAAGCCGGCGAGCATGTCGAGGTAGTCCTGGCCGTCCGCGTCCCAGAAGTACGCGCCCTCGGCCCGCTCGTAGACCTTGTCGAAGCCGAGGGTGTGCAGCATCCGCGGCAGCTGGTGGTTCAGATGGCGGGTGTGCAGGTCGTAGCGCTCAGCGCCGCGCTCGGCGAGCAGCCGGCCGAGGTCGAATCCGGTCACGAGACGCTCTCCTTACGGGCCAGTGCGGCGCTGATCCGGCCGGCGATCTCGGCCGGGGTCAGCCCCAGGTCGGCCAGCAGCTCGGCCCGCTTGGCGTGCGGCAGGAACTCCTCGGGGATGCCGAAGGTGCGCAGCGGTACGTCCACGTCCGCGTCCCGCAGCGCCTGCCCGACCGCCCAGCCGACGCCGCCGGTACGGCTGTTGTCCTCGACCACGGCCACCAGGGCGTGATCCGCGGCGAGTTGCGGGATGGCCGGGTCGACCGGTTTGACCCAGCGCGGGTCGATGACGGTCGCGTCCACGCCGCGTGCCGCGAGGAGTTCGGCGACCCGCAGACAGACCGGCGCCATCACGCCGACCGCGACCAGCAGTACGTCCGGGTGCGGTGCCCGGTGCAGGACGTCCGCCCCGCCGATCCGGTCCACGGCCGGGATCGGGTCGTCCACCGATTCCTTGGGGAAGCGCAGCACGGTCGGTGCGTCGTCCACGTCGAGGGCCTCGCGCAGCTGGGCGCGGAGCTGGTCGGCGTCGCGCGGGGCGGCGATCCGCAGGCCGGGGACGACGCCGAGCACCGAGAGGTCCCACATGCCGTTGTGCGAGGCTCCGTCGGTGCCGGTGACGCCGGCCCGGTCCAGGACGAAGGTGACGCCGCACTTGTGCAGTGCGACGTCCATCAGGACCTGGTCGAAGGCGCGGTTGAGGAAGGTGGCGTAGACCGCGACGACCGGGTGGAGTCCGCCGGTGGCCAGGCCCGCCGCCGATACGGCGGCGTGCTGCTCGGCGATGCCCACGTCCCACACCCTGTCGGGGAACGCTTCGGCGAACTTCCGCAGGCCGACCGGCTGCAGCATCGCCGCCGTGAGGGCGACCACGTCCTCGCGTTCCGCGCCGATGCGGACCATTTCGTCGCCGAAGACGGACGTCCAGGACGGCGCGCCGGGCGGAGTGACCGGCGCGCAGGTCAGCGGGTCCATCACCCCGACGGTGTGGAAGTGGTCGGCCTCGTCCTCCAGGGCGGGCCGGTAGCCGCGGCCCTTCTCGGTGAGGCAGTGCACCAGCACCGGGCCGTGGAATCCGGACGCGCGGCGCAGCGCCGATTCGACGGCCCCGATGTCGTGGCCGTCGATCGGCCCGAGGTACTTCAGGCCCAGGTCCTCGAACATGCCCTGCGGGGCGATGAAGTCCTTCAGGCCCTTCTTGGCGCCGTGCAGCGTGCCGTAGAGCGGTTTGCCGACGACCGGGGTGCGCTCCAGCAGGTCCTTGCCGCGGGCCAGGAAACGCTCGTAGCCGTCGGTGGTGCGCAGGGTGGCCAGGTGGTCGGCCAGCCCGCCGATGGTCGGTGCGTAGGAACGCTCGTTGTCGTTGACGACGATGACCAGCGGACGGTCCTTCGCGGCGGCGATGTTGTTGAGCGCCTCCCAGGCCATACCACCGGTCAGCGCGCCGTCGCCGATCACCGCGACGACATGGTCCTTCTTGCCGCGCACCTGGTTGGCCTTGGCCAGACCGTCCGCCCAGCCCAGGACCGTCGAGGCATGACTGTTCTCGATGACGTCGTGCGCCGACTCCGCCCGCGACGGATAGCCCGACAGACCGCCCTTGGCCCGCAGCTTGGAGAAGTCCTGCCGGCCGGTCAGGAGCTTGTGCACGTACGACTGGTGGCCGGTGTCCCACAGGATGCGGTCGGCGGGTGAGTCGAAGACCCGGTGCAGGGCGAGGGTCAGCTCGACCACGCCCAGGTTGGGGCCCAGATGGCCACCGGTGCGGGCCACCGCGTGGACGAGGAAGTGCCGGATCTCCTCGGCGAGTCGGGGTAGGCGGTCGGCGGGGAGCGCCTTGAGGTCACGCGGTCCGCTGATGTGTTCCAGCATCGTCATGTTCGGTCCCCCTCGGGTGGTTCGGCGGCCGTGGCGGAGGGAGCCCACCGCGGTGGCGGGCTCCCCCGGATGCGACGGGTCAGCCGCGGTTTCCGGCGACGGTCTCCTTGGCCGCCCTGAGGGATTCCTTGAGGGACCCCATGGTGGCGAGGACGGCGGTGGGTTCGTAGCCGCAGTGCGCCATGCAGTTGGCGCAGCGCGGGTCCTTGCCGCGGCCGTATTTGTCCCAGTCCGTCTCTTCGATGAGTTCCCGGTACGTCGGCACATAGCCGTCACTCATCAGGTAGCAGGGGCGCTGCCAGCCGAACAGTGAGTAGTTGGGGATCGCCCAGGCCGTGCACGGGAAGTCCGCCTTGCCCTCCAGGAAGTCCAGGAAGAGCGGGCTGTGGTTGAGCCGCCAGCGGCGCCGGTTGCCGCCGGCGAACGCCTTGCGGAACAGCTCGCGGGTCTGCTCGACGCCGAGGAAGTGCTCCTGGTCGGGGGCCTTCTCGTAGGCGTAGGCGGGCGACAGCATCATCTCGTCGACCTTGAGGTCGTCGTTGAGGAAGTTGAGGACCTCGATGACGGTCTGCGGGGTGTCGGTGTTGAAGAAGGTGGAATTGGTGGTGACCCGGAATCCGCGCCGCTTGGCCTCCTTGATCGCCGCGACCGCCTCGTCGAACACGCCTTCCTTGGCGACGGATTCGTCGTGCCGTTCGCGCATTCCGTCGATGTGCACCGCGAACGCGAAATAGGGCGACGGGGTGAACAGGTCCATCTTCTTGCGCAGCAGCATGGCGTTGGTGCACAGGAAGACGTATTTCCGCTTGGCCACCAACTGCCGGGCGATCTCGTCGATCTGCGGGTGCATCAGGGGTTCTCCGCCGGCGATGGAGACCATCGGGGCGCCGGACTCCAGGACCGCGCCGACCGCCTGCGCCACCGGCATCCGCTGCTTGAGCACCCCGGCCGGATGCTGGATCTTCCCGCAGCCCTCACACTTCAGATTGCACGCGAAGAGCGGTTCCAGCTCGACGATGAGGGGGAACTTCTCACGCCGCCGGATCATCTTCTGTTCAAAAAGATATGTCCCGACCCGGATGGACTGACGGAGCGGCATGGCCATCTGGCTCACCTCCTGGGGAGCAGCAAGGAACGGTGCCATTCGTAGAAAACTGGAAGCACTCTGCGCAGCACGCGGAAGGCCGATATTCCCCCGCGCACCGTGCCGATGCGGACGAGTTCATGTTCTGGAGCGTCCACGACCACCCGGACGGCCGCAACCGGACGGGCGCCGGCGAGCTGTGCCGTACGGAGCGTGGCGGCGGATTCCATGTCCACCGCGATCGCGCCGGAGGCGTGCAGCTCGGCCCGTTCCGTGCCGCGTACGACGTGGTCGGAGCCGCGCAGCAGCCCGCGGTGCACGGTCAGGCCGCGGTGGCGCAGGGCGGCGAGCAGCGGGCCGTTGTCGCGGCAGGGCACGTCCGGCAGGCCCGGGCGGTGGTCGCGGGTGGCCTCGGCGACGACCACGTCCCCGGGGCGCATACCGGGCGCGAGGCCGGCGCAGAAGCCGCTGGCGACGACGGGCGAACGGGAGGTGTCCGTGCCGTCACGCAGCGCATCGGCGAGGGCGCGTTCGGCCGCCCGGGGGCCCATGCCGGTGCGCAGCACCACGAGCCCGGGGCGGCCCTCGCCGGACGCCGCCGCCCGCTCTCCCCCGCGCAGCGCGAACCGCTCGATGCCGAGCGCACAGGCGACCAGCAGCGGGGGGTCCGCACTCGCGGGGGACGGTCTCGGCATCAGGCCCCCACCGGCGCCGCGGCCGGTCCGCCGTTGACGTAGCGGCCCAGGGCGGTCAGCGGGAAGACCTGGCGGTAGAGGTGGTAGTTGATGGAGAAGTCCCAGGGGAAGCCGGTGCCGGTGAAGTACGGCTCGTCCCAGGAACCGTCCTCGCGCTGGGTCGCGGCGAGATACCGCACCCCGCGCCGCACCGCCTCGCTGTCCCGCTCACCGGCCGCGAGCAGCGCCATCAGCGCCCAGGCGGTCTGCGAGGCGGTCGAGGCGCCGCGCCCGGCCCAGCCGTCCTGATCCGCGTACGACCGCTGGTCCTCGCCCCAGCCGCCGTCGTCGTTCTGCACCCGCTCCAGCCAGCCGACGGCGCGGCGTACGGCCGGGTGGGAGGCGGGGATGCCGGCCGCGGCGAGCGCGGGCAGCACCGAGCCGGTGCCGTAGATGTAGTTGGTGCCCCAGCGTCCGAACCACGAGCCGTCCGGCTCCTGTTCGGCCAGCAGCCAGGCGAGGGCGCGACGGGTGCGCGGATCGTGCGTCCGGCCGGTCTCGGCGAGCATCTCCACGACGTGCGCGGTGACGTCGGCCGACGGCGGGTCGATGACCTCGCCGAAGTCGCAGAACGGCAGGCGGTTGGGGAACGGGCTGGTGTTGTCGACGTCGAAGGCGCCCCAGCCGCCGTTGCGGGACTGCATCCCGAAGTTCCAGCGCACCGCGCGGTCCACCGCGGCCGCCACCCGCTGCGGGTCGGGGTGCTTGACCCGGCGCAGTGCGAGCACCACCTCGGCGGTGTCGTCGATGTCCGGGTAGTTGTCGTTGTGGAACTCGAAGGCCCAGCCGCCGGGCGGGAGTTGGGGCCGTTTGACGCTCCAGTCGCCGGGCCGGTCGATCTGCTCGGCGAGCATCCAGTCGGCGGCCTTGACCAGCTGCGGGTGGTCGGCGGGCAGTCCGGCGTCGGCCAGCGCGATGGTGGCGAGGCAGGTGTCCCAGACCGGTGACTGGCAGGCCTCGATCATCCGGGAACCGTCCTCGCGCCGGACCGCGAACCGGTCCAGGGAGGCCAGTCCCTCGCGCAGCACGGGGTGGTCGAGGTCGTAGCCGAGGAGGTGCAGGGCGATGATCGAGTACACCGCGGGTGGCTGGATGCCTCCCCAGCAGCCGTCGTTCTCCTGCCGTTCGATGATCCAGCGGGCGGCCGAGCGCATCGCGGCGCCGCGCAGTTTGCGCAGGGCGACCTTGTGGTAGACCCGCAGCGCCTTGTCGAGGCGCTGGAAGACGCCGTCCCAGCTGGTGGCCGGGGCGAGCGGGCGGGGCGGGTTGGGGCGGCGGGGATCGGTGTGCAGCTCGTCGAGGGCGAACGGCGCCGGGCGGACCGGGCGTTTGGCGGAGACGATGGTCAGCGGCACGATGGTCTGCCGTGCCCAGCACCCGAAGTCGTAGATGTTGAGCGGGAACCACTTCGGGAAGAAGAGGAGTTCCGGTGGGAGCTGGGGCAGGTCCTCCCACTTCCACCAGCCGAAGAGGGCCAGCCAGATGCGGGTGAAGACCCGGGAGGCGGCGACCCCGCCCTGTGCGCGGATCCAGGCGGACGCGGCGGCCATGTGCGGGGCGTCGGTCGCGTCCCCGGCGAGCCGCAGGGCGACATACGCCTCGATGGTGGTGGAGAGTTCACCGGGCCCGCCGTGGAAGGTGGCCCAGGTGCCGTCGGTCCGCTGCTCGGCGCGGAGGTGGCGGGCGGCGGCCTCGGTGGTCCCGGGGTCCGAGATGCCCAGGAACTGACGGAGCAGCAGGTCCTCGGCGTCCATGGTGACGTTGGTTTCGAGGTCACCCTTCCACCATCCTGCGGGGTCCTGGACGGAGAGGAGGTAGTCGGTGGCGCGGGCGGTCGCTCGGCGGGCGGCCTCGGCGGTGTCCTCGGCGACGGCGGTGGCCGTCTTGACGGATGGTGCGGCTCTCTCAGCGGTGGCATCGCTGGCCGAAGGGGCCCGGGGCGGCAGCGCCCCGGTGCTTCCGTCGGTCGTCGCTGTCATGGCTTCCCCTTCTGCAGTGAACTGTCAAAGCGTGCTCAGGGATTCCGTCGGCCGGCGCCCGGTGCGGCACCGGCCGGCGACTGCGATCTATTCGGTGTTGGTAGGGAGTCATCTTTCTCGTACGACGACGAAGTCCGCGAGGGCGACGAGCTGTGCCCGGACCTTCTCCGGCATGTCGATCTCGTCGAGCGCGGCGATGGCGGTGGCGTGCTGGCGGCGGGCCTCCTGGGAGGTCCACTCACGGCCGCCGGCCTCCTCGATGAGGGCCGCCCGGGAGGCGAACTCCTCCTCGGTGAAGTCGGCGATCTCGGTCTCGCTCTTCTTGGCGTCGGCGGCCAGGATCCGGGCCAGTCGCTCGGAGGCCGGGCCGCCGGCGGCCAGCGCGGCGACGACCGGCAGCGACTTCTTGCGCTGGCGCAGGTCGCTCCAGGGCCGCTTGCCGGTGGCGTCCGGGTCGCCCCAGATGCCCAGCAGGTCGTCGACGGCCTGGAAGGCGAGGCCGAGGTGGTAGCCGTACCTCTCCAGGGTGTCGGCGGTGCGGTCGTCGGCGCCGCCCAGGACCGCGCCGATGGAGACCGCGCAGGCCAGCAGCGCGCCGGTCTTGTTGCCCTCCATCTCCAGGCACTCCTCGACGGTGACCCGCTCGCGGTGCTCGTAGGAGATGTCCTGGGCCTGGCCGTCGATCAGCTTGCGGGTGGCCAGGGTCAGCCGGCGGGTGGCGCGGCCGGCGTCGACCGTGCCGAGCTCCAGCAGTATTTCGTTGGCGAGGGCGAACAGCGCGTCGCCGACGAGGATGGCCTGCGCCGGGCCGTGCACCTTCCAGACCGTGTCGCGGTGCCGGCGCTGTTCGTCGCCGTCCATGAGGTCGTCGTGCAGCAGCGAGAAGTTGTGCACCAGCTCGACGGCGACCGCGCCGGGGATGCCGACCTCGGGGGCGCTGCCCGCGACCTCGGCGGACAGCAGGGCGAGCGCGGGCCGGACGGCCTTGCCGCTGTCGCCGGAAGCGGGTTTGCCGGTGGCGTCGATCCAGCCGAAGTGGTAGGCGGCGACGGTGTCCATGGGAGGGGCGAGCCGGCCCACGGCAGCACGCAGCACGGGAGTGGCGAGTGTCCGCCCGCGCTCCAGCAGCGCGGTGACGCTCTCGGTGTCGATAGCTGGGGAAGCCGGATTCACGGTTTCTCCTCTGTTTCCGATGCTCGTGCTCGTGCGAGCGCTCGTACTCGTAGTCATGCCGCCTCCTGAGGCAACTGGCCCTGGGGGAAGCCGAGTTCGTTGAGTGCCTCGCGAGCGGCGGCAGTGCCGCTGCGAACAGCGCTTTCCATGGTCGCGGGCCACCCGGTGGCGGTCCACGCACCGGCCAGGAACAGGCCGGGGGCTTGGGTGCGGGCGGCGGGGCGGAGCCTGCCGACGCCCGGGGCGGGCGCGAAGGTCGCGGTGCGCTCGCGGGTGACGAAGAAGTCGATGATCCGGGCGCCCCGGGCGGCCGGCAGCAGCCGTTCCAGCTCGGGGAGGTAGCGGGCGCGGAGTTTGGCGACCGGGTGGTCGATCTCCTCCTGCGCGGCGGACTGCGACACGGCCAGGTACTGGCAGCGGGCGTTCCCGGCCGTCCTGGTCAGTCCGGAGGCGTCGGTGCGGTCGAAGACCCACTGGACGGGCGAGCCGACCGCGGCGAAGAAGGGGCGGCGCAGGACCTTGCGGTCGTAGACGACGTGGAGGTTGAGGATCGGGGCGGTGCCGATGTCCAGCAGCCGGTCCCGGTCGGCCAGCGCGCCGGCGGGCAGCAGCGCATGCGTCTCGCGCTGCGGTACGGCGAGGACGACGGTGTCCGCGGTGAGCCGTTCGCCGCCGTGCGGACCGTTCTCCACCGCGACCTGCCAGCGGCCGTCGGTCCGGTCGAGGGACGCGGCACGGGTGCGCAGCGCGATCCGCACCCCGGCCTTCTCCAGTGCCGTACGGGCGAGCACGTCGTGCACGTCGCCGAGCGGGACCCGGGACCAGCCGATGTCGGCGGCACCGGGGGCGGACAGCAGCCCGGTCTTGAAGACCTTGGCGGCCAGCCCCATCGAGGCGTCGCCGGCCCGGGCGTTGAGGGTGGCGATGCCGACCAGGTCCCACAGCGCCTCGACGGCCCGGGACGACTGGCCGTGGCGGCGCAGCCAACTGCCGAAGTCGACGCCGTCCAGGACCGGGTCGGCCGGGTCGAGGCCCTTCAGGGCGAGGGTCGCGCGGACCACGCCGGCCCGCTCGGCCGGGGAGAGGTGCGGATAGCGCCCGAGGCTGGCGGCGAGGTGCAGCGGGACGGGCAGGGCGGTACGGCGCAGCCGGCCCAGCCGCATCCGTCCCCCAGACTTCGTCCGGGAGGTGCCCCCAGCATCCAGGACGGGCACGTCCATCCGGTCCTGGAGGGGCACCAGGTGGGCCGCGCCGAGCCGGTCCAGCATCCGGCCGTACGCGGTGCAGCAGCGCAGGTAGACGTGCTGGCCGTTGTCGACGCTCAGCTCACCGGCGGCCGAGTCGCGGCGGAAGGAGAAGACCAGTCCGCCCAGGCGGGGGCGGCCCTCGACGAGGGTGACCCGCAGCCCGGCGTCGGCCAGCGCGAGGGCGGCGGTGGTGCCCGCGAGCCCGCCGCCGACGACCACCGCGGTGGCTGTGGATGTCATGTGTGCTCCCCCCGTACGTGGGTGATGGACGCAGCCGTCCGGGGGAGGGTTGCCCGCCGTACTGACGCGGGGTCACCGCTGTCGTGCGTGGTCCGGCCGGTCATCCGCGCCTCCGCACGGACTGCCGGCGGCCGATCGCCCGCGCGTCGAGCCCGGACAGTCCGCGTACCGCGACGAACGCCTTCTCCCAGCCGGGCAGCGAGACCCGGCCGCGCAGCACCGCCTCGGGGTCGGCGGCGATCCGGGTGAGCAGGCGGTGGTAGATGCCGGCCATCGCGGCCACGCAGGCGCCGCTGCGCCGGTCGAGCATCGGCAGCAGCCGGAAGCCCTCGGCGAACAGTGCGCGGGCGCGGTTCACCTCGTGGTGGACCAGGCCGGTGAAGTCGGAGCCGGGCGGCGGGACGGGGTGGGCGAACCCGGCCGAGCAGCCGAACTTGGCGAGGTCCTCGGCGGGGAGGTAGGTCCGGCCGTTGCCGGCGTCCTCGCGAACGTCCCGGAGGATGTTGGTGAGTTGGAGGGCGAGACCGAGCGTGTCGGCGTACTCGGCGGCGCGCTCGGTGTCCGGTACGCCGGGCACGGTGCCGAACACGCCGAGCGAGAGCCGGCCGATCGCGCCGGCGACGCAGCGGCAGTAGACCTTCAGCTCGTCCCAGGTCTCGTAGCTCTCGCCGCGCACGTCCGCCAGCACGCCGTCGATGAGCTCGTCCAGCGCGTCGAGCGGGACGGGGAAGCGGCGGGCGGCGTCGGCGAGGGCGACGGCCACCGGGTCGGTGTCGTCCTCGTCGAGCCGGCCGTCCTTGATACGGGCCAGCAGCGCCCGGGTGTCCTCCAGGCGCTGTTGCTTGGCGGCGGCCTCCAGATGGCCGTCACCGATGTCGTCGACCCGGCGGGAGAAGGCGTAGAGCGCCGACATCGCATGGCGCTTGTCGGTCGGCAGCAGCCGGATGCCGTAGGCGAAGTTGCGTGCCTGCTGCCCGGTGATGGCTTCGCAGTAGCGGTATGCAGCGAGCACCGGCGCGGACGCGTGTGCGGTTGCCTCCACGGTCCGACTCACCCCTCTCTTCGCAATGTCGCCCCCACCTCGCGCAGCAGGCTGAGCTTGGTCGGTTTGGGCGGTCCAGGGAGTACGTCGTGTTCGGCGGCAGCGACCGCCTGGAGTGCGGCACGTCCGCCGGCGACGAAACCGGCCAGCAGCAGCTTGAGCCTGCCGTGGACGCTACCCACCAGCGCGGTGCCTTCATCCAGCAGGTCACGGGCGCGTTCCGCCTCGTAGGCGATCAGTGCGCGCACCGATGCGCCCCCGCTCGGGGCGGCCAGATCGGCTTCCGAGACGCCGAAGCGTTTCATGTCCTCGGCGGGGAGGTAGATGCGGTCGCGCCCGAGGTCCTCGGCCACGTCCTGGAGGTGTTCGACGATTTGCAGGGCGGTGCAGACGGCGTCCGAGCGGCGGAGGCGCTCGGGGCTGGCGGTGCCGGTGATGCCGAGGACGAGCCGGCCGACGGGGTTGGCGGACAGCTCGCAGTAGGCGACCAGGTCGTCGTAGGTGGCGTAACGGCTCACCCGCTGGTCCTGGCGGTTGGCCTCGATCAGGCCGAGGAACGGCTCGGGGGTCAGCTCGCAGCGGCGGACGGTCGGGCCGAGGCGGCGCATCAGCGGGTGCTTGGGGCCGGGTGCGCGGTCGCTGAAGACGCGCTCCAGGTCCGCCTCCAGGGCGTCGAGCAGCGCGGGCCGGTCGTCGAACTGCGCCCGGTCGAGCCCGAGGAGTACGGCGTCGCCACCGCCGGGCGCGAGGTCACCGTCGCCGATGTCGTCGACGAGCCGGGCGAAGCCGTACACGGCCATCAGGTCGGCCCGCCAGGCGCGGGGCAGGAAGAACGGCGCGACCGGGAAGTTCTCGTGTGCGGCCTGATCGAGCACGGTGCGCGTCTGGTCCCGCCCGTCACCCGCCGCCACCCTTCGGAGGAAGGCGCGACGCGCCCGCTCGTTGTCTCGGCTCACCGTGGGCTGCCCGGCGTCTTTCGGTGCCGGAGCGAACCAGTAGCCATTGCCGTCACGTCTCCCGTTCTACACCGCCAAGCTAAAACATCCTATTTCGGACACGCCGCGCCCGGCGACGCGCCCGATCGAGCCCTCATCGCCCTCTTGGGTGAGTATTGCCCGACTTGCGCTACTTGTGCTGTTCGGCACCCGTACAGCTTACGCCGTACATCTCCCATGCGTCCGAGTGGGTACCGAAGCCCGTGGCAACGATCGGGTCAACATCCATTCCGGACGAACTGTTCCCGTTGTCCGCAGAGTTGACCAATTCTTCACCGTCGAAGGCCCCCGCGGGGCGGGCCCGCGGGGGCCTTCCGGGTGTCCGGAGAACTACTTGCCGGTCTCCTTCTCGTACGCCTTGATGACCTCGTCGGTGGGGCCGTCCATCAGCAGTTCGCCGCGTTCCAGCCACAGCACGCGGTCGC
>NZ_JBHWDV010000030.1:0-100702 GCF_042734445.1 Streptomyces sp. NPDC059649
TCGTGGACGTAAAGCGAAGCAGTCCACGAACAAGGCCCCGGAGGACCGTCACCGCACCCAACAACACCCAGCCCGCCGCAGGCGCAACGGCGAGACGCCCCGCGGCGCCGCGGACAACTACGGGCGGGGGCGCCGCAAAGCGCCACGGCGAGACGCCCCGCGGCGGGACGGCCAGGTACGTGGGAGGCACCGCAAAGCGCAGCGGAACGGCGAGCAACCACCACGGCGAGGAGCCGAGTACGTGGGCTACTCGCCCCTGCGCGTGAGATGCGTGAAGGCCGCCAGGTTCCGTGTGGACTCGCCCCGCGACACCCGCCACGCGTACTCCTTGCGGATGGCTGTGGCGAAGCCCAGTTCGAGGAGGGTGTTGAAGGCGCCGTCCGCCGCCTCCAGGACCTGGCCGAGGATCCGGTCGAGCTCGTCGGGGGTGACCGCGACGAGCGGCAGCTTGCCGGCGAGGTAGACGTCGCCGAGCTTGTCGATCGCGTAACTCACGCCGTAGAGGCGGGTGTTGCGCTCCAGAAGCCACCGGTGCACCGCGTCGTGGTTCTCGTCGGGGCGGCGGACGACGAAGGCGTTGATGGAGAGGGAGTGCTTGCCGACGATGAGCGAGCAGGTCGTCGACAGCTTGCGGGTCCCGGGGAGCTTGACGACGTAGTTGCCGTCGGACGGGGACTCCCACTCCAGGCCGGCGTCGTCCAGCGTCGTCTCGATCACCCGTCGTGCGTCCGCGGGGCGCACGACATCCGCGGGGCGCACGACGTCCGCGGGTCGTACGTCGTCCACCGGTCGTACGTCGTCAGCCTGGGGCAGGTCGTCAGCCATGGGCCGATCGTAGGTGACGCCGCCGTTCCTGCATCGCGGCGGTGTAGACGTCGCCGGTGGCCGTGGCGGCGGTGTCCCAGCCGAAGGACTGGGCGTGCCGGGCGGCGTCGGCGCCCATACGGGTGGCCAGGTCCGGGTCCTGGAGGAAGCGCTGCAGGGCGCGGGCGTAGTCGGCGGGGTCGTGGCCGGCGACGAGGAAGCCGCTGACGCCGTCGCGGACGGCCACCGGCAGGCCGCCGACCGCGGCGGCGATCACCGGGGTGCCGCAGGCCTGGGCCTCGATGGCGACCAGGCCGAAGGACTCGCTGTACGAGGGCATGACCAGCACGGAGGCGGCGCGGTACCAGTCGGCGAGCTGTTCCTGGCCGACCGGCGGGCGGAACCGCACGAGGTCGGCGATGCCGAGTCGGGCGGCGAGCTTCTGCAGGCCCTCGGGCTTGGCCAGGCCGCTGCCGCTGGGGCCGCCGACGACCGGTACCAGGAGCCGGGAGCGCAGCGAGGGGTCGTCGGCCAGCAGGGCGGCGGTGGCGCGCAGCAGGATGTCGGGGGCCTTGAGGGGTTGTATGCGGCCGGCGAAGAGCGGGATGACCGCGTCCTGGGGGAGGCCGAGGCGGGCGCGGGCCGCGGCCCGGCTCTCGGCGATGCCGCCGCTCGTCGGCCGGAAGCGGTCGAGGTTGACGCCGGGGTGGACGACCGCGACCCGGTCGGGGTCGGCGTCGTAATGCCGGATCAGCTCCTCGGCCTCCTCGGCGGTGTTGGCTATCAGGCGGTCGGCGGCCCGGACGACCTGGGTCTCGCCGATGACCCGGGCGGGCGGTTCGGGGGTGTCGCCGACGGCCAGGGCGGCGTTCTTGACCTTGGCCATGGTGTGCATGGCGTGCACCAGCGGGACGCCCCAGCGCTCGGCGGCCAGCCAGCCGACGTGGCCGGAGAGCCAGTAGTGGGAGTGGACCAGGTCGTAGTAGCCGGGGCGGTGGCCGGCCCAGGCCTGCATCACGCCGTGGGTGAAGGCGCACAGCTGGGCGGGGAGGTCCTCCTTGGCCAGGCCCTCGTACGGGCCGGCGTCGACGTGCCGGACGAGGACGCCGGGGGCGAGGTCGACCGCGGGCGGGAGGGTGCCCGTGGTGGCGCGGGTGAAGATCTCCACCTCGATGTTGAGGGCGGCGAGCTTCTTGGCGAGCTCGACGATGTAGACGTTCATGCCGCCGGCGTCGCCGGTGCCGGGCTGGTGCAGCGGGGAGGTGTGGACGCTGAGCATGGCCACCCGGCGCGGACGGCGCGGGCCGCCGGGCAGGCGCAGCCGCGACGGTCCCGGGAACGGGCCATGGGGACGGCTGCGGAGCCGGGACACATAGGGGCTCACGTCGAGCTACCTCCTAGCCAGGGCGTGGTGGCACGCCACCGACCTGCTGCAACAACACATCCGGCGGTTCCATTTCCGTCCGGCGGCACATCGTCGCACTTTGCCAAAGTGTGACCGTTCGGTGCACGTGACCGATCGCACGTGACCGTGGGGCAAGGAGGGCTTTCGCCGCCCATACTCTCGAAGCCATGCCCCGCCGCCCCGCCCCCGCTCATCCTGCGCCGACCCGGCCCGTCGGCAGCGCGACCCGCGGGACCACCAACCCCAACCGGCTGCGCCGCATGGACCGCTGGATAGCCGCGGAACACGCCGCCGTGCTGCGCCGCTCGGCCGACCCGGTCGCGGTCGACCTCGGGTACGGCGCCGCGCCCTGGACCGCGGTCGAGCTGCTCGGCCGGCTGCGCACGGTCCGCCCCGACGCCCGGGTCGTCGGCATAGAGATCGACCCGGACCGGGTGGCGGCCGCCCGCCCGTACGAGAAGCCGGGCCTGGACTTCCTGCACGGCGGCTTCGAGGTGCCGCTGCCCGGCGATGCGCGGCGGGCGCCGGTCCTGATACGGGCCGCGAACGTGCTGCGGCAGTACGACGAGGACGAGGTGACCGCCGTCTGGCGGCGGCTGTGCGCCCGGCTGGCCCCCGGCGGGCTGCTGGTCGAGGGCACCTGCGACGAGATAGGGCGCCGCCACGTATGGGTGGCGCTGGGTCCCGAAGGGCCCCGCACGGTCACCTTCGCGGCCCGGCTCAGCTCCCTGGAAACCCCCTCCGACCTGGCCGAACGCCTCCCCAAGGCGCTGATACACCGCAATGTGCCGGGCGAGCCGGTGCACGCCTTCCTGCGCGACTTCGACCGGGCCTGGGCGGCGGCCGCCCCGCTGGGCGCGCTCGGTGCGCGGCAGCGGTGGCGGGCCGCCGTCGCGTCCCTGGCGGCGGACTGGCCGCTCACCGGTGACCCGCGGCGGCGCCGCCAGGGCGAGGTCACCGTGCGCTGGGAGGCGCTGGCGCCGCGCGGGTAGCCGGCGGGCCCGTCCGGGCCGTGGTCACCCCGCCAGCGCGGTGGCCTCCGGCTCGCGGGACACCGCGGGCCGGGCCGCCAGCTCCCGCAGCCGCCGCTCGGTCTTCGAGCCGCACGGGGCCGTGTACGTGACCAGCGCCTGGTCCGGGTCGGTGGTCAGCCGGAAACTCTCGAAGGTGATCTCCAACTCGCCGACGTCCGGGTGCCGCAGGCGCTTGGTGCCGCGCAGGCACTCGCGCACCGACTGGGTCTCCCAGATCCGCCGGAAGTCCGCGCTGCGCTCCAGCAGTTCGCCCACGACCTCGCAGATCCGCGGGTCGTCCGGGTGCCGTCCGCTGTCGGCCCGCAGATTGCCGACCACCTCGACGGCCTTGTCCTCCCAGTCGGGGTGCAGCGCGCGGGCCGCCGGGTCGAGGAAGACCAGCAGCGCGGTGTTCCGCCGGTCCGGGGCGAGCGCGTCCAGGTCGAAGGCGATCCGGCCGCCGAGCGCGTTCCAGGCCAGGATGTCCAGGCCGCGGCCGACGACCATGGCCGGGACGGTGGTGGCCATCGCGTCCAGCAGCTGCCGGATCTCGGGCCGTACGGTCCGCCCGGGGACCGGCCCGGGCACGCAGTCCGCCTCGCTGCGGCGCCGGGGTACGGCGATGTTGCGCAGGTACGTCACCTCGCCGCCGGACAGCCGCAGGGCCCGCGCGATGGCGTCCAGGACGGAGTCGGAGATGGCGGGGGCCCGGCCCTGTTCGATCCGGGTGTAGTAGTCGACGCTGATGCCGGCGAGCTGGGCGACCTCCTCGCGCCGCAGCCCGCGCACCCGGCGGCGGCCGATCCCGCTCGGCAGACCCAGGTCGGCCGGGTCGAGCGCGGCGCGGCGCGCCTTGAGGAACGAGCTGATCTCGATTTCCGCGTACAGCATCCGTCCAGTATGCGCCGCGGCGCCGGGTGGGTGGTTCCGCCGGACCCAGGCTGCGACGGGCCTGGTCCGCCCTCCGCCACGGCACCAAGGTGGTGCACACACCCACCCGGGCACGGATCACCGACGAACAGACGGCAGGAGCAGCTCATGCAGCGCAGGATCCTCGGCGGCACCGGCATCTCGGTCAGCGAGTACGCGCTGGGCGCGATGATGCTCGGCGCCCTCGGCAACACCGACCACGCCGACTGCGTCCGCCTCGTGCACCGCGCACTGGACGCCGGCATCAACTTCGTGGACACCGCGGACATGTACTCCGCGGGCGAGTCCGAGGAGATCGTCGGCAAGGCCCTCAAGGGACGCCGCGACGACGTCGTACTCGCCAGCAAGTTCTTCAACCCCATGGGCCCGGACGCCAACCACCGCGGGGCGTCACGGCGTTGGATCGTACGCGCCGTGGAGGACAGCCTGCGCCGGCTGGACACCGACCACCTCGACCTCTACCAGGTGCACCGCCCGGACCCCACCACCGACATCGACGAGACCCTCTCCGCGCTCTCGGACCTGGTCCGCTCCGGCAAGGTACGGGCCGTCGGCACCTCGACCTTCCCCGCCGAGCAGATCGTCGAGGCCCACTGGACCGCCGAGCGCCGCGGCCACGTCCGCTTCCGCACCGAGCAGCCGCCGTACTCGATGCTGGCCCGCGGCGTCGAAGGCTCGGTGCTGCCGACCGCGCAGAAGTACGGCATGGGCGTGCTGACCTGGGGTCCGCTCAGCGCCGGCTGGCTCTCCGGCCGCGATCTGTCGGCCAGTTCCCGGGCCGCCCTGGAGAGCCACAAGTTCGACCTCTCGGTCCCGGCGAACGCCCGCAAGGCCGAGGCGGTCCGCGCCCTGTCCGAGGTCGCCTCCGACGCCGGCCTCAGCCTCCCCCACCTGGCCACCGCCTTCGTCCGCGCGCACCCGGCGGTGACCTCGGTCATCATCGGCCCGCGCACCCTCGACCAGTTGGAGAGCCTGCTGGACGGCGCCGACGTCACCCTCGGCGCGGACGTCCTGGACCGGATCGACGCCATCGTCCCCCCGGGCACCGACCTCAACCGCGCGGACAACTACTACCTGCCCCCGGCCCTCACGGACCCGGCCCTGCGCCGCCGCTGAACCCGGCCCGTGCTCAGGCCAGATGCAGCGCCGCGAGCAAGGCGTCGACCAGCGGCCGGTCCCGCTCGTGGGTGAGCCGGCCGCGGGCCTCCTCCGGCGTCAGCCACTCCAGCCGGTCGACCTCGTCGGTCGGCGTGAACGCCCCCGCCAGCGCCTCGGCGGCCCAGTAACGGACCTGCTTGGGCCGCCCGTTGGCGAGGTAGTACGAGGTCGGCAGGGGGGCGCCGGGGCGGCAGTCCATGCCGGTCTCCTCGGCCACCTCGCGGACCGCCCCGGCCAGTGCGTCCTCGCCGCGCTTGAGCTTGCCCTTGGGGTGTGACCAGTCGTCATATTTCGGCCGGTGGACTAGCGCGATCTCCAGCCCGTACTCGGCGGACGGGCGCCGGCGCCACAGCACGCACCCCGCCGCCCGCACCGGCTTACGGGCATCCACTTTCCGGGCGTCCGGCTTACGTGCGTCCTGCTTGCGGCCGTCCGGCCTCCCGGCCGGCGGCTCCCCGGGCCCCGTCACCGCTCCACCCCCTTGAGCGCCTTCTCCCGTGCCAGCCAGACGCGGCCGAAGGCGTAGCGGGCCGCCTCGACCTGGTGGCGCTGGTCGGCGTGGAGGACTCCGAGGGCGTAGGCGGTGGCCGGGGCGATCCGCGGGGTGCGGGCCGCGGCGGCGGCCGCGGCGGCGGCCTCCGCGGCGTCGCGGTGGCCCGCCAGGATCCGGGCCGCCTCCGCCAGTCGGGGGTCGGCGTACTCGGGCACGAGCACCTCCTGGGCGTAGCGGCTCAGCCGGAGCAGCACCCGGACCTGGTGCCAGGGCGCGTCCTGGCGGGGGCCGTCGGCCAGCGCCTCGGCGTTGTACGGCTGCCCGGCACGGACCAGCGGCAGCGCACCGACCGCCTCGGCCAGTCGGCGCGCGGACTGCTCGGCCAGCGGCGGCAGCGCCTCGGCGGCCGGGACGTCCGCGGCCACCCGGGTCAGCGGCACCTCGGAGGCGAGCACGGCGACGGAGTCGGCGACGGCGTGGAAGCGGGACGAGCCCAGGGCCTGCAGCGCGGCGGAGTGGGCGCGGGTACGGGCGAGGGTGAGCTGGCGGTCCAGCAGCGCCCCGGCCCGCGCGGCACCGGCCGCGAGGAGGGCATCGGCGTCCGGGACGTCGGTGTCCCGCGCCTCGGCGGCGCCGGTGTCCGGGACCTCCCCTGCCCGGGCGTCGGCGGCACGGGCGTCGGGCGTGCGGGCGCCACCGGGGCGGGTCCCGGCGGCCGGTTCGGCGCCGCGGGCGGCCCGTACGCCGCGGCCGGTGCGCGGGGCCCGGTCGGTGCCGCGCTCGGGGCGGTCGGTGCGGCCGGTCAGCCGCGTCAGGGCGGCCATCAGCCGGTCGCGGCGGGCCGCACAGGCCTGCTCGCGGGCCAGGGTTCCGGACAACCAGCCCAGCTCGGCGAGGAGTTGGTCGGCCCAGGCCTCCTCGGTCAGCGGCCGGAAGGTGTGCAGGGTGGCGCTGATCCGGCGGGCGGCGCGGCGCAGCCGGCGGGCCGCCGCGCCGGCGCCCTCGGCGTCCGGGCCGCTCTCCCGGTGCTGCCGCAGACTGCGCAGGAAGTCCGCGGACTGCTGGTGGAGATAGCCGGCGAGCACGTCCTCGGCGGTGCGCCCGGACAGCTGCGGGCCGCCGGGTCCGGTGCCCGCCGCCGCGTCGTCGTACGGCCCCGGCGGACCGTACGGTCCGTAGGGGTCCACCACCGCGGCACGGGCGCCGGCCGCCCCGCCGGGCTCGTATCCGGTGCCGAGGAGACCGGCCGGCCCCCCGGTCGGCTGGTCAGGTCGCTGGGCCACGCCGGCGCCTCCGGGCGTCGATGAGCATTTCCTGTACGTTGCGCAGCGGCGCGCCGTCCGCGTCCACGGCCCGCCGGGTCCAGTCGCCGTCCGGGCCCAGGTGCCAGGAGGACGTGGTGTCCGAGGTACCGGTCTCCAGGAGCCGGTTGAGGGCGGCCCGGTGCGCCGGGTCGGTGACCCGGACCAGCGCCTCGATCCGCCGGTCGAGGTTGCGGTGCATCATGTCGGCGCTGCCCAGCCACACCTCGGGCTCGCCGCCGTTGCCGAAGACGAAGACCCGGGAGTGTTCCAGGAAGCGGCCGAGGATGCTGCGGACCCGGACGTTCTCGCTGAGGCCGGGCACCCCTGGGCGCAGCGCACAGATGCCGCGCACCCAGACGTCGACCGGCACGCCGGCCTGCGAGGCGCGGTAGAGCGCGTCGATGACGGCCTCGTCGACCATCGAGTTGACCTTGATGCGGACGTACGCCGGCCGCCCCGCGCGCTGGTGCGCGATCTCCTTGGTGATGCGCTGGATCAGACCGTCGCGCAGGGACTTGGGGGCGACCAGCAGCCGGCGGTAGGTCTCCCGGCGGGAGTAGCCGCTCAGCCGGTTGAAGAGGTCGGAGAGGTCGGCGCCCACCTGCGGATCGGCGGTCAGCAGCCCCAGGTCCTCGTAGAGCCGGGCCGTCTTCGGGTGGTAGTTGCCGGTGCCCACGTGGGAGTAGCGGCGCAGCAGGTCGCCCTCCTGGCGGACCACCAGGGAGAGCTTGCAGTGCGTCTTCAGGCCGACCAGGCCGTAGACGACGTGGCAGCCCGCCTCCTCCAGCTTGCGGGCCCACTTGATGTTGGCCTGTTCGTCGAACCGGGCCTTGATCTCGACCAGCACCAGGACCTGCTTGCCGGACTCGGCGGCGTCTATCAGGGCGTCGACGATCGGCGAGTCGCCGGAGGTGCGGTAGAGGGTCTGCTTGATGGCGAGGACGTCGGGGTCGCCCGCGGCCTGCTCCAGGAACGCCTGCACGGAGGTGGAGAAGGAGTCGTAGGGGTGGTGCAGGAGGACGTCACGGGCGCGCAGGGCGGCGAAGATGTCGGGCGCGGAGGCCGACTCCACCTCGGCGAGGTCGCGGTGGGTGCCGGCGACGAACTTGGGGTACTTCAGCTCGGGCCGGTCCAGCGCTCCTATGCCGAACAGGCCGGTCAGGTCCAGCGGGCCGGGCAGCGGGTAGACCTCGGCGTCGGAGATCTTCAGCTCCTGGACGAGCAGGTCGAGCACGGCCGGGTCGATGGACTCCTCGACCTCCAGCCGGACCGGCGGGCCGAACCGCCGCCGCATCAGCTCCTTCTCCAGCGCCTGGAGGAGGTTCTCGGCGTCGTCCTCCTCGACCTCCAGGTCCTCGTTGCGGGTCACCCGGAACATGTGGTGCGCGCGCACCTCCATGCCCGGGAACAGCTCCTCCAGGTGGGCGGCGATGACGTCCTCGATGGGGACGTAGCGCTGCGGGGAGGCCTCGAGGAAGCGGGAGAGCAGCGGCGGGACCTTGACCCGGGCGAAGTGGTCGTGGCCGCTGACCGGGTTACGGACGACGACGGCCAGGTTCAGCGAGAGGCCGGAGATGTACGGGAAGGGGTGCGCGGGGTCCACGGCCAGCGGCGTGAGCACCGGGAAGATCTGCTGCCGGAAGAGCGTGAACAGCCGGGCCTGCTCCTTCTCCGTCAGGTCGGGCCAGCGGATCAGGTGGATGCCCTGGTCGGCGAGGTCCGGGGCGATGTCCTGCTGGAAGCAGGCGGCGTGCCGGGCCATGAGCTCGCGCGAGCGGGTCCAGATCAGGTCCAGCACCTCGCGGGGCTGGAGGCCGGAGGCGGAACGGGTGGCGACGCCGGTCGCGATCCGCCGCTTGAGTCCGGCGACCCGGACCATGAAGAACTCGTCGAGGTTGCTGGCGAAGATCGCCAGGAAGTTGGCTCGTTCGAGCAGCGGGGTGGCCGGGTCCTCGGCGAGTTCGAGCACCCGCTCGTTGAACGCCAGCCAGCTGCGTTCCCGGTCCAGGAAGCGGTCGGCGGGCAGCTCGGCGCCGTCCGCGCCCACCACGCCCTGGTCCACGTACGCGTCCGGGTCGGCGTCGAGGTCGGGTTCCAGGCCCGGCACCGTCCCGCGGACGGCGTGCGGCCGGTGCGCGGCGATGGAGCCCACGGAAGGCTGGGCCGAGGGGGCCGGGGCCTGCGGGGGCCTGGTGGCCGGCATCTCGGGCTGGACCTGTGCCTGGGCGCTGGGCTGCTGGTTCATGGCCTTATTCTTCCGCGTCCGGGGGGTTCCAGGCGCGTCAGGAGGTGGCGGCGCGAGATGGAGCCTCGGGTGGGGGAGGTTCGGCACAGCGGGCTGCATTCAGCGATGCTCGCAACCGACCTTGAATCATCGGTAACGCGGATATGGCGCACAGGCAAGCGGGACGCTACGGCGCGGGGCCGGAAGGGCGGGCATCGACGGCCGGAGACGGGCAGCGCGCCCGGGCGCCGGCGCCACTGTGTCACCCCGCCGCCACGCTGTCACCGCCCCCCAGGCGCCTGACGAATTCCGTCGGCTTCCCTGGCGAGATTACCGAGCACACCTCGTTCGATTCTTCGGGGACCACCTGATTTCCCCGGCAGGACTTTCCACGGCGCAGTAAAGAAGGACCGCGAAGGGCGAACGCAAAAGAAATGCATCGAAGCGCGGAGAAACCCATGCGCTTCCGGAAGGTGGCGGAAGGTGTTTGCCGCTGCTGCCGCCACCGTCCGCCGGGCGACCGGCGCCTGACGGGTCGTCGGCGACGGGCACCGGTGCTGCGCGCCGGGCCCCTCCCGGGTCACCACGGCCGCGCGACGGGAAGCCGGGAATTCTTGACGGAAAGGCACTGGAAATCCCGGAAAAGAACTG
Organism: Streptomyces sp. NPDC059649; assembly: GCF_042734445.1. Lineage (NCBI taxonomy): Bacteria > Bacillati > Actinomycetota > Actinomycetes > Kitasatosporales > Streptomycetaceae > Streptomyces > Streptomyces sp. NPDC059649. The sequence goes on from NZ_JBHWDV010000030.1 coordinate 9,983, forward strand.
GCGGAAATCAGGAAAAGGGATCCGGAAACAGCCGGAGTGCTCTTTCAGCGGCTACGGACGGTGATATCGCCGCGCTCGGTGCGCAGGGTGACCGTGCCGGGCACCTGATGTGGAGGTGGTGAGGGTCGGGAAACCCAAGGACCACGAAGAAGACCGCGACGCCGGGCGCCGGGCGCCGGGCGGCGAGTAGCCCGGCACCCAGCGTCCGCCGTCCGGCGTCCGGCGTCCGGCGTCCGGCGTCCGCTATGCCGGTCAACTCCCCGCCGACCGGCCGCCATTGGCGACGATCAGGTCTCCGAGCGGTACATCAGGTCCGTCTCGTGCGTGACGAACCCCATCCGCTCGTAGACGCTCACCGCCGCCGCGTTGTCGGCGTCGACGTACAGCATCGCGGTCGGCAGCCCCTGCCCGGCCAGGTGGCGCAGGCCGATCGAGGTGAGTGCCTTGCCCAGGCCGCCGCCCTGGGCTCCCGGGCGTACGCCGAGGACGTAGACCTCGCCCAGGCCCTCCTCGGCGTGCACCTTCGTCCAGTGGAAGCCGACCAGCCGCCCGTCCTTCTCGGCCAGGAAGAAGCCCTTGGGGTCGAACCACGCCTCGGCCTTGCGGTCCTCCAGGTCACGCTGGGTCAGCGAGCCCTGCTCGGGGTGGTGCGCGAAGGCCGCCGCGTTCACCTCCAGCCAGGCCGCGTCGTCCGTGCCCGGCTGGAAGGTCCGTACGGTCACGCCCTCGGGCAGGACCGGCTCGGGCAGCTCCAGGTCACCCAGCGAGCGCCGCATCTGCCGCAGCTCACGGAACATCGTCAGGCCCAGGGTCTGCGCGAGGTGCCGGGCGGCCGGGTGCCCGCCGTGCGCCCAGACCCGCAGCCGGCGCCCGGACAGCTCCAGCAGCTCGGCGCCGAGCGCCCGGCCGTGCCCGCGGCCGCGGTGCCCGGCGTGCACCACCAGCTCGGCGGCCGGCGCCTCCACCGGGTCGGTGTCCTCCAGCTGGCCGTAGCCGACCAGCAGGTCCTCACCCGCGTCCACGTGCGCGTACACCAGCACATGCGCGACACCCGGGCGCTTGCCGCCCCGCAGCTGCAGCCGTCCCTGTTCGGACACCGCGGGCTGCCCGTCCGTGCGCGCGGCCCGTTCGATCAGCTCCAGGACGGCCGCGGCCGTTTCCGGCGCGACCTCGTCGACCACCTGGATCCTGCGGCCGGTCCGGCCCATCTCCTGTGCAGCGTCAGTCATGTGTGCAGCGTACGACCCTGCCGGGGTGTCGCAGCGGTATCAGGGCGCTGCCGTACGGATCTGCCCGGCGATCCACGCCGGCGGCGCCGGCCGGCCCGCCGCTGACCGGCAACCAGCCCGTAACCCGGCACCCCCTGTTGCGCTACGCGCGTCAACAATATGCTGCGGTCCGCTCAGGACCATCCAGGAGGGGAACCCATGCCAGCGACACCGCAACGGCGCCGCGCCATCAGCAGATTGAGGACCGGTTCGGCCGCACTGGCCGCCGCCGTCGGGATCGGCGTCACCGTCGCCGCCCTACCGGCCGGGGCCGACACCGTGCACCCGGACCGCACCGGGCACACCGGCCGCACCGTTGACGTTCAGCTGCTCTCCTTCAACGACTTCCACGGCAACCTCGAACCGCCGCAGGGCTCCTCCGGCACGGTCCAGGAGCTGCAGCCCGACGGCACGAAGAAGAGCGTGCCGGCCGGCGGGGTCGAGTACCTGGCCCAGTCCCTGCGCACGGCCCGCAAGGGCCACCCCTACTCGGTCACCGCGGCCGCCGGCGACCTGGTCGGCGCCAGCCCGCTGCTGTCCGGACTGTTCCACGACGAGCCGACCGTCGAGGCCATGAACAAGCTGGGCCTGGACGTCACCTCCGTCGGCAACCACGAATTCGACGAGGGCCGCGCGGAGTTGACCCGCCTGCAGAACGGCGGCTGCCACCCCAAGGACGGCTGCTACGAGGACGGCAAGAAGTTCGCCGGCGCCGGCTTCCCGTACCTGACCGCCAACGTCACCGACGAGAAGACCGGCAAGCCGCTGCTCAAGCCGTACACCGTCTGGCGGCACAAGGGCGTGAAGATCGGCTTCATCGGCGTGACCCTCGAAGGCACCCCGGACGTCGTCAGCGCCAACGGCGTCAAGGGCCTGAAGTTCCACGACGAGGTCGAGACGATCAACAAGTACGCCAAGGTCCTCAACAGGCAGGGCGTCAAGGCGATCGTGGCCCTCATCCACGAAGGCGGCCTGCCCGCCTCCACCTCCTACAACTACGACTGCGACAGCCCCGGCCCCGGCGACGGCATCTCCGGCCCGATCACCGAGATCGCCAAGCACGTCACGTCCAAGGTCGACGCCCTGGTCACCGGCCACACCCACCAGGCGTACGCCTGCACCATCCCCGACCCGTCGGGCCGGCCGCGCACCGTCACCTCCGCCGCGTCCTACGGCAAGCTCTACACCGACACCGAGCTCACCTACGACCGGCGCACCCACGACATCGTCCGCACCAGCGTCAAGGCGCCCGGTGCGGTCAACCACGTCGTCGACCGCGACCAGCCCAAGGCCGCGGACCTGACGTCCCTGATCGGCCGCTGGAACAAGCTGGCCGCGCCGGTCGCGGGCCGCCCGGTCGGCCACATCGCCGCCGACATCGCCGGCCGCGGCGCGGAGGCCCCCGAGTCCCCGCTCGGCGACGTCATCACTGACGCCCAGCTCGAAGCGACCAAGGCCGCCGACAAGGGCGGCGCCCAGCTCGCCCTGATGAACCCCGGCGGCATCCGCTCCGACCTCGCCTTCAAGGCCTCCGGCTCCGAGGGCGACGGTGTGGTCACCTACGGCGAGGCGTTCACCGTCCAGCCGTTCACCAACATGATGAACGTCGTCGACCTCACCGGCGCCCAGTTGCTGACCGCCCTCCAGCAGCAGGTCAGCGGCCCCAACGACGCGTCGCCCAAGATCCTCCAGGTCTCCGCGGGCCTCACCTACACCCTCGACCTGACCAAGAAGGGCGCCGACCGCGTCGTCAAGGACACCGTCAAGCTGAACGGCGCCCCCCTCGACCCGGCCAAGACCTACCGCGTCGCGATGAACGAGTTCCTCGCCGGCGGCGGTGACGGCTTCGCCGCCTTCAAGGACGCCAAGAACAAGTACGTCGGCCCGTCCGACCTGGACGCGTTCACGGCGTACCTGACCGCCCATTCCTCGGCGTCGTCGCCACTGACGCCGCCTGCGGCCAACCGCATCACGGTGGTGAAGTGACGGGCAGGGGCCCGCAGTAGCCCCGGGGGCTTCCTCTCCTTCTCCAGGCTGCACCACCACGATCAGCCGGAAGAGCAGAGAGGAAGCCCCCGGCCTCATTTACGCATCGGAAGCTACCGCGCGACATACGAGACCAACGCGGGACGCGTCCACGTCACGGTCCTTCTCGTCGGCAATGCGCCGGTCGGTCAGCACCCTGTGGGGCCCCACCGCCGTGGGGCGGTGGGGCCCCGCCATGAGGAGGACGACCCGGCCGCGGGGCCGCTCCTAGCGTGCAGGTATGACTTCGATACACGGCGGGGCGGGTCCCAAGAGGCGGCAGGCGACAAGCGCCTGGGCCTACGGGGCCTTCGGGTGGCTCGTGGTGTCGTTCGTGTGGCACGTGTGGATGGGCGTGGACCATCGCACGGCGATGGGCGCGCAGGACGACGTGCCCGTGTGGGTGTTCCTCGCCTATGACGGGCTGATCGTGGCGATGTCGGCGGTCGGCGCGGTCGTGAGCCTGGCGACCGTACGGCCGTGGGGGCGGCGGCTGCCCTGGTGGATGGTGACGGTGCCGCTGTGGTGCGGCGCCGGATTGCTGGTCGTACGGGGCGTGCCGGGCCTGGTCGAGAACCTCACGACGGCGGCCGGGCTCACCCCGTACGGCCTGCTGGGGCTGGCGGAGCAGCCCGCCGATCCCGCGTCCGGGGGGTTCTGGACGGAGATGGCGATCAATACGTACTTCTTCGTGGGCGCGGTGCTGATGGTGCCGCTGGCGGTGCGGAACCGCCGTCGGCGCCGGGACGGTCAGGAGAAGTCGGCCGCGTGATCGCGCGCCCACTCCGCGAAGGTGCGGGCGGGGTGGCCGGTGACCCGTTCGACCGCGTCGGAGACCGGGAAGGCGGGGGCGTCGACCGTGCTGCCGAACATCCGGACCAGTTCCAGGGCCGCCTCCTTCGGGAAGTGCGGGCCGGACATCGCCTCGGCGGCGGCCTCCTCGGTGATCTGCTCGACCCGGGTCTCGCGGCCGATCGCCCGGCCGATCTCGGCGACCTGGTCGGCGACGGTCAGCGGCTCGGGGCCGGTGACGAGGTAGGCCTGGCCGGTGTGGGTGCCGGTGCGGTCCAGGAGGGCGACGGCGGCGACGTCCGCGAGGTCCGCCTCATGGACCGGGACGCCCTGGGCGCCCGGGTGGGCGTCGCGGACCACCCCGGTGTCGCGGATCGCCGGGGCCCAGGCCAGTGCGTTGGTGGAGTAGTTGCCGCCGCGGACGAAGGTCCACTCCAGGCCGGAGTCGCGCACCGCGCGCTCCACCGTGGCGTGCATCCGGGCGATGAAGTTGTTCTCGTCGGCGGGGGTATCGGTCACCGCCATCGAGGAGTTGAGGACGATCCGGGGGACGCCGGCCTTGGCGGCGGCCTCGACCAGGGCGAGCGCGGCCCGGTCGCCGCCGGCCGCCAGGTTGAGGAAGAGGGCGTCGGCGCCGGCGAGGAGGGGCACGAGGTCGGCGGCGGAGCCGGTGAGATCGGCGCGTACCACCTCCGCCTCGGCGGGCAGTTGGGCGCGCGCCGGGTCGCGGGTCAGGGCGCGTACGGCGACGCCGTCCGCGAGGAGCCGGCCGACAAGGCTGCGGCCGATGTTGCCGGTTGCTCCGGTTACCACGATCATGAGGCCACCTTCAAAAGAGTGCGGATGTGTGCGCTGGAGGAAGCTGAAGAGCGCGTCGGGCCGCCGGGTGGCAGCACGCTGACGGTAATTCAGCAACAGTTCGCAGCGCGGCAAAATTTCCCCAAGCGGCACCCGACAAGCTGCGCGTATCCGACAAACTTTCGGTACGAGTTGCGTTCGAGGGCCCCGATCGTGGTGGGATGTGCGGATGCGAACCCCCACACGCATATCTTCACCCTCGCCCGAGCCCGCCGCCTCGCACCGCCCCCACACCCCCGTCGCGAGCGGCGCCCAGGACGACCCCACCGGCGACACCAGAAGACTCTTTCCGGTCAATCCGTACGCCGATCTGGCGGCCCTCGCCGACCCCGAGCCCGATCCCGCCGCGGAGACCGGGGCGGAGCACGACCCATTCGCGGACGCCGGCAGCGCCCGCCGTCGCAGCTACCTCAACGAGCGGGACGACAGCGACGATCCACTGGGGCTCGGGCTGCGCCCCGACGACGACGAGGCCTGGTCGCCGCCCAACCACCGGCGGGCCAAGCGCGGCATCAGTCGCTTCGCCGCCGTCCCGATCGCCGTGAAGCTGCTGGTCGCGGTGCTGGTGTGCACCGCGTTCCTCTCCCTCTTCGACCGGTTCGCGGTGCTGTACGCGCAGGACAAGGCCGCGGAGAAGCTGAAGACCGCGCTGCATCTGAACGCCACGCCCGAGGTCGACATCCGGGGCTTCCCGTTCCTCACCCAGGTCCTGGACAAGCGCGTCGACCAGGTGAAGGTCACCATCCCCGACCTGGCCGCCGACCGGGTCTCGCTGGCGAAGTTCGAGGCGACCGCGCGCGACGTCCGGCTCGACGGCGATCTGCCCAGTTCCGTCAAGGGCGCCACGATCGGCTCCATGCAGGGCGACGTGCTGCTCGCCTTCGACGACATGGACCGTGAACTGGGCGCGTCCCAGGTGAAGTTCAGGCAGCTGGGGCACGATTCGGTCCGCGCGGTGGGACAGTTGCCGATCGCCGGGCACGAGCTGCGGGTCCAGGCCGAGGCGCGCATCCGGCGGGCCGGCGACCGCGGGGTGTCCACCGACATCAGCCGGATGCGGCTGGACATCGGCGACGTCGCCGTCTACCGGCCGGGCACCGGCAAGGAAGAGGGCCTGCGGCTGACCCGCAAGGCCGCCGCCGACCTCAGCCGGCAGGCCGCCAAGGTCAAGTCGATGCTGAGCGTCCCGGCGATCGCCGAGCGGATCGGCATCCCGAAGGAGTACGTCGACGAGGCGCTGCGCAGCGACGACAAGCTGCACGAGCTGACCGGGTCGCCGCGCTTCGTGCACGAGCTGATGAAGGTCAACCTCGTCGACGTGGTGACGGACCACCCGTGGCTGCTGCAGAAGGTCGGCATCGACCCGAAGATCCTCGGGGCGCTGAGCGGGCTGACCAAGCCGCAGCTCGCGGACCGGCTGTCGCTCTCCTTCCAGCTCCCCAAGACCCCCGGTGACGTCCGGCTGCGCAACATCTCCGTCGAACGGGACGGCATCCGCGCCGAACTGTCGGGGACGGACCTGCCGTTCGGGGACGCGGCCGCGAAGCGGAAGTGACGTAAGGACGCGGCGGGCCGCTCAGCCCGCCGCGGGCGGCTCCGGCGGGCCCGGCGGCGGGGCCGGGCTCCCCGGTGGCGGGGCCGGCCGTGCGGGCGGCGGGGTCGGTGCGCCCGGCAGGGTCAGGACCGCCTCGGTGCCGCCGAGGTCGGCGGAGCGCAGCCGTACCGCGCCGCCCGCCTGCTCCGCCGTCCGCGCCACGATCGACAGGCCCAGCCCGCTGCCTGGCAGGCTGCGGGCGGACGGCGAACGCCAGAACCGCTCGAAGACGTGCGGCAGTTCGTCCTGCGGGATGCCGGGGCCGTGGTCGCGCACGGTCAGTTCACCGCGGGTCAGCCGGACCTCGACCGTGCCGCCCGGCGGGCTGAACTTCACCGCGTTGTCGAGCAGGTTGACCACCGCGCGCTCCAGCGAGGCCGCCTCGGCGCGTACGTACCAGGGCTCGACGTCCGTGGTGAGGGTCAGCGACGGGCCGCGCAGCCGGGCCCGTTCCAGCGCCGAGCCGACGATCTCGTGCAGCGCCACGACGCCGACCGCGCTCTGTCCGGGCTCGGGCTGCCGGGACAGCTCCTGCAGATCGCCGATCAGCGCGGCCAGCTCGCCCATCTGTGCCTTCACCGACGCCAGCAGGGCCTCCTTGTCGGCGGGCGGGATCGGGCGGCCGGACCGCTCACTGCGCACCAGCAGGTCGATGTTGGTGCGCAGCGAGGTCAGCGGGGTGCGCAGCTCGTGGCCGGCGTCCGCGATCAGCTGCTGCTGGAGGTCGCGGGAGGCGGCCAGCGCCGCGGTCATCGCGTTGAAGGAGCGGGACAGCCGGGCGATCTCGTCCTCGCCGTCGGCCGGGATGCGGACGGCGAGGTCCTGGGTGCGGGCGACGTGTTCGACGGCGGCGGTGAGCCGGTCGACGGGCTTCAGACCGGCCCGGGCCACCCACAGGCCGGCGGTCGCCGCGCCCAGCACGCCCACTCCGGCGACCACCAGCAGCACCAGCGCGAGCTGGTTGAGCGGGTCGGTGACCTGCTTCATCGGTACCGCGACGGAGATCGCCAGCCGGTTGCCCGCGGCGTCGGTGAGCGGCCCGTCGTAGGGCTTGGTCGACACCCGCATCTCGGCCCCGTCCTGGGCCCGGGTGGTGTGCTCGGTGCTCGCCAGCCGGCCCGCGGCCACCGCGGTGTCCGCGCGCTGCGGGGGGATCGGCGCCTTGTCCGGCGAGGTGCAGATGTAGCCGCCGGCCGACACCAGCTGGATGGTGTACGGGGTGGGCTGGAAGTGCACCCCGTCCGGGCTGTTGCAGTACGCGCTGAGCGCCCGGACGTAGCCGGCGTCCACCTCGACGCTGCTGAGCTGGGTGTCGAGCTGCTCGGTCAGCCGGTCCCGGGTGATCAGCCAGCAGGCGGCGGCCGAGAGGGCCACCGCGAAGGCCACCGCCACCGCCGTGAGCATCGCCAGCCGCGAGCGCAGCGGCAGCCGGTGGAACCCCGCCATCGGGCCCCGACGGGTCATGCGGGGCGTGGGGGTCGTGCTCATTCCGCCCCGCCCTCCGTCCGCAGGACGTAACCGACCCCCCGCACGGTGTGCACCAGGCGCGGTTCGCCGCCCGCCTCCGTCTTGCGGCGCAGGTACATCACGTACACGTCGAGGGAGTTGGAGGTGGGTTCGAAGTCGAAGCCCCAGACGGCCTTGAGGATCTGTTCGCGGGTGAGGACCTGCCGCGGGTGCGCGAGGAACATCTCCAGCAGGGTGAACTCCGTACGGGTCAGCTCGACCGGCCGGCCGCCGCGGGTCACCTCGCGGGTGGAGAGGTTCATCCGCAGGTCGCCGAAGCTCAGCGTCTCGCCCTCCGCGGGCTGCGCGCCGCCCGCCGCCGCGTAGGAGCTGCGGCGCAGCAGGGCGCGGATCCGGGCGAGCAGTTCGTCGAGCTCGAAGGGCTTGACGAGGTAGTCGTCGGCCCCGGCGTCGAGGCCGGTGACCCGGTCGCCGACGGTGTCGCGGGCGGTGAGCATCAGGATCGGTACGGTCACCCCGCTCGCCCGCAGCCGGCGGGCGGCGGTCAGCCCGTCCATGCGGGGCATCAGGACGTCCAGGACGATCAGTTCGGGGTCGTAGCCGGCGACCTTCTCGACCGCGTCCAGGCCGTCGACCGCCTCCTCGGTGCCGTACCCCTCGAAGACGAGCGAGCGCCGCAGCGCCTCACGGACCGCGGGCTCGTCGTCGACGATGAGGATGCGGGCGGGGTGGTCACCGTGCTCGGCGGGGCTCATGTGCGTGGGTACCTCGGCTGGGATACGGAAACGGACGGCTGCTCTTCAGCCTCGCACGGCGCCGGGCGATCCGCGGGGGGACGCGGAGCCTCTCCTGCCGGGGCGGTGGTCGGTGGGGGCACCTCCCGGCGGTGGCCGGGGGAGGGCGGGCGGTTCAGACGCCGCTGTTGTTTCCGCCGCTGCCGCCGCCGCGCAGCGCGTCGAGGTCGGCCTTGACGGTGTTGATCGGGATGGCGAAGCCCAGGCCGACGCTGCCGGCAGTGCTGCTGTTGGCCGAACTCGGCGAGTACATCGCGGAGTTGATGCCGATGATCTGGCCCTGGAGGTTGATCAGGGCGCCGCCGGAGTTGCCGGGGTTGAGCGAGGCGTCGGTCTGTATCGCCTTGTACGAGGTCTTCGAGGAGCCGGTGTCGCCGTTGTACTGGTTGCCGCCGAACTCGAACGGCCAGCCGCCGCCGTCGCCCGGGCCGCCCTGCCGGTTCCGGCCGTCCTCCTTGGGGACGGTCACATCGCGGTGGAGGGCGGAGACGATGCCGCTGGTCACCGAGCCGGTCAGGCCCTCCGGTGAGCCGATCGCCACCACGCCGTCCCCGACCGCGATCCGGTCGGAGTCGCCGAGCGAGGCCGGGGTGAGCCCCTTGGCCCCCTGGACCTTGATCAGTGCCAGGTCCTTGGCCGGGTCGGTCCCGACGACCTTGGCGGTCTTCCGGCTGCCGTCGCTGAAGGTCACCCGGACCGTGTCGGCGCCGGCGACCACGTGGTTGTTGGTGATGATCTCGCCGCCGCGGGTGAGCACGACGCCGGAGCCGGTGGACTCCCCGTCGGTGGTGCGCGCCTTGATCTCCACGATCGACGGGCTGACCGCCTTGGCCACCGCCGAGACACCACTGCCGCTGTTCTTGCCGGCGTTGACCAGGGGCGCGCCGACGGTGTCCTGGTCGGCGCGGGTGGTCGCACCGGCGATCAGTGCCGCGCTGCCGCCCCCGATGAGGCCGGAGGCGAGCGCGACCGCCGCGATCAGCGCGACCGGCTTACGGGCCCGCCGCGGCGCACCCGCCGCGCCGGCCGCCTCGGCCGGTCCCGGTGCGTACGGGGGCGGCGGTGGGAAGCCCCGCTCGGTCCCGTGCGCGAATCCCTGTGCGTAGCCCTGCTGGTGGATCTCATCGCCGCTTCGGCGGTAGCTGTCGGTCATGGTGATGACTGTGCGGCCGGTGCATGAGAACCGTCTGAGAACGTCGTGAGAGACCCGACAGAAGGAGATATGCCCGGCATGAAGGGCCCGGTGCGGGTCCGCGCGCGGTCAGCCGTCGCAGCCGCACGACCGCCGGACGACCAGCCGGGACGGGAACTGCCGCAGCCGCTCGCGGCGGGAGCCGACCACCCGCAGCCCGTCGTCCAGGACCAGGTCGACCGCGGCCCGGGCCATCGCCTGGCGGTCCGAGGCGACGGTGGTCAGCGGCGGGTCGGTGAGCCCGGCCTCCTTGACGTCGTCGAAGCCGGCCACCGCCAACTCGCCGGGCACGTCGATGCGCAGCTCGCGGGCGGCCCGCAGCACGCCGATGGCCTGGTCGTCGGTCGCGCACATGATGGCCGGCGGCCGCTCGGGCCCGGCCAGCAGCTTCAGCGCCACCTGGTAGGCGTCGTAGCGGTTGTAGAGCGCCTGGTGGTAGTGGCCGTCCGGGGAGCGGCCGGACTCCAGCATGGCCCGCCGCCAGCCCTCGACGTGGTCGGTGACCGGGTCGCCGGACTTCGGGGTCTCCTCCGTGCCGCCGAGGAAGGCGACGTAGGGGTGCCCGTGCTCCAGCAGGTGCCGGGTCGCCAGCTGGGCGCCCCAGATGTCGTCGGTCATCACCGCGACGTCGTCGATGGCGTCCGGCCGGCGGTGCAGCAGCACGACCCGGGCGTCCCAGGCGTCGATCTCGGCGGCGGCGTGCTCACTGGGTCCCTGGCTGATCAGGATCAGCCCGGCCACCCGCATGCCGAGGAACGCCCGGAGGTAGTGCACCTCGCGCTCGTCGAGGTAGTTGGCGTTGCCGACCAGCACCATCTTTCCGCGCTCGGCGGCGGCCTGTTCGACGGCGTGCGCCATCTCCGCGAAGAACGGCTGCCGGGTGTCCGGCACGATCAGGCCTATGAGGTCGGTCCGGCGGGACGCCATCGCCTGGGCGACGCGGTCCGGCCGGTAGCCGAGCTCCTTGATGGCGGCGAGCACCCGCTCGCGCGTGGCCGGGGCAACCGGCCGGGGTCCGTTGTTGATGACGTAACTGACCACGGCAGTGGACGTCCCCGCCAGTCTTGCCACATCATCCCGCGTCACCTTGGCCACGCGCGGCAGTCTACGCGGGTGGCCCTACCCGCGGGCAGGCCGTACGCCTGCGGGGTCCGCGCTGGTGGCGACGGCCGGGTCCGGGCCGTCGCCGTCCGCCGTGGTGCGGGTCCGTGCGGCGTCCGCCTGACGGCCGGATTCCGCGCGGTTCGCCCCGTTCGTCCCGTCGTCCTTGGCCTTGCTGCCGCCCTCCGCGGAGCGTTCGGGCTTCTCGGGGGTGACGAAGCGGTAGCCGACGTTACGGACCGTGCCGATGAGGGACTCGTGCTCGGGGCCGAGCTTGGCGCGCAGCCGGCGGACGTGGACGTCGACCGTCCGGGTGCCGCCGAAGTAGTCGTAGCCCCAGACCTCCTGCAGGAGCTGGGCGCGGGTGAAGACCCGGCCCGGGTGCTGCGCGAGGTACTTCAGCAGCTCGAACTCCTTGAAGGTCAGGTCCAGCACCCGGCCCTTCAACTTGGCGCTGTAGGTGGCCTCGTCCACCGAGAGGTCGCCGTTGCGGATCTCCATCGGCCCGTCGTCGGTGGTGATCTGCTGGCGGCCCATCGCCAGCCGCAGCCGCGCCTCGACCTCTGCGGGGCCGGCGGTGTCCAGCATGACGTCGTCGACGCCCCAGTCGGCGGTGACGGCGGCCAGGCCGCCCTCGGTGACGACCAGGATCAGCGGACAGCCGGGGCCGGTGGACCGCAGCAGCTGGCACAGGGAGCGCACGTGGGGAAGGTCACGGCGGCCGTCGATCAGTATGACGTCGGCGCCGGGGGTGTCGATGAGCGCCGGGCCCTCGGCCGGGGCTACCCGCACGCTGTGCAGCAGCAGCCCGAGCGCCGGGAGCACCTCCGTCGACGGCTGGAGTGCGTTGGTCAGCAGCAGGAGCGAACTCACCTGCGACCACCTGCCCGGTTCTCGGGGTGTTGCGTCCTCTTATGCTCGCGGTCCTGCCTGCTTCGCTCGCCCATGACGTCTGGTTCCTCCTCGGTCCCTGCGACGGGGGCATCTCCCCGGCTCGGCCGGGGTGTCTGCGGCACTGCTTCGTACGGGTCTCGCAGCCGCGTGGAACGTGGCTGAAAGCACAAAAGGACCCGGGGGCGACTCTGCCCGGATCCTTCTTGCCCAGCAGAATAGCTCAGATGAGTGCCGGACCCGAGGCCGATTTTGCACCTTCTTGTGTTTCGTCGATCACTTCGAGTGGTCATCGCGTGTCCCCATTGACGTCCCCCGGGCCCCTGATCGTCACCCTTCCGATCCCCTGAACGGCCCCGCACCAGCGTGAGTTGGGCGCTCCCGCACGACCCCCGCCATCACCCCGCCCACGCCCTCACCAGCACTCCGGCCGGCCCCGCGGCGCCTCGATCCGCCCGCCGGGGGCGTCCCGGCATGTGGACATGATCAGCCCACGGAACGGAACCCGGCGGCCCCGACGACCGGCGGCGGGCGGCCTGTATCGGGGCGGGGGAGCGCACGGGGAGCGCACGGGTGCGCGGATCGGCACACCGCCCGCGCCTCAGTCGTCGGTCCCGGTGCCGTCGTCGCCCGGGTCCTCCTCGTCCGAGGGCGGCCGGTGGTTGTCGATCTGGTGGTGGACCCGGATCGCGGCCTCGCGCAGCTCGTGCCACTGGTCGGCGTCGGCGAACAGCGGCGGATAGGTCCGGCCCTGTCCCAGCTCACGCAACGTGGCGAGGGCGCTCTCCGCGCTGCTCAGCGCGAGACCCAGTGCCCTGCGCTGATCGGCGATCCTCGCCCCGACGGGCCGGTCGTCCGACGCCTCGGCGTCCTGCCCCGCCGCGGACTCCGCGGCCGGCTCCCCCTCGTCCGCCCGCGCCCCGGGCCGCGCTCCGGCAGGGCCGACCGTCCAGTGCCCCGACGGCATCGAGTCCGCGATCGTCTTGCGCGCCCTGGCCTCGTCGGACGCGTAGACGACATCCCACGGCAGCAGCGGTACCTCGTCCTCGCCCTGCCGGCGGATCCGGTCCGGCGCCGTCAGGTCCACCGCGACGTGCTGGTATCCGCCGTCCGCCGCCTCCTCCTCGGGCACCCCGAACTCCTGCCGTGAACTGGCGTTGCGCGGCAGACGGCACGCTTCGAACCGCTGCGCGGCCAGCGCCAGGGTCCACAGACCGAGTTCATTGCCCTCGGCGGCCAGACCGCCGACGACGAGATGGGCATCGGCACGGAAGGGCACCTTCCCCGGCTCCCGGCGGGTGCCCAGGGCCGACCCGACGTTGCTGGTGATCAGCTTGTCGGCGATCAGGGCGGTACCGCCGGCCAGGGCGAGCGTGCAGCGGGCGTTGACGTCGCCTTTCAGGGCGGGCGCCACCAGGCTGGTGAAGTCGTCCGTCGGCACCGGGATCCAGCCGCCGGACAGCACGGCCTTGCACAGCACCCCGCCGTTGCTCCAGGCCTTCCGGGCCTGCTTGACGGCCGCCTTCTTCTCCGCCCGCCACGGCTCGTCCACCACCGGCCCCAGGAGCCCCGCATAACCCTTGGCGGTCATCCGCCGCTCGTTCTTGATCTCCTTGGCCCGCCCGCGCAGCTCGGCGTGCAGCTCCGCCCGGGTCAGCACGTGGAGGAGGTAGACGGCGCGCCACAGCGGCGTTCCGGGGATCCCCGGGTCGCGGAAGACCACCGGGGTGTCGGCGGCCGGGCGGCGGCCCACCGCGAGCGCGTACACCTCGCCCAGTTGCTCCTCGTTGCCCCACTCGCGCGCCCGGGTCTGGACGACGAGCTTGAGCGCGCGGGTGGCGACCTCCAGGTTCTGGGCCGCCGGGTCCCACGGTTTGAACTCCACATGCACCGAGGCGAGGATCGAGCGCAGGGCGTCGTCGAAGACGTCGGCGGCCGGCAGCATGCCGCCTTCGTGCGCCTGGGTTCCCACGACGATGTGGGCCGGCACCACGTACGTCTGGGCGATCTGGATGGCACGCAGCGAGGGCACCTCGCCTCCCGCCTCCTTGCCGAATTCCTCGCGCAGCAACTCACGCCGCAGTTCCCGGCCCAGTGCCCACCGCTGGGTCCGCGACTTCAGCGGCTCGTTGGCCGGCTGCTTGCGCTCGGCGAGCAGCGCCTCGGTCGCCGCGTCGGCCGCCTCCTCCTTCGTGGCGCCCGAGCCGGCCATCACCTTCCAGGCGCTGGCCAGCCGCGTGATGCCGTCCCTGGCCACCAACGCGTGCACCGGCTCGGTACCGTCGGCGAAGGCGATGACGACCGGGTGCACGATCAGCGCCCGGGTCACCCGCCGGGCCAGGATCGACTCCTCGTAGGAGTTGATGTGCAACGTGGCGTGAACGGTCTGCCAGATGTGCTTCCGGAGATGGGCCAGGTCCCGGTACTCGTAGCGCAGGATCGCCTGCGGCCGCCCGTCCGCGTCCATGCCGGTGACCTGAGGATCCTCCACGTCCAGCACTTCCTGGCCGGTACGCGGCTGGATGCCGGGGAACAGCTCGGTCAGCCACACCCTGGTGTGCACGGAGCGGAGGGTGGCGCCGTCGACGTGCTCCTCCAGGAGCAGGCTGCCGTCCGAGCCGGCCGGCTGCCGCAGTTGCACGGCGACGAGTCCCGGGGCGACCGACGCGCGCGCGACCGCGTGCCAGGCGTCCTCGGGCAGCGAAGCCAGCTCGCTCTCCTGTCCGGCCTTCACCAGCTTCATCCGGTCGTCGACGTGCGAGGCTCTCGGCAGCTCCCGCGCCACGTCGGAGACCACGACCTGTTCCTTGCCCCACTCCACGGTGATCGGCTGCTGCGCCTCGGACTTCGACATGAACCCTCCGTCGTTCTTGGCTGGTTGCGGACCGGCCGGCACGGGTCACCGCGCGGTGGGGCCGTCGGCCCACGGCAGGGTGGCGGGAAACCAGTCCTGCATGAACTCCCGCTCCGGGCGCTTGGCCACGCTCTGGTAGGCGGCGTACGCGAGCAGGTCGGCGGCCTGCAGGAAGTAGTTGATACGGGCCGACGCGAAGAGCGGGACGCCCTTGATGCGGCGGTCGTGCGCGGGCAGGTCGTGGTAGGCGTCGACCAGGCAGGTGTCGGTCCCGTCGCCGTCGACCATCACCACGCCGTATTCGCCGGCGGCGGCGAGCTCGGTGTTGATCCGGGCCAGCCAGGCCCGCTGGAGGGCCGGGCGGTCACGTCCGTAGTCGTCGGTCTCGCGGTAGACGGCGGTCACCCGGGCCCCGGGGAGGGCGGCGACGGTTTCCAGGCCACGGCGGATCACCCCGCGGCAGTTGGCCAGGTGGGCGGCGCGGGCGGCGCCGGTCAGCCCGGGGCGGTAGAGGTGGCGGCCGCGTCCCGCGGCGAGGTCCTGGGCGTGCAGCGAGGCGTCGATCGGCAGGCGCAGCGCGGGGTCCTCCTCCAGGGCGGCGCGGAACCGCAGCAACTCCTCTTTGGCGGCCGCGAGGTCGTCGAGGTGGACGGACAACGAGGCGAACGCCGTGATCGTGCGGGCGTCGCCGGCGTCGTCGCCGTAGATGATCCGCAGGGGCGCCGCGGACTCCTTGGTGGCCATGAACAGCCGTCTCCGTACCGGGCCGCATTGAGGCGTCGTGCGCACGCCATCGTCCGCACCCTCTTGGCGTGGAGCGTTCCCTCTCACCACGCGCACGCGCAGCGCGGCAGCGAGCGGCCGGGTACGTGCTCTGCGGCGGATCAGGCCTCATGGGAGGCGCCACTCACCCCAAGCAGCAGCCGTCGCCCGTCGGCCCCCCTCGCGGGAACTCCCTCGCGGGCAACGGCGTCCAGGACGATTCCCGGACCCCGGGCGACACATCGTCGCCGTGCGTGACGTGTTGACCACACCATAGCGGCGCGCCCGTATGACCTACACATAAATCCGCAATCTCCGGGGGGAGTTGGGTTTACTCGCAGGTCATACGGGCGCGGGTGCGGTAAAGGGCCGTCCGGCACGCCGCCGGGTCAGTCGGCCTCCGCCACCGCCTCGGCGAACTGGGCCGCGTACAGCCGGGCGTAGGCCCCGTCGGCCGCCAACAGCGCGTCGTGGGAGCCCTGTTCGACGATGGCGCCGTTCTCCATGACCAGGATGGTGTCGGCGTCCCGGATCGTGGAGAGGCGGTGCGCGATCACGAAACTGGTGCGCCCGGACCGGAGTTGGGCCATCGCGTGCTGGATGAGGACCTCGGTACGGGTGTCGACCGAGCTGGTGGCCTCGTCGAGGACCAGGATGGCCGGCTCGGCGAGGAAGGCCCGGGCGATGGTGATCAGCTGCTTCTCGCCGACCGAGACATTGCTGCCCTCGTCGTCGAGGACGGTGTCGTAGCCGTCGGGGAGGGTGCGCACGAAGCGGTCGACGTGGGTGGCCCTCGCGGCCGCCACGATCTTGTCCATCGAGGTGCCGGCCGGTGCGCCGTAGGCGATGTTCTCCGCGATCGTGCCGCCGAAGAGCCAGGTGTCCTGGAGGACCATGCCGATGTGGCCGCGCAGTTCCTCGCGGGACATCGCGGCGATGTCCACGCCGTCCAGGGTGATCCGGCCGCCGCGCACCTCGTAGAACCGCATCAGGAGGTTGACCAGGGTGGTCTTGCCGGCGCCGGTCGGGCCGACGATGGCGACCGTCTGGCCGGGGTGGACGGCCAGCGACAGGTCCTCGATCAGCGGCTTGTCCTCGGTGTAGGAGAACGAGACGGACGCGAACTCGACGTGGCCGCGGACGTGTTCGGGCCGGGCCGGCCGCTCGGGGTCCGGGTCCTGCTCCCCCGCGTCGAGGAGTTCGAAGACCCGCTCGGCGGAGGCGACGCCGGACTGGACGAGGTTGGCCATCGAGGCGACCTGGGTCAGCGGCTGGCTGAACTGGCGGGAGTACTGGATGAACGCCTGGACGTCACCGATGGACAGCGCCCCGGAGGCGACCCGCAGCCCGCCGACCACCGCGACCAGCACATAGTTCAGGTTGCCGATGAACATCATCGCGGGCTGGATGATGCCGGAGATGAACTGGGCCCGGAAGCCGGCCGCGTAGAGCGCCTCGTTCTGCTCGCGGAAGAGCTCGGCGGACTCCTTCTGCCGGCCGAAGACCTTCACCAGGCTGTGGCCGGTGTACATCTCCTCGATGTGGGCGTTGAGCCTGCCGGTGGTCTTCCACTGCTGGACGAACTGCGGCTGGGCCCGCTTGCCGATCTTGGTGGCGACGACCACCGAGACCGGGACGGTGACCAGCGCGACCAGCGCCAGCAGCCAGGAGATCCAGAACATCATGGCGAGCACGCCGACGATGGTCAGCAGCGAGGTCACGATCTGACTGAGGGTCTGCTGCAGCGTCTGCTGGATGTTGTCGATGTCGTTGGTGGCCCGGGAGAGCACCTCGCCGCGCTGCTGCTTGTCGAAGTAGCTCAGCGGCAGCCGGCCGAGCTTCTCCTCGACCTGCTCGCGCAGCCGGAAGACGGTCCGCTGGACGACCTTGGTGGCGATCCGGGCCTGGACGAAGCCGAAGAGCGAGGCCCCGGCGTAGATCAGGGCGGTCCAGAGCAGGACCACGCCCACCGCGCCGAAGTCGATGCCGTGGCCGGGCACGAACGGCATGGCGCCCAGCATGTCGGCCAGCCCGCCCTGGCCGTGCGCCCGCAGCCGGGCCACGGCCTGGGCCTTGGTGATCCCCTCGGGCAGCCGGCGGCCGATGATGCCGGACATGATCAGGTCGGTGGCGTGGCCGAGGACCTTGGGGCCGACGACGGTCAGCGCCACGCTCGCCACGCCCAGCAGCAGGGCGACGGACATGATGCCGCGCTCGGGCCGCATCTGGGCCAGCAGGCGCTTGCCCGAGCCCTTGAAGTCCATGGATTTCTCGGTGGGTTGCCCGCCCATGAAGCGGGCCGGGCCGGCCGCCGGGGCCGGCCCTCGTCTCGGGGCCGCCGTGGTGGTCCCCTCGGTGGCCGCCGGGGCGCCGGCGCGGGTGGCCGTCCCCTTGTCCGCGGTGGTCACGCCGCCTCCTGCTCGGTGAGCTGGGAGAGCACGATCTCCCGGTAGGTCTCGTTGTCGGCCATCAGCTCGGTGTGGGTGCCGGTGCCCACGATGCGGCCCTCGTCCAGCACCACGATCCGGTCGGCGCCGCGGATCGTGGCGACCCGCTGGGCGACGATCACCACCGTCGCCCGGTCCGTCTCGCGGGCGAGCGCGGCGCGCAGTGCGGCGTCCGTGGCGTAGTCCAGCGCGGAGAACGAGTCGTCGAAGAGGTAGATCTCGGGCCGGCGGACCAGCGCGCGGGCGATCGCCAGCCGCTGCCGCTGGCCGCCGGAGACGTTGGAGCCGCCCTGGGCGACGGGCGCGTCCAGACCGCCCTCCATCCGCTCGACGAAGTCCCGGGCCTGGGCGATCTCCAGGGCGTGCCACAGCTCGTCGTCGGTGGCGTCCGGGTTGCCGTAGCGGAGGTTGCTCGCCACCGTCCCGGAGAAGAGGTACGGCTTCTGCGGGACCAGGCCGATGGCGCCGGCCAGCGTCTCCGGGTCGAGGGTGCGCACGTCCTCGCCGTCGACGAGGACCGTGCCGCCGGTCGCGTCGAAGAGCCGGGGCACCAGCCCGAGGAGGGTGGACTTGCCGCTGCCGGTGGAGCCGATGACGGCGGTGGTCTCGCCGGGGCGTGCGGTCAGCGAGATGTCCTTGAGGACCGGCTGCTCGGCGCCGGGGAAGCGGAACTCGACGTTGCGGAGCTCCAGTTCGCCGTGGCGGCGCAGGGCGGTGACCGGGTTCTGCGGCGGGACGACGCTGGAGTCCGTGGCCAGCACCTCCTGGATGCGCTCGGCGCAGACCTCGGCGCGCGGCAGCATCATGACCATGAACGTCGCCATCATGATCGACATGAGGATGTACATCAGATAGCTGAGGAAGGCCGTCAGCGCGCCGATCTGCATCCCGCCGCTGTCGATGCGCAGCCCGCCGAACCAGACGACGGCCACGCTGGAGAGGTTCACGATCAGCATGACCAGCGGGAACATCATCGACATCAGCCGGCCGGCGCGCAGCGAGACGTCGTAGAGGTCGGTGTTGGCCCCGGCGAACCGCTCGCGCTCGTGCCCGTCGCGGACGAAGGCGCGGATCACGCGGATACCGGTGATCTGCTCGCGCAGCACGCGGTTGACGGTGTCGATGCGCTCCTGCACACCGCGGAACAGCGGCCGCATCCGGCGCACGATCAGTGAGACGAGGATCCCGAGGACCGGGACGATGACCAGCAGGAGGCCGGACAGCGGCACGTCCTGGTTGAGCGCCATGGCGACACCGCCGACGCACATGATCGGTGCGGAGACCATCATCGTGAACGTCATCAGCACCAGCATCTGGACCTGCTGGACGTCATTGGTGGTACGGGTGATCAGCGACGGGGCGCCGAAGGCGCCGAGCTCGCGGGCCGAGAAGGACTGCACCCGGTCGAAGACCGCGGCGCGGACGTCCCGGCCGAGGGCCATGGCCGTGCGCGCGCCGAAGTAGACGGCACCGATCGCGCAGACGATCTGCAGCAGGGTGACGGCGATCATGAAACCGCCGGTGCGGAAGATGTAGCCCGTGTCCCCCTGCACGACACCGTTGTCAATGATGTCGGCGTTGAGGGTGGGGAGGTAGAGGGTGGCCAGGGTCTGGATCAGCTGGAGCAGCACGATCAGGGTCATCGAGCGCTTGTGGGGCCGCAAATGCGCCCGCGCTAGTCGTACCAACACACAATGAGCCTAAGTGAACACTTGCCTTCGGCAATCGAATTTCCGGAAGGCCGCCAGGAGCGGGACGAAAGCCGTTGTCGGAACTTGTCCCGGACGGCCCCGGCCGCCGCGTACGCCATCATGGAGGCGGCAACGACGGGACCGCCGCCACCGAGGGCGGCCCCCGACCGACACGACGAAGAGGCCGCCGTGACAACAACTGGCACCGTGCGCTACTGGGCCGCGGCCAAGGCCGCCGCGGGCACGGCAGAAGAGCCCTATACGGCGGCGACGCTCGCCGAGGCGCTCGACGCCGCACGCGCCGCGCACGCCGCGAACCCCGAGTTCGCCCGCGTGCTGATGCGCTGCTCGTTCCTGGTGGACGGCGATCCGGTCGGCACCCGCGACCACGCCCGGGTGCCGCTCGCCGAGGGCGGCACCGTCGAGGTCCTCCCCCCGTTCGCGGGAGGGTGAGCAACCGATCATGAGCGACCACCAGCCGCAGGGCCACCACCCGTACCAGCCGCACGACCCCTACGCCCCGCAGGACCCCTACGGGCAGCCCGGGCCGTACGCCCCGCACGACGCCTACGGCCGGCCGGCCCCCTACGGGCAGGCCGAGCCGTACCAGGAGCAGCAGTACGGCGGGCACGACCCCTACGGGCAGCCGGTCCACCAGCCGGGCCACCAGCCGGCCCCCGCGCCGCACGAGCAGCGGGCCGCCCACCCGGACCCGTACGGGCAGCCCGGATACGGCCAGGACCGGTCCCGCGCCGAGCCGCCCGCGCCCGCCGCGCCGCTGCCCGCCGCGCAGCCGGCCCCGACCGCCACCATGGCGGCCGCCCCGCCCTCGCTGCCCGCCGCCCCGCTCAAGCCCAACCAGCGCGCCCGCCTGGAGGGCCGCTCGCCGATCATCCCGCCGGGCATCCAGCCGGCCGCGCTGACCGCCGTCCTGGCGCTGCTGCTGGCGCTGACCGCGCCGCTGGCCCGGCCGGTGCTCGCGGTGCCGGTGGTTCTCCTGCAGGCGGTCACCGCCGCCGGCTGGTTCCGGCTGAACGGCATGTGGCCGGCCCGCCAGGGCATCGCGCTGGCGTTCCTGGCCGGTCTGGCCACCGACGCGGCCCTGCTGGCCACGGACCGCGCGAGCGCGCCCCTGGTCGGCATCGGCACGCTCGGCGTGTGGTGCCTGCTGATCCTGATCCTCCAGCTGCGCAACCGCAGCAGCGCGGACGAGCGGATGTACGCGCTGACCGCGGGGCTGACGTCGACCGCGCTGGTGGTGCTCGCGGCCGGCCACCTGGCCGGGAACCCGCACGCGGTGGTCGTCGGCGCCGCCGCGGTCGCGGTGGCCACGCTCGCCCGGGCGCTGCCGTTGCCCTCGTCCGTCTCGGTCGTGATCTCCCTGGTGGCCGCGGCCGGCGCCGGCATCGCGGCCGGCCATCTGACCGGCCTGGGCACGTCCGGGGCCGACCTGGGCCTGGCGGCCGGCGGCTGCGCCCTGATCGGGTTGCGGGTGGCCAGCTACGACTACCCGTCCCGCTTCGTCCACATGACGGCGGGCGTGGCCCTCCCGCTGGCCCTCGCCGCCCCCGCGGTGTACGTCCTGGGGCGGGCCCTGGGCTAGCCCGCGAGCACCCGCGCCGGACACTCAGCGGCGGCCGACGGTGAGCGCTTCTGGCGCCCGCCCGCGGCCGCCGCTCCCCTTTGCGGAGGGCGTCGTTTAGGGTCTGATCCACCGGACGGGCCTGGGGCCGTCCGATCGCAGGCAGGGGGTCTGCGCGCCAAACGACGGGCCGGCCGGGCAGTGCCGGCCCAGTGTGGGGGTAGTGGTTCGATGCGTGCACTACGGGTGCTGTTGGTCCTCGTCGTCATATTCGGCGGGCTGTTCGTGGCCGCCGACCGGGTGGCGGTGAATCTCGTCGAGGACAAGGCCGCGGAGAAGATCCGCAGCAGCCAGGGGCTCGACCGGAACCCGGAGGTCACCATCAAGGGCTTCCCGTTCCTGACCCAGGTCGCCGGGCGCGATCTGCAGGAGGTGGACGCCGAGCTCGGCGGCATCGAGGCCCGGGCCGACGGGCACGCACTGCGCATCGACAAGCTGTCGGCGCAGTTCCATGACGTGGCGCTGACCAGCGACTACATGTCCATCGAGAGCGCCGCCACGGCCACCGGCAACGCCCGGATCACCTACGCCGACCTCACCAGGGCCGCGGGCGGCGGCGTCAAGATCACCTATGGCGGGGAGAAGAACGGCCGCAGCCAGGTCAAGATCTCGCCGAACCTGCCGCTCCTCAGCTCGCTGGACGTGACCGGCTCGATCAGCATCGTCCACGGCAACACCGTGCGGCTGCGCGCCGACGGGCTGCCCGCGATGTGCCGGGCGCTGCCGGGCTGCGAGTCGAAGGTGCGGGCCCAGACCGACCACGACTGGAAGCTGGACCAGCTGCCGGGCAACCTGAAGCTGGACAAGGTGGCGACGCTGGCCGACGGGCTGTCGATCTCCGCCTCCGGCACCGACGTCAAGCTCCCCGGCTGACCCGGGCGCGCCACGGCGCCCCGCGGCGGGCCGCCCCACCGGCCCACCGCCCGGCACGACCACCCTGCCGTCCATTTCCTGAGACACCGGGGTCCGAACACCCGTCCCCCCACCACCGGCCGGCCTCCGGCGCCCTCCCGGAAGCCGGCCGTTGACGCTCTGCGTCCCACATAACGGACAGACGCGTCTCGCCATTCGACACGCCGGTGACATGCCCGGCTTCGCGTCCCTACGATCGGTGCCATGCAGAGCGCATTGAGCCGTTCCCGTCCGCGGGGACTGGCGGTCCTCACGAAGCGGCGGGCAGTGGACCTGTGCCGCGTCGCCGCCATGCTCTGTCGCCCTGTCTGACGGGGTATGCCCCTCCCCCAAGCTCGCGATGAGTACGGGGTGTTCCCCTCGTCCGCCCGGCCGGCCGGCCGCTCCGGCCGCATCCCCCGCGTGTCCCCCGCACCGCGCCGCTCCTGCGCCCCGACGATCGTCGTGGGCCGTCCGGAAGCTTCCGGCGCGCGCCCGGCGTACCCGCGTGCCACTTCCCCAACCGCCCCCGTAACTGCCCCGGAGGAGAAGAACATGAGCCGTAGCGACGTCCTCGTAGACGCCGACTGGGTCGAGGCCCACCTCGAGGACCCGAAGGTCGTGATCGTCGAGGTCGACGAGGACACCTCGGCCTACGACAAGAACCACATCAAGAACGCGGTCCGGATCGACTGGAAGAAGGACCTCCAGGACCCGGTCCGCCGCGACTTCGTCGACCAGGCGGGCTTCGAGAAGCTGCTCTCGGAGAAGGGCATCGCCAACGACGACACCGTCGTCCTCTACGGCGGCAACAACAACTGGTTCGCCTCCTACGCGTACTGGTACTTCAAGCTCTACGGCCACGACAGCGTCAAGCTGCTCGACGGCGGCCGCAAGAAGTGGGAGCTGGACTCCCGCGACCTGGTCGACGGCTCCGAGGTCCCCCAGCGCCCGGCGACCGAGTACAAGGCCAAGGCCCAGGACACCTCGATCCGTGCCTTCCGTGACGACGTCGTCGCCGCGATCGGCAGCCTCAACCTGGTCGACGTCCGGTCCCCCGACGAGTTCAGCGGCAAGCTGCTCGCCCCCGCGCACCTGCCGCAGGAGCAGTCGCAGCGCCCCGGCCACGTGCCCAGCGCCCGCAACATCCCGTGGTCGAAGAACGCCAACGACGACGGCACCTTCAAGTCGGACGAGGAGCTCAAGGCCCTCTACGAGGAGGAGTCGGTCGACCTCGCCAAGGACACCATCGCCTACTGCCGGATCGGTGAGCGCTCCGCGCTGACCTGGTTCGTGCTGCACGAGCTGCTCGGCCAGACCAACGTCAAGAACTACGACGGCTCCTGGACCGAGTACGGCTCGCTGGTCGGCGTCCCGATCGAGCTCGGCGCCAACAAGTAAGCAAGGCTTCTCCCCCGAACCCCTCAAGGAAGTACCCCTTATGTGTGGAGCACAGGCCGGCGGCCCGGACGCCTCGACCATCAAGCCCGGTGAGACCACGATCCAGGGCAGCGTGACCCGCGACGGCCAGCCCGTCACCGGTTACGTCCGACTCCTGGACAGCACCGGCGAGTTCACCGCCGAGGTTCCCACCTCCGCGACCGGACAGTTCCGCTTCTACGCGGCCGAGGGCACCTGGACGCTGCGCGCGCTCGTCCCCGGCGCCACCGCGGACCGCACCGTCGTCGCCCAGAAGGGCGGGCTGGCGGAGGTCGCCATCGCCGTCTGACGGCGACCCTTGTCCGTACCTCCCGTACGGGCGCAAGGGCCGCACCCCCGAGGTTTGGACGCCTTGGCGGGGGTGCGGCCCTTCGCGCTGCTCTGCGCACCGCTCCGGCCCGGGCAACCGGTCCGCGCTCCGGCTTCTTTCCGGCCCCCCGCGGATTTACCGTGGAAGCGTGTACGCGCACCAACGGTCGCCCGCAGAGCGCCGTCACCGCCGGTACTTCGTGCTGATGGGCGTGTGCCTGGTGCTGTTCGTGCTGGCCTGGGGCGTGGTCCGGCTGTGGTCGGTGCCGGTCGCGGTCGGCATGTGCGTGGTCGCCATGGTCATCCCGCCGGTCGCGGCGATCATCGGCAACCGCCGCGAGCCCGGCGAACGCTGGTGGGACGAGTCGGGCGACCCGGAATCGGACCGCTGGTGGCGGGAGCTCGACGACCGCGGCGACGACAAGCACCCACGGTAGGCCGGACCCGCGGTAGACCGGTCAAGCGGTAGGCCGACCGGCCCTCGCGCGGAAGGACCGGCCCTCGCGCGGTCAGTACACCAGCGCCGTCAGTACACCAGCGCCGTCAGTACACCAGCGCGGTCAGTACACCAGCGCCTGCACGTCGTCCGGCATGATCTCGCTGACGAAGACCTGGGCCCCGGCGATGCCCGCGCCCTCGATCAGGTCCTTCTGCTCGATGTTGCGGCGGGCCGCGCACTGCGTACAGACCGTGATCGCGCCGCCGCCCGCGCGGATGCCGTCGATCAGCTCCGGCAGCGGTGCGGCGTGCGGCAGCTCGAACTCCGCCGCCCGCCCGGGCAGCGCGAACCACACCGACTCCCCGGTCAGCCACAGCGACACCTCGACGCCGCTGGCCGCCGCCACCGCCGCCACCGTGAACGCCTGCGAGCACCGCTCGGGTGCATCCGCCCCCGCCGTCACCTTGATCACGAGCTTCTTCGCCATGGGGCAAGAGTAGGCGCGGGCGGGCGGGAGACCTCACAGCGCCGTGGCCGGAGCCGCCGACTAGACTCGCAAGCGGTCCGTTACTCCCTCACTCCGTGCAAGGAGCGCCCCGTGCTTGAGGCATTCTTCACCACCCTGCTGGTTCTGGTCGCCGTCGGCGTGATCGCATTCGCCGGTCTGACCTGGGCGAAGCTGTACCAGGGCCAGCGCTGACGCACGCGGACACCCCTTTTCCCCTCACTACAGATCGCCTGAGCTCTCATGATCGAGATCCCCTCCGACCTCAACCCGGCCCTGGTGCCGCTCGCCTTCCTCCTCGGCACCTGGGAGGGCGCCGGCGTCGCCGACTTCCCCGGTACCGAGAAGTGCAACTTCGGGCAGGAGGTCACCTTCTCCCACGACGGCCGTGACTTCCTGGAGTACACCTCGCACAGCTGGGTGCTCGACTCCGAGGGCAAGAAGGTCCGCCCGCTGGAGACCGAGAGCGGCTACTGGCGCATCGACGCGGACCGCCAGGTCGAGGTCGTGATGATCCGGGACCAGGGCGTCGTCGAGGTCTGGTACGGCGAGCTGGCCGACCGGAAGCCGCAGATCGACCTGGCCACCGACGCCATCGCCCGGACCGCCTCGGCCGGCCCGTACAGCGGCGGCAAGCGGCTCTACGGCTACGTCAACAGCGACCTGATGTGGGTCGGCGAGAAGTCGACCCCGGACGTGCCGCTGCGGCCGTACATGTCCGCGCACCTGAAGAAGGTCGCCGACCTGAAGCAGTGGGCCGAGAGCCTGCCCGACGACATGCCGGACGGGGTCTCCTTCTTCAACCCTGACGGCACTCCGTACCAGGGCTGACCGGCCCGTACGGAACGCTTGACGCGCCCCGCGGGGAAGTCCGGTGGGAGTCCGGCACCGACCCGCAACGGTGAGCGGAAGGCCCCTTCCGCGAGTCCGACCGCCCGCGGCGGCGCACGTTCCCGCCAACTCGCCGTGGACTGCTTCCCGCCAACTCGCCGTGGACCGCGAGGGGACACCGCCGGGCACCGGTGCGCCGGGCCTCCGCTCCCACCGGCGTACGGACCGCCGCTCCCACCGGCGTACGGACCGCGGGCTGACGCGGCGCATACCCCGCCGCCGTCCCTGCTCCTACACTGGCGGTGTGGTGACCACCGACTGGCAGAGCGACCTCCGCAGGCGCGGATACCGCCTGACCCCGCAGCGGCAGCTCGTCCTGGAGGCCGTGGACAGGCTGGAGCACGCCACCCCGGACGACATCCTCACCGAGGTGCGCAAGACGGCCGGCGGCGTGAACATCTCCACGGTCTACCGAACCCTGGAGCTCCTGGAGGAGCTGGGCCTGGTCAGCCACGCCCACCTCGGCCACGGCGCGCCCACCTACCACCTCGCCGACCGCCACCACCACATCCACCTGGTGTGCCGGGACTGCACCGAGGTCATCGAGGCGGACCTGTCGGTGGCCGAGCCGTTCACCGCGACGCTGCGCGAACAGTTCGGCTTCGACACCGATATGAAGCATTTCGCGATCTTCGGCCGGTGCGCGGACTGCCGCGCCAAGGCCGGCGGCGACGAGAGCTGAGGCCACCCCGGCGGAAAGCCGCGGCCGCGTCGTAGGCTGGGCCCATGCTGCGACAATCACCCGTCAGCCCGCTGCTGTCGCTGCCCGGCGCAGTCCCCGCCGAGGCCCCCGACGAAGGCGTCGCCGCGCACTACGGCGACCTGTTCCGGGAGCAGCGCGCGCTCGCCGACGGCACCGGCTTCGTGGACCTCTCGCACCGCGGCGTGGTGACCGTCAGCGGCGCCGAGCGGCTGAGCTGGCTGCATCTGCTGCTCACCCAGCACGTCAGCGAACTCCCGCCGGGCCACGCCACGGAGGCCCTGATCCTCTCCGCGCACGGCCACATCGAGCATGCGCTGTACCTCGTCGACGACGGCGAAACGACGTGGCTGCACACCGAGCCGGGTGGCCAGGAGGCGCTGATCGCCTACCTGGAGAGCATGAAGTTCTTCTACCGGGTCGAGATCGCCGACCGGACCGACGAGATCGCGGTGGTCCATCTGCCGGCCGGGTCCATCACCGAGGTCCCCGAGGGCACCGTCGTACGGGAGACCGCGCACGGCCGCGATCTGTTCCTGCCGCGCGCGCGGTTGTCGGCGTTCGCGGACGCCCACGGCCCGGCCATCGGCGTGCTGGCGCTGGAGGCGCTACGCGTCGAGGCGCACCGCCCGCGGCTCGGCATGGAGACCGACCACCGCACCATTCCGCACGAGCTCGGCTGGATCGGCACCGCCGTCCACCTCCAGAAGGGCTGTTACCGAGGCCAGGAGACCGTGGCCCGGGTCCACAACCTGGGGAAGCCGCCGCGCCGGCTGGTCTTCCTGCACCTGGACGGCAGCGAGGTGCACCTGCCCCCGCACGGCGCCCCGATCCGCCTGGCCGCCGACGGCGAGGAGGGCCGCCAACTCGGCTTCGTCACCACCTCGGCCCGCCACCACGAACTCGGCCCCATCGCCCTGGCCCTGGTCAAGCGCAACGTCCCGCTGGACGCGAACCTGCTCGCGGGCGGCACGGCGGCGGCCCAGGAGGCGGTGGTGGAGCCGTAGGGACGGCGGGCTGCGGCGCTGGCGGACTGCCGCGGCGGCGGGGCTGGTGGGCTGCGGGACGGCAGGGCTGGTGGGCTGCGGCGCTGACGGGCTGCGGGACGGCGGGGCTGCCACGCTGGCGGGCTGGCCGGGCTGCGGGCTGGCGGGCTGCGGATGCCTGTCGCGGGCCCGGGAATAGCCGCCGTGCCCCGCCACGTTGTGGCCCCGCAGGGGGCGTTCGCGTCCCCTAGGGAATCCGTTCGCCTCCCCCTTACGGGCCACCCCTCCCCTTAGGGTTACGGGCCGCCCGTCCCCTTTAGGACAGCCCCTCGGCCCCGCCCCTGCCCCGCCCCTCAGACCTCGACCCACACCGTGAACGGTCCGTCGTTCGTCAGTGAGACCTTCATCTGGGCGCCGAAGCGGCCGGTCTCCACGTGGGCGCCCAGCGCTCGCAGCTGGGCGACGACCTCGTCGACCAGCGGTTCGGCGACCGGGCCGGGGGCCGCGGCGTTCCAGGTGGGACGACGGCCCTTGCGCGCGTCACCGTAGAGAGTGAACTGGCTGATCACCAGCATCGGCGCCCCGGTGTCCGAACAGGACTTCTCGCCCTGCAACATCCGCACCGACCACAGCTTGCGGGCGAGCTGTGCCGCCTTCTCCGGGGTGTCGTCGTGGGTGACGCCCACCAGTACGCACAGCCCCTCCCCGACGATCTCCCCGACCGTCTCGCCCGCCACGTCGACGCGGGCGCCGTCAACTCTCTGCACCACGGCTCGCATACCCGCCATCATGCCGGGTGGCGGTACGGCTTCGGACAGCCGTGCCCCCACGGGGGCCGTTCGGGTGCCATGGCCCTGCAGAAGGACCGCACAGAGTGGCACGATGCGTGCACGTGGTGCGTTTCATGGACAACATGCCCTGGACGCGGCCCGGATGAGGGGACGGAATCATTCATGAGTACTGCCGGCGCCGGACAGACACCCGGTCCCGTACCGAGCGCCCGTACGACATCGAGCGCCCGTACGACACCGACCGAACCACCGGCACCGGCCACCGCCGCGTCCGATACCGGGCGGCCGGCGCCCGCCGCCCCGGCACCCGCCGCCGGGCCCGCCGCCCCGGCGGCGCCCACCGCGTCGACGACCACCACCGCATCCCCCACCCCCACCACAGCCACCACATCCACCACGACGACCACGGCAGCGGCTCCCGGTGAGCCGGCCGGCACCAAGGACGGCCCCATGCTCCAGGCAGGCCAGGCGCAGCACCCCCGCCCCCCGCAGCAGCGCGACCGCTGCCGCCCGGCCGCCACACCCGATCTCTCCGGGCTGGGGCTGCCCGAGCTGCGCGTGGTACGGCGGGACTCGCAGCAGGAGGAGGCCGATCTGAGCTATCTGCGGCGCCTGCTGCAGGGCCGGATCGACATCCTGCGGGCCGAGATGGCCCGCCGTACCGCCCAGCACTCCCCGCTGCTGGACCGGCTGCCGGAGATCCTGACGGACCTGCCGTCGCGGCACCGCTCGTCGGCCCGCCATGTGACGCTCGGTACGCCGCACAGCGAGGAGTACCGCAGGATGGCGGACGAGATGCTCGGTGAGGTCCAACTGTCCGACCTCACCGCACGCACCGACCAGGAGCTGAACGAGGCGATGGGCCGGCTGATCCGTTACGAACGCCAGGTCTCGCAGCGCCGTCAGTCGCTGCAGCGCACCACCGACGAGTGCAGTGCGGAAATCGCCCGCAGGTACCGTGAAGGCGAAGCACAGGTAGATGACCTGCTGTCCTGACGACAAGTAGCGACAAGTAGCGATAAGTAACGACAAGCAGAGACAAGTAGCCGACCTGCCGTCCTGACGGGCCACGAGCCTGCCGGGCGCGGGTCGGACCCCGTCCCCGTCCGGAAGGCCGCCGATGACCTCGTCCTCGCCCACCCCGATATCCGTACCGACCCCGCGTTCCCCGGAGACCGTCTCCCCCGTCCTGGCCGAGGTCGTGCGCTCCGGTTTCGTCGAGGGCCGGCACCGCGGCTCGCTGGTGGTGCTGGCGGCGGACGGCAGTGTCGAGACGGCGCTGGGCGAGGTGACGGCACCGGTCTTCCCGCGGTCCACGAACAAGCCGATGCAGGCCGCGGCCGTTCTGCGGGCGGGCCTCGAACTGTCCGGTGAGCGGCTGGCACTGGCCGCCGCGAGCCACTCCGGCGAGGCCTTCCACCTCGATCTCGTCCGGACCATGCTGGCCGAGCACGGGCTGACCGCCGACCAGCTCCAGACGCCGCCCGACCTGCCGCTGGACCCGGAGGAGGCGGAGTCCTACCTCGCCGCCGGCCAGGTCCGCGACCGGCTGGCCA
The DNA here is from genome assembly GCF_042734445.1 of Streptomyces sp. NPDC059649. Classification (NCBI taxonomy): domain Bacteria; kingdom Bacillati; phylum Actinomycetota; class Actinomycetes; order Kitasatosporales; family Streptomycetaceae; genus Streptomyces; species Streptomyces sp. NPDC059649. The sequence goes on from NZ_JBHWDV010000030.1 coordinate 39,869, forward strand.
TGAACTGCTCGGGCAAGCACACCGCGATGCTCGCCGCCTCGGCGGCCAACGGCTGGCCGCTGGCGTCGTACCTGGACCCGGCGCATCCGCTGCAGCAGCTGGTGGCCGAGGCGGTGCGCGGCGCGAGCGGCGAGGACGTCGCGCACGTCGGTACGGACGGCTGCGGCGCGCCGCTGCTCTCGCTCTCCCTGACGGGCCTGGCCCGCGCCTTCCGGCACTTCGTCCTGGCGGACCCGGGCACGCCGGAGCGGCGGGTGGCGGACGCGATGCGCGCCCACCCCGAGTACGTCGCCGGCACCCGCCGCCCCGACACCTGGCTGATGCGGGAGCTGCCCGGCACGCTGTCGAAGATGGGCGCCGAGGCGGTGCAGGCGGTGGCCCTGCCGGACGGCCGGGCGCTCGCCTTCAAGATCGACGACGGCGCCGGGCGCGCCCTCGGCCCGGTCCTCGCCCGCACCCTCCGCCTGATGGGCGTCGACACGCCGGTGCTGTCCCGTATGGCGGAGGTCCCGCTGCTGGGCGGCGGGGTCCGGGTGGGCGAGATCCGCGCGGCGTTCTGACCACGGCGCCGCTGCGGTGGCGCCGGTGCCGGGTGCGCCGGCGCTGCCGGAAGGGCGGTGGCCTGCATAAAGTGGCGATGACGGTGCAGGAAACAAGTGCACGCAGTATCACGTAGGTATCACGCGGTACCACGTAGATATCCGGCAGTAACACGTAGGTATCCCGCAGGTACCACGCACTCGTTCCGCACTGATCATGCACGTACCACCCACGACAGCAGGAGGCCGGCGACCATGAGCGACGCGAATCCCCAGCCGCAGGGGCCCGAGTCGATCGAGCATGCGCATGACCCCGAGGTACTGCAGCTCGCGTCCAAGGTGTTCGATCTGGCGCGGCACGGAGACACCGACACCGTCGCCGCGTACGTGGACGCCGGCGTGCCCGCCAACCTGACGAACGACAAAGGCGATTCGCTCGTGATGCTGGCGGCGTACCACGGCCACCCGACCACGGTGGAGGCGCTGCTGCAGCGCGACGCCGATCCCAACCGCCCCAACGACCGCGGCCAGACGCCGCTGGCCGGTGCGGTGTTCAAGGGCGACGACGAGGTCGTCAAGGTGCTGATGGCGCACGGGGCCGATCCGTCGGCGGGCGCGCCGTCGGCGATCGAGACGGCGCAGATGTTCCAGAAGACGGAGCTGCTGAAGCTGTTCGGCGTGGAGTGACGGGCGGGGGGGTGACGGGGTGGGGTGACCGGCACCGGGGTGACCGGCGTGGGGTGCTCCGCGTGGGGTGACCCGCGTTTGGTGACCGGCCGGCGGTCGTCCGGGGCGGCGGCCTTCCGGGGCGGCGGTCCTCCGGGGCTGGCGGTCGTCCGTGGCGACGGTCCTCCGGGGCTGGCGGTCGTCCGTGGCGACGGTCCTCCGGGGCTGGCGGTCGTCCGTGGCGACGGTCCTCGGGGCGCGCTTGACCTCAACTTTGCTTGAGGTCCTAGTTTCGGGCCCCGACGGCGAGCCCGCCGTCCACCGACCCGACCCGGCACCCCGCCACGGAGGGCCCGCATGTCCGAGCACACCTACCGCCTCGCAGTGATCGTCGCCAGCACCCGGGAGGGCCGGTTCGCGCCCGTCATCGCGAACTGGTTCACCCGGCAGGCGGAGACCCGCGCCCATGTCGACCTCGACGTGATCGACCTGGCCGAGATCCGCCCGTACGAACTGCGCCACGGCAGCGAGGAGTACGAGTCCTTCGCCAAGCGCGTGGAGCAGGCGGACGCGTTCGTGGTGATCACTCCCGAGTACAACCACTCCTTCCCGGCCCCGCTCAAGCACGCCATCGACCTGCTCTTCCCACAGTGGCAGGCCAAGCCGGTCGGCTTCGTCTCGTACGGCGGGATCTCCGGCGGCCTCCGCGCCGTCGAGCAACTGCGGCTGGTCTTCGCCGAGTTGCACGCGACGACGGTGCGCGAAACGGTGAGCTTCGCGCTGGCCGGCAACCTCTTCGACGACGCGGGCCGGCTGCACGACCCCGCCCCCGCCGAAAAGGCCGCCGACGCCCTGCTCCGCCAACTGGAGTGGTGGGCCCTGGCCCTCCGCGAGGCCCGCACGACGCGCCCTTACGGGGGCTAGATGAGTAAGTCCGAAGTCTTGGTTAGTGGTCGTAGGCGATCAGTGATCGGGTGACCGGTGTGTTGTTGGTGCGGTTGCGCCAGATGGCCGTGGTCAGGGCGAGGATGCGCTGGCCGATGCGGGCCATGACTCCGGCTGGGGTTCTGGCTCCGTGCCGTTCGAGGTCGAGTTGGCCTTTGAGTGTGTCGTTGACCGACTCGATCAGCTGCCGGATGGGCTTGAGCAGGTGTTCACCGGGTCGGGGCTTGCGGTTGCGGTAGCTGGGCCGCAGCACGGACAGGCCGTGGTCGGCCATGAAGGCGTCGAGGTGTCGGGAGACGTAGCCCTTGTCGCCGATGACCGTCTGTCCGGGATGGCTGGTCAGCAGGTCGGCGTCGTTCAGGAGCATGTCGGCGAGAACTTCGCGTTCGTCGGTCTTGGGGTTGGCCAGTGCCCAGGCGATCGGCAGTCCGCCGGGTGTGCAGATCAGGTGGAGCCGCAGGCCCCAGAAGAACCGTGAGTGCGAGGGGCAGTAGGAGTAGGCGGCCCAGCCGGCCAGGTCGGAGCGTTTGGCGGTGGGGCGGGAGCGGGCGCATTCCACCGGGGTGGAATCCACGATCCACACGTCGTCATGCCATAGGTCGGTGTCTCGGGCCAGGGTGCGGATGAAACGGCTGATCAGCGTGTTCGCCGCCCGCAGGCGCTTGTTGTAGCCGGACTGGCCGGGCAGGTAGGGGAACTCGGAGGCCAGGTGGCGGCGGGCGAACCGCAGCCACCTGGCTTCGGAGACGAACCCCAAAACGGCTTGCATCACTGCCACCGTCAACAGTTCCACGTCCGTCAGCCTCGGCGGCCGCCCCGGCCGCCGCGTTCCTGCCAGAGCGTCATCGATCTTCACGTACAGTGCTGTCGCGAGGGTTTCGAGATCTGTCGTCACAAACGGATCAACGAGACCCTCGCTTCATGCACCCCAAGACTTCGGACTTACTCATCTAGGCCGCACCCCTACGGGACCGGCATCCCCCTTACGGGGCCGGGGCCGGTCCGCACCCTTACGGGCCGGAGCACACGCTTACGGGTCGGGGCGCACCCTTACGGGGGTAGGGCGCACCCTTACGGGGTAGGGCGCACCCTTCCGGGGGCGGGGGCTGCAGGCCGGAGCCGTGGGGGCGGGGGCCGGGAGCCGCGGGCCGCGGGCCGGTGGCCGCGGGCAGCGGGCCTGCAGACCAGAGGCAGCGGGCAACGGGCCTGCAGACCGGATGCAGCGGGCAACGGGCCTGCGGACCGGGGGCAGCGGACCGGGGGAAGCGGGCCTGCGGACCGGGGACAGCGGGCCCCGGCCCGCAGGCCCCCGACCTGCGGCCCCCCGACCTGCCTGCCGGCCCGCGAAACGCCGTTATCCGGGCTCCCGCTTCCCCTCCGCCCCGATCGTGCGGTCGACGAGCTCCACGATCAGCCCGTCGGTCTCCTCGGCGGGCACCACACCGGGCAGCGTGAGCTGCTCCAGCATCAGCCCGGTCATGGCGAGATACATCAGCAGCACGGCGGTCCGGTCGCCCGGCAGCCCGCTCTCCAAGTGGAAGCCGAGGTCGTCGTCGAGCGTCGCCCGCATGACCCGGGTCAGCTCGGCCTGCAGTTCGGGGCGGCGGGTCGCCTCCAGACGCAGCTCCAGCATCGCCAGATAGCCGGTGCGGTCCCCGGTCACCCGGCGGTTGATCCACCGCATCAGGTCGGCCACCAGCGCCCGGCTACGCGGCGCCGCCATCACCTCGGCGACCTCGTCCGGATCGGGCGCGATCCGCTGGTGGATCTGGACGGTGACCTGGGCCAGCAGATCGTCCCTGCTGGTGAAGTAGTTGGACGCGGTGCCGGCGGGCACCCCCGCGGCCGCGTCTACGGCCCGGAAGGTGAGCCCGCGCGCACCGTCCCGCGCCAACACCTCGATCGCGGCATCCACCAACGCGGCCCGCCGCTCCGGATTACGCACCATCTCGCCCACCTCGCACACGGGGAACCGAAATCCCGGATCCCCGAAATCTGGGGAATCCTTCAGAATTCTTCGGAATCTTCCAAAACCCCCTTGCAACCACTACATCCAGAGTACTACAACTGAAGTTGTTGCACCGGGAGTGAGTGGCCGTGACCGACCTGGCCTCGACCACCCCGACCCAACCGCCCTGCCCCGGTGGCACACCACGCGCCATCGCGCCACCGCACCACCACGCCGCCGGACCGCCCGGCCGCGCCCGGAGAGGATCCTTATGCGCTTCGCCAAGTTCGGCACCGCCCTGCTCACCGACGACGTCGCGGCCAGCACCCGCTTCTACGTCGACCACTTCGGCTTCCAGCCGCTCGTCGAGCTCGACTGGTACGCCAGCCTCCAGCACCCCCAACACCCTGACTGTGCCCTGGACTTCACCCTGCGCGGGCACGAGGCCATGCCTCTGGATTTCCGCCACCAGAAGACCGGCGGCGCCCTCCTCGGGTTCCTGGTCGAGGACGCCACGGCCGAGGAGGCCGCCCTGCGCGCCAAGGGGGTGCCCATAGCCGTACCGCTGCGCGACGAGCCGTGGGGCCAGCGCCGCTTCAACGTCTGGGCCCCCGAAGGCACCCTCATCGAGGTCCTCCAGACCATCGCCCCGGATCCGGAGTGGATGGCCGCACAGGGACTGTGAGGCGCGCCGGCCGTCGCCCACCAGCCGCTCCCGCCTGGATACTTGCTCCAACGAGGAGAACACCGCGTCAGGGGGGCTGAAGGATGAACACACGCACACGCAACAGGCCGTACGAATGCGGGCTGGACGCCGCCGTGGACGTCATCGGCGGCAAATGGAAGGTGCTGCTGCTGTGGGCGCTGGCCGAGCGTCCACACCGGTTCGGCGAACTGCGCCGCGGCCTACCGAAGATCACCGAGAAGGTGCTGACCCAACAGCTGCGCGAGCTGGAGGCCGACGGCATCGTGCACCGCGAGACCTTCGCCCAGGTGCCGCCGAAGGTCGAATACTCCCTCACCGAGGCCGGCCGCTCCCTCAACGAGGCCCTGGCCCCACTCGGCGCCTGGGGCACCGCCCACCTCCCGCACCTGGAGGCCACTTACAGCCAACGGCATCCGGAGTAACGGGGGTTGGGCGCGCGTCGGGGCGAGGGCGTCCGGACTACCATCACGCCCCTCATACACCGCACACACCGCACGCGCCGCACACACCGCACGCGCCGCACGCGCCGCACGCGCCGCATGCACCGCCACCTCCCTGCGCGCCACGTACGCCATGCACTACTACGCACCGCACGCGGCGATCCGCACACCCGAGCGCTTCACTCCGCACACCGCCGCAGCGATCCGCCGAGCGCATCACTACGCACCCGCCGCGGTAATCCGCACCCCAAGCGCGACACTCCAGACCGCCTTAGCGATGTGCATCCCCAAGCGCGTCACTCCTCACCCCCATGGCGATATGCACCCCCGAGCGCGTCACTCCTCACCGCCGTGGCGATATGCACCCGCATCGCGCACGGAATCCGGCCGTCCGGCCGTGCCAGGGCCGCCGCCTCCCTCTCGAAGCGGGCGCGTAGTTCCGCGGTGACGGCGGGGTCGAGCGGCCCCAGATCGTAGAAGCCGCCCACGGTCGCCCAGACGCGCTCCAGCGGCCCGGTCAGATCGATCCGTACGGTCTCCCACCGCGCGGGCCCGAATCCGGCCGGGCCGAACACCGCGTCGAACCCCTCGCGGCTCCGCAGCCGCCGGTCGCCGAGCGAAGGAATCCGCTGGTCGGCAGGTGCGGCCACGAACAACGGCCGGGCCACTCGCAGGAACGCCGCATACGCCTCGTCCCCGGCCGCACCACCACCCAGGGCGACCGCCAGCGTGCCACCGGGCGCCAGCACCCGTGCCACCTCGGCCGCGACCCGCTCGGCGTCGCCCATCAGCATCAGCGCCATATGGGACACACAGCCGTCGAACCTGCCGTCCTCGAAGGGAAGTTGCTGGGCGCGTCCGGCCCTCAGATCGGCCCGGCCGACACCGGGTCGGCAGCGGGCCAGCGCCAACTCCTCGGCGGACAGGTCGACTCCGGCCAGCGCGCCGTCGGCCGGCCGCCCCTGCTCGGCGAGGAGTTCGAGCAACATCCCGTCACCGCAGCCGAGATCCAGCACCCGTTCGCAGGCCGCCACCCGGTCCCGGAAGATCTCGTAGCTCGACCGCCCGTCGTCGGCCCGTCCGTGCGCCATGGCCCGTACGGTCACCGCGGGGTGCGCCGCGTGAAACGCCCGCAAAAACGCTTCCTGCTCCCGAACCGTCGCCATCCCACTGATCGTAGACAGGATCTCCGGGGCATACGGGCGGAAGCGGGGCGGGGGCGCGGAGCCCCGGGGATGGGGCTGGGCCAGGAACAGGGGCGGGGCGGGAGCTATCCCCGGGGATGAGGCCGGGGCCGGGGCGGGGCCGGGCCCAGGGGCGGGCGATCGGGGGCGGCGAGTACAGGCACACAGGGCACACGCGGGCCAGCTGAGCCAATCTCACTCCGGCCTTCCGGCCGCCCGCCTCGTAACGCGGCACGACAGCTACAGCCTGACCCGAACGCGGCCGGGCCCCCTGAATCGAGCCAACCGAGCCCACCGAGCCCAACCGGCACCCCTGAGCCACCCCCGGCTAACCGCCCGCGGGGCCTCCCTACCCGCCGCCGGGGCCCTCCCGGCCGCCAGTGGCCCCCTCCTGCTCACCACCGGGGTTCTCCTGCTCACCACCGAGGTTCTCCCGATCACCGTTGGGCTCCTCCCCCTCGCCCCCGGGCCCCTCCTGCAACGACCAGCCGTTGCCGTCAGGATCGGCGAAGTAGACGAACGAGTTCCACACCCCGCCGGGCCCGTCGGCCAGCGCACCGTCCTCCACATGCAGCACGGGGCTCGCCGCCACGCCCCGTTCGACCAACTGTGCCCGGGCCGCGGCAATATCGGACACCACCAACTGGAGCCCCTGCACGGAACCGGGCGGCACCTCGGCGACCCCCGCACCCGCCCCGATGACGATCGAGCACTCCGACCCGGGCGGCGTCAGCTGCACGATGCGCGCCCGGCCGCCGACCGAAACGTCATGGTCGACGGCGAAGCCCAGCTGCTCGCTGTAGAAGCGCTTGGCCCGCTCCACATCGGTGACCGGAACCGGCACCAGTTCGAGCTTCCATTCCATGGCACGCCGCCCTTCCACACGACGACGGCACGAACACCCGCCACGCAGCATCCGCAACACAGCACCCGCCACGCAGCGCCAGCAACGCAGCACCCACCACGCAGCGCCCGCAATACAGCACCCGTCACGCAGTACCGACCGCAGAGCAGCGCCCGCCGCAAAGCAGCCACAACAAGCGCGCCGGCAACGGAGCAAGCACTCTGCTGCGAGAGGTCCGCTGCAAAAAGTCTAGAGAGCGGACGGCGGACCCGCGCGGCGCACGCCGGGACGGAAACCATTGACGGAGTGAGCACTCACTCCGTACTATCGACACCATGACCCCACAACCTGCACGCCGGCGCGCACCCGGCATGAGTGTGGAACAGCGCCGGGCCATGATCGTGGCCGCCGCGCTGCCGTTGGTGGCGGAGTACGGCGCGGCCGTCACCACCAGTCAGATCGCCCGCGCCGCGGGCATCGGCGAGGCCACGATCTTCCGGGCCTTCAAGGACAAGGACGAGGTGCTGGACGCCTGCGTCCGCGAGGCGGTCAGCACGGACCACGTCCTACGCGAACTGGCCTCGGTCTCCCTGGACCAGCCGCTCGCCGCCCGGCTGACGGAAGCGGCCGAGGCACTGCGCGCCCATATGGAGCGGATCGGCACCGTCGTCGGCGCCCTGCACGCCTCCGGCCACCTGCGCAGCCGCGGCCGCGAACCCGGCGCCGTCACCCCGGAGACCGGCGCCAAGACGGACGGCCCGCCGGAGGACCCCCGGGCACGCTCCGCCGCCGCGCTCCGCCAAGCCGTCACCGAACTGATCGAACCGGACCGGGACGCCTTCCGCCTGTCCCCCGAAAAGGTCGCCGGCGCCTTCCTGGGCCTCCTCTTCACCCGCCTCCCCACCCCCGTCTCAGAGGCCGACACCCCTCTCACCAGCGAGGAACTCATCGCCGTCCTCCTCCACGGCACCCTCACCCACCCCGGCAAGGACACGTAACCCACGCCTCAGCCAACGAGCCCCACCCCGCCCCACCCCACATACGACGCACCACCGCCGACCCCAAACGAGGCACTGCCGCACCCCGCCAACCAACTGGCGACCCGCCGCACCCCCGGACGCCGCTTAGCCACCCCCTGAATATCCCGCCGCGCGAGCCGGCAGTACCGCCTGCCGCATGCCGCCTGCCGCCTGCCGCCTGCCGCCTGCCCCGCCAACGAGGCATCACGGGCCGCCAACGGCCAACCACCATGCCGGGCAACGCCCGATCGCCGCGCCCCCTAACAACCCACCCGCAGCCCGGCATTGACGAACGCTCGGCACTACGGCGCCACGACCTGCCCACCTACGCCGAACGCGCCGCGCCCCCACAACGCTCCACCATCCACGCCCCCACAACGACGCACCACCGCGCCTCAGCGACGTTCCCATCGCCGCCCCCCACAACGACCACCCCCGCCGCGCCCTGGGAACAATCGCCAACCAGCGGGCCCGGCAACAACGCACCGCACCTCCGCTCGCAGCAACGACGAACCGCACCGCGCCCCGGCCCCCGCCTCATCGCTCGCACGCCAGCAACGCCAGCAACGCCCCACCAGGCCCGTCCGACACAGGACCGCCCCGGCGACGCCCAACCGCGGACTGGCAACGGCACATCACCTCACCCACTCCGGACACAACAGGCGACCGCACCCGGCAATGCCGCGTCACCGACCCGCCGCCCGCAGCCAACCGCCACAGCCCGGCAGCGACGCACCCGACGCACCCCCACGTACCAGGGTGACGACGCATCTCCGCGCCCCGTCGATGCCACGTCCCAGCCCCCGCGGACCGGCAAACGCACCACCACACGCCGACACCACCACACGCCGACCACCGCGACGCACCGCCAGGCTCAGGCCCAGCCGAGGCGCGCCCCGCACCCGTACCCCACGCCCCGCGTCCGCCCACGCCAAACGCCCGACGAGCGACGAGCGACGAGCGACGAGCGACCGCCAGCGCCCAACCACCACCCGTCAGCCCCAACCATCAGGAGTCCCGCATGACCGTGACCCTCAACCACACCATCGTCCCGGCGGCCGATCACCGGGCGGCTGCTCGGTTCTTTGCGCAGGTCATGGGGCTGCCGGAGCTCCCGCCGGCCGGTCGGCTCGGGCATTTCGCGCCGGTTCGGGTCAACGAGACGCTCACCCTCGACTTCATGACCGTGCCGGACGCCGAGGGCCACCATCTCGCCTTCGACGTGGACCCCGAGACCTTCGACGGGATCCTCTCCCGCATCGAGGCGGCCGGCATCCCCTACGGCAACGACCCGACCACCCCGGACAACGGCCGTACCGACCACCCGCTGTGCCCCCGTGGCCTGTTCTTCGCCGACGACTCCGGCAACCTGTACGAGGTGATGTCGCCCGCGTAGCCGGCCTGCGGGGCGAGGCCGGCAGGCGAGTACCGGCAGGCGGGGACCGGCAGGCACGCGAGGACCGGCAGGCCGGGGTGGGCCTGGCCGGCTCCTGACCGGTCAGCCGTCGACGAAGGTCATGCTCACCTCGTCGTACCGGGTCCCGGCCACCTGTCCGGCCGGGGCCGCGGCGTCGATGGCGGCGAGGTCCTCGGCGGACAGTTCGATGGCGAGCGCCGCGACGTTCTCCTCCAGGTACTTCTGCCGGCGGGTGCCCGGGATGGGCACCACGTCGTCCCCGCGGTGCTGCACCCAGGCCAGCGCGAGCTGGCCGGCACTGACTCCCTTCTGCTCGGCGAGTTCGTTCAGCTTCTCGACGATGGCCAGGTTCTGCTCCAGGTTTCCGTCGGCGAACCGCGGCTGGGTACGGCGCACATCCGTCTCCGCCAGGCCCTCGACGCTGGTGTATCGGCCCGTCAGGAACCCGCGGCCCAGGGGCGAGAAGGGCACCAGCCCGATCCCGAGCTCCCGGCAGACCGGCGCGACCTCCTGCTCCAGGTCCCGGGTCCACAGCGACCACTCACTCTGCAGCGCGGCGATCGGGTGCACCGCATGTGCCCGGCGCAGCGTCGCCGCGCTCGCCTCGGACAGTCCGAGGTGGCGCACCTTGCCGGCCGCGACCAGCTCGGCCATCGCCCCGACGGTCTCCTCGATCGGCACCTCGGGGTCGACCCGGTGCTGGTAGTAGAGGTCGATGTGGTCGACCCCGAGCCGGCGCAGCGATGCGTCACATGCCTGCCGTACGTACGCGGCGTCGCCCCGGATCGCGGTCGGCTCGCCGAGCCGGTTGGCGAACCCGAACTTCGTCGCCAGCACGACCTCGTCCCGCCGCCCGGCGATGGCCCGGCCGATCAACTCCTCGTTGTGCCCCGCACCGTAGAAGTCGGAGGTGTCCAGGAACGTGACGCCGAGGTCGAGCGCCCGGTTGATGGTGGCGATCGACTGCGCGTCGTCCGACTCCCCGTAACCGTGGCTCATCCCCATGCAGCCGAGTCCCTGCGCGGATACCTCCAGCTCACCGAGCTTGCGCGGGGGAATGGTCGTCGTGGTCATAGTGCCGCTACCTCCTGGACGGGCTGATCGTGGGGCTCAATCCCGTGGTGGACACTAGGAGTTGGAGTGCGCTCCAAGTCAACACGGCGCCGGGGCGACCCCGGTCCCGGTACCCACCCGGCCTCGGTACCGGTCTTACGGTCTCGGCCTTGACCTCGGTCCCGGTCTTTCGGCCTCGGCCTCGGTCCCGGTCTTTCGGCCTCGGCCTCGGCCTCGGTCCCGGTTCCGACCCCGGTCTCCGCCCGCCCCGGTCCCGACCCGTTCCCGTCTCGCAGATCGCGGGCCCAAGGCGCGGCTCCAGGGAGTCACCAGGTCACGGCCGCGGAGTCACGGCCGCGGAGTCGCGGACGCCGCGTTACGAGCGACCGCGCTACGAGCCACCGCGTCACGGCCTCCGCATCACGGGCGCCATGTCGGCTCCGGCCTCGCCGCCCATCGGCTCCGGCCTCGCCGCCCACCTCAGGCCGTCGGTCCCGCCCGTCGGTCCCGCCCGTCAGGGCTTACGGGTCAGCCGCCGGCCTCACCAGCGCCCTCCGCTATGGCGCTCAGAGCCTGGCAGTGGGCGGCGAATGCGGTGCGGCCGGCGGGTGTCAGGGCGAGCCAGGTGCGGGGGCGCTTGCCGACGTAGCCCTTGGTGACGGCGACATAACCGGCCTTCTCCAGGGTGGAGACCTGGCGCGACAGTACCGAGTCGCTCACCTCGACGGTGTCGCGGACGAAGGCGAACTCGGCCTTGTCGGCGGCCGCCAGGGTCGCCACGATGGAGAAGCGGACGGGCGCGTGGATGACCTCGTCGAGGCCGTGCCGCGGATGAGCCCCCTGGGGCGACTGCCGCGAGGTGCTCACCGGCGGGCCTCCGCGTATCCGCCTATCAGCCCGGGAAGGGCCACCAGGACTGCTCCGGCCACCCACCACGCCGCGACGCCCTGGAACCAGATGAAGCCCGGCACCAACACCGCGCTGTAGAGCACTCCCCAGGCGGTGATCAGGCCGGCATGCCAGCGGCCGAAGCCGCGCCGGGCGACCCGCTGCCGGGCCGCGTACACCGAAAGTCCGCCCACGGTGGCGCACCAGAAGATGCTGCTGATCGCCACTCCGTACGGCTGCCCCAACAACCCGAGGGCCAGCACCATCATCCCGGCCCCGCAGCCGTAGATCACCTGATAGCGGACGTACCACTTCGTGCTCGCCCGGACCGTACTGGTCAACTCCTGGGCGCGGGTCAGTGCGGCCGCCGCGTCCTCGGATGCGTATGCCTGCTCCGGCATGTCTTTCATGTCAGTCCCCCCTGGCATTCCGGCGTTCCTTGATTCCCCGTTGAGCAGCCGCCGTTGCGTCGTTGCTTCGTCGCGAGTTGGCCGCGAGTGGTCGTGAGTTGGTCGCGGACCTGTCGCGGGTTCGTCTCCCGCGGCGGACGCTCTTCGGCTGCGTGTTTTCAGCATGGCAAGCGCTTTCCGAACTGACAAGTACTTTCCTGAAAATCAGTTCGGACGAGGGACACCCGCTCACACGCCGTCAGGTACTCTGTGCCGTCCCAGCAGTGGAGTGACCGAGGAGGTGAGACCGATACCCCGCCAGTCCAGGCAGGCGCGCCCGTCTCCCGTCCGCATGGTCCACCGCCGCAGGTGACCTTCCGGCACAGGTGAGCCAGGCCCGCCTCGGCGCCCCGAAAGGCTCACCACACATGCCGTCACAGCACCTCTCACGACCCTCAGGCCACCATTCGGGATCCTCGGCTTCCCCAGTTCCTTCGGCCTCTTCGGCCTCTTCGGCCCCTTCCGGCCCCTCAGCCCCTTCCGGCCCCTCAGCTCCTCCAGGGCCGTCCCGCCCTTCACGGCCTGCACGCCCTTTGTCAGCACCCTCATTGCGCCCTGACTCCGCGGTCCAGGGCACCTGCCACGGTCTGGCGCCGGAGATCGTCGCCAGGCTGCGTGCTGCCGGCTGCGTCTTCGCCGAGGACGAGGCGGCGCTGCTGCTCGCGGCCGCCCGTACGTCCGATGAACTCGCCGCCATGGTGGAACGCCGCACCCTTGGCCACCCCCTGGAACACGTCCTGGGCTGGGCCGAGTTCTGCGGATTGCGGATCGCCGTCGACCCCGGCGTCTTCGTGCCGCGCCGCCGTACGGAGTTCCTCGTGGAGCAGGCACTCCGCCTGCGGCGCCGGTCCGTCACCCCGGAGACCGGCGCGGAACAACGGCCCACCGTGGTTGTCGATCTGTGCTGCGGCTCCGGAGCGGTGGGCGCCGCACTGGCCGCCGGCCTGGAGCAGGTCGAGCTGTACGCGGCCGATATCGAACCCGCCGCGGTGCGCTGCGCCCGCCGTAATGTCGCGCCCGTCGGCGGCGCGGTCTACGAGGGCGACCTCTTCGAGCCACTGCCACCGGGGCTCCGTGGCCGCGTCGACGTCCTGGTGGCCAACGTGCCCTACGTACCGACCGAAGAGGTCGGGCTGCTGCCGGCCGAGGCCCGCGAGTACGAGCCGCTGGTGGCGCTCGACGGCGGGGCGGACGGGCTCGACGTACTGCGCCGGGTGACCGGGGCCGCGCCGCAGTGGCTGGCGCCCGGCGGGCATCTGCTGGTCGAGACGAGTGAGCGGCAGGCGGCCCGGGCCGTCGAGGCGTTCACCGGCGCGGGGCTGCTCCCGCGGATCGTCCGCTCGGAGGAGTTGTACGCGACGGTGATTGTGGGGACGTGGCGGCAGCCGGGCCAGGCGGCTCTGTAGAGGAACGCTTCGGGGGCTATGGGGGCTATAGGGACGGGTGCCGCGACCCGTACCCGGGCGTCCTCTGGAGGCTCCCCCGGGGATGAAGGGGCGCGGAGGACGGAGGCCGGCGACATCCCCGTAACCACCGGTGGGAAATCCGGTGGGGGCCGGTCCGGGGGGCGCCCTATCGTGACGCCATGTCTCCTTCGATGACTTCGACGGCTTCGATGAGCTATGACCGTCACTGTGCCGAAATCGTCGCCCAGACCGCCCTGTTGACGTCCCACGTCAAGGGAGCCGCACTGGCCACCCCCGTGCCCGCCTGCCCCGGGTGGAACCTCGGTCAGCTGCTGCGCCATCTCGGCGAGGCGCATCGCTGGGTGGAGACGATCGTACGGACCCGGGCCACCGGGCCCGTCTCCGAGGAGCGGCTCAACAACGTCTCCGACGCGACGGACCAGGACCCGGCCGAACTCGCCGCATGGCTCACCGAGGGCGCCGGGCAACTGGCGGACGCGTTGCGGACGGCGGGGCCGGAGGTCGCGGTGTGGACCGTGGCCCCCGGTGGCACGCCGGTGTTCTGGGCCCGCCGTATGACCCACGAGACGGTGGTCCACCGCGCGGACGCGGCCTTCGCCGTCGGAGCGGACTTCACCGTGGACGACGAGGTCGCCGTCGACGCCCTGGACGAGTGGATGAGCTTCGGCCATCTGCCCCCCGTATTCGAGACCAGGCCCGACCTGCCCGCCCTCCTGGCCGGCGGCCGGACCCTGTGCTTCCGGGCCACCGACACCGCCCCCGAAGCCGGCGCGGAATGGCTGGTCCGTCTGGACGGCAACACCCTCGTCTCGGGCCGCGGTGGGGGCCCGGCCACCGGGACCGGGAGCCCGACCACCGTGACCGGGGGCCTGGCCACCGTGACCGCCCAGGGTCCGCTGGCCGACCTGCTGCTCTTCGTCTACGGCCGGCGGTTCGCCCCCGGGGGCCCCGGCGGCGGCATCGAGGTCCTCGGCGACGAGGCGCTGCTCGACGCCTGGCTCGACGCCACCAGCTTCTGGCTCAAGGAGTGAGCGGGGACCGAGGCGCGAGGTGAGCCTCGGCTGAGCCGCGAGTGAGCCGCAAATGAGCCAGGAGTCGCCTTCCGGCGCAGGTCGAGGGTGCCGGGGGCGGGGAACCGGTCGCTCCGCCCCTACCTCGCCGGCTCCGGCTCCGGCTTCGCGTCTGCGGTCGCCTCGGCTTCGATGACGGAGGACATCGCGCGGGTCGGGAGGATGCGGTGGAGGTGGAAGCCGGAGCGGGTGAGGAGGTCCTGGAACTCGGCGGCGGTGCGTTCGCGGCCGCGGACGACCATGAGCATGACGATGTCGAGGGCGAGGGCCGGGTGCGGGGAGCCGTCGGCGGGCAGCACCGCGTCGATGACGAGCAGCCGCGTGCCGGGGGTCACGGCCCGGCGGATGGTGCGCAGGATGCGCAGGCAGTCCTCGTCGGGCCAGTCGTGCAGGATGTTCTTGAGGAGGTAGAGGTCACCGCCCTGCGGTACGGCGGTGAAGAAGTCGCCGCCTTCCGTGCGCCAACGGCCGGCGAGTTCTTCGGTGTCGAGCAGGTGGTCGGCGACCGTCTCGGGCCGGTCGAAGAGGACGCCGTGCAGGCCCGGGGAGCGGGTGAGGGCCTCACGGAGCAGGCCGCCGCGGCCGCCGCCGACGTCCACGACCGTGCCGCTGGCGGGGAAGCGGTAGGCGCCGGCGATGTCCTCGTCCGCCTGGCCGGTGCGCGAGGTCATCGCGGCGTCGAACAGACGGCTCTTGTCGGGCGTGGCGGACAGGTGGGTGAAGAAGGGCAGGCCGTAAGCGGTCTCGAAGCCGGGCTCGCCGGTCCGCAGGGTGTCGGGGAGGTTCTCGGCGGAGCGGCGGAACATCTCGTCGGTGAACAGCAGGGCGGTGGCGCGCTGGGAGCCGGGCACATCGGCGCGCAGGCCCGCCCCGCTCTCCGTCAGGGCGAACGCCCCGTTCTCCTCGCGGAACAGTCCTCTGGTGGCGAGCATCCGTAGGATCCGGCGCAGGGGTACGGCCTGGGTGCCGGAGCGCTCCGCCAGGTCCTCGGCGGTGCGCGGGCCGTCGGCCAGGAGGTCCGCGATGCCGTGCACTATGACGGCGCGTACGGCATCGGCGTATATGTGCCCGTACATCAGGTGCTGCAGCGGCGAGAAGCGGGCGGCGGGGGCGGGGGCGTCCGGGCGGGTGTCAGGGGTGGCGGCCAAGGGTTCACTCCGGTCGTCGTGACGTGTCGGCATACCTCCACTATCGAGGATTTGCCCTGGTCACGGGCGGTTTCGGGAGACTCTTCGACCATCCCACGGCGACTTCCCGGGCGCGCGCCCGGCTACTCCCCGGGCGCGCCCCGTCCACCGCAACGGCCGCACCCCGTCCACCGCAACGGCCGGGCCCCGCCAACTCCCCAGCCGCGCCCCGCCAATTGCACCGGGCACCCCCACCCCTCCTCCTCCCGGGCTCACCCCCCCACATACCCCGCCAAATGCTCCCCCGTCAGCGTGGAACGGTCCGCGATCAAGTCGGCCGGTGTGCCCTCGAAGACGATGCGGCCGCCGTCGTGGCCGGCGCCGGGGCCGAGGTCGATGATCCAGTCGGCGTGGGCCATGACGGCCTGGTGGTGCTCGATGACGAGGACGGACTTACCGGAGTCGACGAGCCGGTCGAGGAGGGCCAGGAGCTGTTCCACGTCGGCGAGGTGGAGGCCGGCGGTCGGCTCGTCGAGGACGTACACACCGCCCTTCTCGGCCATGTGCGTGGCCAGTTTGAGCCGCTGCCGTTCGCCGCCGGAGAGGGTGGTGAGCGGCTGGCCGAGGGTGAGGTAGCCGAGGCCGACGTCGGAGAGCCGCTGAAGGATCCGGTGCGCGGCCGGGGTGCGCGCCTCGCCCTCGGCGAAGAACTCCAGGGCTTCGTCCACCGGCATCGCGAGCACCTCGCTGATGTCCCGCCCGCCGAAGGTGTACTCCAGCACCGATGCCTCGAACCGCTTGCCGTCGCAGTCCTCGCAGGTGGTGGCGACGCCGGCCATCATCGCCAGGTCGGTGTAGAGGACGCCGGCGCCGTTGCACGTGGGGCAGGCGCCCTCCGAATTGGCGCTGAACAGCGCCGGCTTGACGCCGTTGGCCTTGGCGAACGCCTTGCGGATCGGGTCGAGCAGCCCGGTGTACGTGGCCGGGTTGCTGCGCCGGGAGCCGCGGATCGGTGCCTGGTCCACCGCGACCACCCCCTCCGCGGCCGGGATCGAGCCGTGCACGAGGGAACTCTTGCCGGAGCCCGCGACGCCGGTGATCACGCAGAGCACCCCGAGCGGGATGTCGACGTCGACGCCCCGCAGGTTGTGCAGCGACGCGCCGCGGATCTCCAGCACCCCGTTCGGTTCGCGCACCGACTTCTTCAGGGCGGCCCGGTCGTCGAAGTGGCGGCCGGTGAGGGTGCCGCCGGTCCGCAACTCCTCGACGGTGCCCTCGAAGCAGACCGTGCCGCCGGCCGTACCGGCGCCGGGGCCGAGATCGACGACGTGGTCGGCGATCGCGATCACCTCCGGCTTGTGCTCCACGACGAGCACCGTGTTGCCCTTGTCGCGCAGCCGCAGCAGCAGGTCGTTCATCCGCTGGATGTCGTGGGGGTGCAGGCCGGTGGTGGGTTCGTCGAAGACGTAGGTGACATCGGTGAGCGAGGAGCCGAGGTGGCGGATCATCTTGACGCGCTGCGCCTCGCCGCCGGACAGCGTGCCCGACGGCCGGTCGAGGGAGAGATAGCCGAGGCCGATCTCGGAGAATGAGTCGAGGCTGTGCTGGAGGGCGGTCAGCAGCGGTGCCACCGACGGCTCCGTCAGGCCGCGCACCCACTCCGCCAGGTCGCTGATCTGCATCGCGCAGGCGTCGGCGATGCTGATGCCGTTGATCTTCGAGGACCGGGCGCCTTCGCTGAGCCGGGTGCCGTCGCACTCGGGGCAGGGGGTGAAGGTGACCGCGCGCTCCACGAACTCCCGGATGTGCGGCTGCATCGCCTCCCGGTCCTTGGCCAGCATCGACTTCTGGATCCGCGGGATCAGGCCCTCGTACGTCATGTTGATGCCCGCGATCTTCATCCGGGTCGGCTCGCGGTGCAGGAAGTCGTGCAACTCCCGCTCGGTGTACGTGCGGATCGGCTTGTCCGGGTCGAAGAAGCCCGACTCGGCGTACAGCCGGGAGTTCCAGCCGCCGCCCTTGTAGCCGGGGACGGTGATCGCGCCCTCGGTGAGCGACAGGGAGTCGTCGTAGAGCTGGGTGAGGTCGATGTCGGAGACCGTGCCCCGGCCTTCGCAGCGCGGGCACATGCCGCCGGTGCGGGAGTAAGTCGCCTTCACCGCCTTCTTGTTGCCGCGCTCGACCGTGATCGCGCCGCTCGCCCGGACCGAGGCGGTGTTGAAGGAGTACGCGCTGGGCGGGCCGATGTGCGGGGCGCCGAGGCGGCTGAAGAGGATGCGCAGCAGCGCGTTGGCGTCGGTGGCGGTGCCGACGGTGGAGCGGGGGTCGCCGCCCATCCGCTGCTGGTCGACGGTGATCGCGGTGGTCAGCCCGTCGAGGACGTCGACCTCGGGCCGGGCGAGGTTCGGCATGAAGCCCTGTACGAAGGCGCTGTACGTCTCGTTGATCAGCCGTTGCGATTCCGCGGCGATGGTGTCGAAGACCAGCGAGCTCTTGCCCGAGCCGGAGACGCCGGTGAACACGGTCAGCCGGCGCTTGGGTATCTCGATGCTGATGTCCTTGAGGTTGTTCACGCGCGCGCCGTGCACGCGGATCCACTCATGGCGGTCGGCAACGTGCGGCGCCGGCGCCTGCGGGTCCGTCCTCGGGGCCATGCTCATCGGTGTCTCCATCTGCTGGAACTGCGGAACGACTGGAAATACGGAACGGCGGGAACTACGGAACGGCGGGAACGACTGGAACCGCGGGATCTGCCGGGCTCATGGCTCGCTGCGGCTCACGCTACGGGCGAGCGGCATGCCACGCTTCTTCGTTCCTGACCAGTGTCCGCCCGCGGGCCGACCCTTCTACGGGCCCCCTCTACGGAGGGTCGACGACCACCGGCCCTCGAGCTGCCCGACCCGGCCGTTCTCCAGCAGCTCCACCTCTGCTTCAAGGTCGCGGATCTCGACGAGGCCGAGGCGCGGTTGCTGGGGCTGGGTGCGGGGAAGCCGGTGTACCAACCGCAGGAGGACCGAGGCCCCCCGCGTACCACTTTTGCTAGCGCTTGCTTGCAATAGTTAGCACGACGAGGCACCATCGAGGTATGGCATCACTCAACGTCGGCAATCTCGGCGAGTTCCTGCGGGAGCAGCGGCGCACCGCGCAGCTGAGCCTGCGGCAGCTCGCGGATGCCGCCGGGGTGTCCAATCCGTATCTCAGCCAGATCGAGCGCGGCCTGCGCAAGCCCAGTGCGGAGATCCTCCAGCAGCTGGCCAAGGCGCTGCGGATATCCGCGGAGACGCTGTACGTCCAGGCCGGGATTCTGGATGAGCGGCACGGTCTGGACGGGGTCGAGGTGCAGACCGCGATACTCACCGACCCGGCGCTGAACGAGAGACAGAAGCAGGTCCTGCTGCAGATCTACGAGTCCTTCCGCAAGGAGAACGGGCTGGTCAGCCGCGAGGACCGGGCAGCGGGCGGCCATGCGGACGGACGCGAAGCGGACTCCCATGAGACCGAGGCCGACGACGGCCCGCACGCCACCTGAGCAACCGATTCGTTCCAGGAGGAACCACGTCATGGCCATCAACACCGATGAGCTCCGCAAGGTCCTGACCGACGCAACCCCGCTCTACGCCGTGGCCGGCACCATCGATCTGGCCGCCGAGAAGCTCGGCGAGGTGCCGCAGCTGGTGGAGCGGATCCGGGCCGAGGCGCCCAAGCGCTTCGAGTCCGTCCGCAGCACCGATCCCAAGGAGGTCCAGGCGCTGGTCACCAAGCAGGCCAAGGACGCCCAGGAGAAGCTGGCGGAGCTGCTGGAGTCGCTCGACGGCGACTTCAAGAAGTTCCGCGACCAGGCCCAAGAGCTGGCGCTGCAGGGCGTCGGCCGGGTCGCCGAGACCGCGGTGCGGGCCCGGGAGGGCTACGAGGAGCTGGCCGAGCGCGGCCGGGACGCGGTGGCGACCTGGCGCGGTGAGATGGCCGAGCGCACCGAGGACGTCGCGGTGGCGATCGAGCCGGAGCCGGCCCCCAAGTCCGCGGCCAAGAACAGCGGCGCGAAGACCGGTACGGCCAACGGCGCCAAGTCGGCGAGCAAGGCCGGCCCGTCGGCCAAGGCCACCACCTCGCCGCAGACCAAGCCCGCGGCGGCGAAGAAGCCGGTCGCGCAGCGCAAGCCGGGCCCGGCGCCGTCCCCGGCGAAGAAGAGCACCCCGCCGTCCGCGAAGTGAGCGCACGGCCGCGTACCGCGCGCTGAGGCGCGGATCACGGCCGGGCCGGGCACACCTGGCGTGCCCGGCCCGTTGTGCGGGTACGGTGGGGCCGCACGGGCAGCAGTCGGCGGCCCCCCGGCCGTGAAAGCCGGGCAGCCGGACCACACGGCACAGACCACACAGCAGGCGAACGGGCGGAGGACGGCGTGCTGATCTACGGGTTCCAGTCGATTCTGGGCTGGGCACAGCTCGCACTGGGCATTTATGCCGCCGTGATGCTGATCGACGCCGCGGTGCGCCGCGAGGACGCCTACCGCGCGGCGAGCAAGCAGACCAAGCCCATGTGGCTGATCTTCCTCAGCATCGCCACGGCGCTGCTGTTCGTCCTGCCGGTGATGTCGTTCCTGCCGATCATCGGCGTGATCGCGGTGATCGTCTACACCGTCGACGTCCGGCCGGCGCTGCGGGCGGTGTCCGGCGGTGGCCGCGGGCCGCGGCGCGGCGGTTCCAGCTCCGACGGGCCGTACGGGCCGTTCAACGGCGGGCGCTGAGCCGCCCGGCCCCCGGGCCGTCCCACCCCTGAGGCAGCCGCTCAGCGGCGGTCCAGCAGCAGCACGGCCACATCGTCCGTCAGCTCGCCGCCGTTGAGGTCGCGTACCTCCCGGACGGCCGCGTCCAGCAGGGCGTCGCCCCCGAGTCCGGACTCCATCTGCCGACCGACGAGCTCCGCCATGCCCTCCTGGCCGAGCCGCTGGTTGCCCTCACCGATCCGGCCCTCGATCAGGCCGTCGGTGTACATCATCAGGCTCCAGGAGCCTCCCAGCTCGACCTGGCGGCGCGGCCAGCGGGCCTCCGGCAGCAGGCCGAGCGCCGGGCCGCCGCATTCGTACGGCAGCAGCTGCGGGCGTTCGCCGGCCCGGGCGAGCAGCGGCGCGGGGTGGCCGGCCAGGCACAGCCCGGCGCGGCGGCCGTCCGCGGAGATGTCGACGGTGCACAGCGTCGCGAAGATCTCGTCGTCCGCGCGCTCGTGCTCCAGCACCTTCTGGAGGGTGGCGAGCAGCTCGTCGCCGCACAGCCCGGCGAAGGTCAGCGCGCGCCAGGCGATCCGCAGTTCGACGCCGAGGGCGGCCTCGTCCGGGCCGTGGCCGCAGACGTCGCCGATCATGGCGTGCACGGTGCCGTCGGCGGTGCGGACGGTGTCGTAGAAGTCGCCGCCGAGCAGGGCGCGGCTGCGGCCGGGGCGGTAGCAGGCGGCGAACCGCAGGTCGGAGCCGTCCAGCAGCGGGGTGGGCAGCAGTCCGCGCTCCAGGCGGGCGTTCTCCTGGGCGAGCATCCGCGACTCGGTGAGCTGGCGCTGGGCGAGGTCGGCGCGTTTGCGTTCGACGGCGTAGCGCACGGCGCGGCTGAGGACCGCGCCGTCGAGCTCGTCGCGGAAGAGGTAGTCCTGGGCACCGACGCGTACGGCGTCGGCGGCGCGCTCGGCGTCCGTCTCGTAGGTGAGCACGAGGACGGCGTGCGAGGGTGCCAGCCGCAGGACGTCGCGCAGCATGCCCAGGGCGTCGTCGGCGGGGGTGCCGCTGTCGCCCGCGGTGCGGCCGGCGGGTTCGGCCGGCGGCAGGTCGAGCAGGATGCAGTGCACGTCGTCGGTGAGCAGCCGCTCGGCCTCGGTGAGGTTGCGGGCGGTGCGCAGCCGTACCTTGCGGCCGGCCCAGTCCCACATCTCGGGGACGTGACTGTTGGGGTCCTCGCCGATGAGGAGCAGGGTCAGGCCCTGCTGAGCCGGGACGGGATCGGCCGAAAGTCGCTGTTCGATTTCCGGGGCGTCCGGGCCCCGGTGCATCGCGTCCCCCGCGCCCGGCGCGCCGGCGACCTGCGCGGTCCGCGCGCAGGCGTCGTCCACCGGTCCTGCCTGGTGCGGCAGCACGACCGTCCGCGGGTGCGGTACGGGTACGGGCATCGGTCTGCTTCCTTCCCTCCCCCCGAGGGGCACATGGGCGCCGACCGGCGCACCACGGTGACCGGCTCCGCCGCTCGTCGGTCGATCGAACGGGCACGCTCCGGGCACTGACAGGCGACCATAGCGGCAGAACGGAGCGGTATGGAATGGCCGTCGGCAATCGGCCATCGTCATATGCCGCGGCCAATAAGCCATTTGACCTGGGTCGGGGGGAATGCGGAATGACGAATATCACCCCGCTTGAGTGCATTCGGCGACAAGCCGACAACTCTCGGAGAGGAAACAATCCGGTCATTTATCGCGGACGTGATCCGCGTCATGGTGTCGTGGGTCACCGTCCGGCCGGACCACTCCGAGGATGGGCATCGAGCCGGCCCCGGTGATCGTCACCTGCCGGCCGGGCCGCGGGGCGTGCAGGAGCGCGCCGTCACCGAGGTACATCCCGACATGGCTGGCGTCGGAGAAGTAAATGATCAGATCGCCCGGCCGCATGTCCCGGAGGGCGACGTGCGGCAGCTGGCGCCACTGCTCCTGCGAGGTCCGCGGAATGGTCCGCCCGGCGTGCTGCCAGGCCCGCAGGGTGAGCCCGGAACAGTCGAAGGTGTCCGGGCCCTCGGCGCCCCACACGTAATCCTTGCCGAGCTGCGCGGTGGCGTAGGAAATCGCCTTACGACCGGCCACCGACGCCTTATTGCTGATCTCGTCCAGTACGCCCGAGTCGAGCCACTTCTGCTGTTCCCGGAAGGCCGCCTCGTCCTCCAGCTTCCGCAGCCGGGCCTTTTCCTTCGCGGCCAGCCGGGATTCCAGCTCCTTTGCCGCGTCGATCTTTTTCTCGATGTCCTTCCGGGCGCTTTCCTTCTTCTTGCGGTTCGCCTCCAGCCGTTCCCAGCGGTCGGTCGCGGCTTTCGAATAGTCCTGCAAATCGCCCTGCATCCGGGCGAGTTGACTGATCACGCGCCGGGCGGCCAGCTGGCCCTTGCGGGCCAGGGTGGCGTTGTCGAGGAAGGCTTCCGGGTCGGCGCTGAGCATCAGCTTCGCCTCGGCCGGCAGTCCGCCGCCCCGGTACTGCGCACTGGCCAGGGCGCCCGCCTGCCGCTTGAGGGCGGCCAGGTCGTGCTGGGTGCGGTCGATGGTGCGGGCCAGCTTGACGATCTCCTTCTGCTGGCGTTCGACCTCTTCCTTGGCGGCGTTGTAGGCGTCGGTGGCCTGCTCGGCCTTGCGGTAGAGGGCGTCGATCCGCTTGCGCACGTCGTCGAGGTGGCGGGCGCCGGCATCCGCGTCGTCCGGGGCCCCCGAGGCCCGCCCGGAGCCCGCGGGCGGGTCCTTCGGGGCGTCGGCGTACGCGGTGGACGCCGTGGCGCCCAGTAGGCCCGTGACGCACAGGACGACGGCGGTGCACACCGCCAGCCGGCGGCCCGCGACGGCCCGCCCGCCCGTTTTGCCCCGTACAGCCGTTACGGCCGTTGCGGCCGCTGTCTCCCGTACCTCCCGAACGCCCTGCCGTGCCCCCTGGCTCCCCACCAGCCACCTCCGGTCGTTCCGCACCGATTCGTGTCGCCACTCCGGCGCGGATGCTGCCATACCGGCCGGTAATTCAACAGAGCGACGGGCCCTTTAGTACAGGTGGACGAGCACTTCTTCCCACACACCCAGCCGATGGCCGAGGTTCACCCTGCGTTCACTCTCCTCCATCGGCCGCTTCACTTGATCTGCCTAATTTCGGCCGTACCGAGTGCGCGTCACGCCCGGAAGGCGAGCGCGGCACGGATAAGCACATACCGCAACCGCATCCCCCACGGCGGTCACGACACACCCCATCACCTCGCACGCCGACGATGCGGCGCGCCCCAGGAAGGAATTCCCGACAGTGAAGCTTCAGCGCAAGAACCGGGTTCGCGCCCTCGCCGTTGGCGCTCTCGCCGTCTCCGGTGCCCTGGCCCTGACGGCGTGCGGCTCCGACGACACCACCGCCGGCGGCGGTGGCGGCGGCGGTTCCGCCAAGTCCGCGAACATCAAGTGCGAGGGCAAGGGCAAGCTGCTCGCGTCCGGCTCCTCCGCGCAGAAGAACGCCATGGACGTCTGGGTGCAGAACTACTCGGGCGCCTGCAAGGACACCGAGATCAACTACCAGCCGACCGGTTCCGGCGCCGGCGTCACCACCTTCCTCCAGGGCCAGACCGCCTTCGCGGGCTCCGACTCGGCCCTCAAGCCCGAGGAAGTCACCAAGTCCAAGCAGGTCTGCAAGGGCGGCCAGGCCATCGACCTGCCCATGGTCGGCGGCCCGATCGCGATCGGCTACAACGTCCCCGGCGTGGACAACCTGGTCCTGGACGCCCCGACCCTGGCGAAGATCTTCGACTCGAAGATCACGAAGTGGAACGACGCCGCGATCAAGAAGCTGAACCCGGACGCCAAGCTGCCGGACCTGAAGATCCAGGCCTTCCACCGCTCGGACGACTCGGGCACCACCGACAACTTCACCAAGTACCTCAAGGGCGCCGCGCCCGGTGACTGGAAGCACGAGCCGGCGAAGAAGTGGGAAGGCACCGGCGGCCAGGCGGCCTCCGGCTCGGCCGGCGTCTCCTCGCAGGTCAAGCAGACCAGCGGCGCGATCTCCTACTTCGAGCTGTCCTACGCCACCTCGGGCAAGATCCCCACGGTCAAGCTGAACACCGGCGCCAAGGCGCCGGTCGAGGCCACGGTGGACAATGCTTCCAAGGCCATCTCCGAGGCCCAGCAGGTCGGCAAGGGCAACGACCTGGCCCTGAAGCTCAACTACACCACCAAGGCCGAGGGCGCCTACCCGATCACCCTGGTGACGTACGAGATCGCCTGCGACAAGGGCAACAAGGCCGCGACCCTGCCGGCCACCAAGTCCTTCCTGACCTACGTCTCCAGCAAGGACGGCCAGGCCGCGCTGAAGGCCCTCGGCTACGCCCCGCTGCCCACCGAGATCGCCGACAAGGTCCGCGCGACCGTCAAGACGCTCTCCTGACCAACCCGGGTGGCGGTCCGACCGCCCACACGGCCGACAGGGGCCCTTCCACGAGGGCCCCTTTCGGGCCGCCGCCCGTCCGGTGCACCGCCGCGCCTGGAGTCCCCCGGGACTCCGCAGACCGGAGAATCCATGACTTCTGCTTCTTCCATAGCCGACAACCCGCCACCGCCCGGAGACGTGCGTCCCACCGTCTCGGGCAAGGCCGTCCGCCCCGGTGACCGGATCTTCCTCGGGCTCTCCCGGGGTTCCGGTATCGCCCTCCTGGTGATCATGGCCGCCATCGCGGTCTTCCTCACCTACCGGTCCGTCCTCGCCATCTCCGGCGACAAGGCCGACTTCCTCACCACGTTCGACTGGAACGCCACCGGCACCGAGCCCAAGTTCGGCATCGCGGTGCTCGCCTTCGGCACGGTCGTCAGCTCGGTGATCGCCATGCTGATCGCGGTCCCGGTCGCCGTCGGCATCGCGCTGTTCATCTCGCACTACGCCCCGCGCAAGCTGGCCTCGCCGCTCGGCTACGTCATCGACCTGCTCGCCGCGGTACCCAGCATCGTCTATGGCCTGTGGGGCGCGCTCTTCCTCGTCCCGCACCTGACCGGCCTTTACAGCTGGCTGGACGACTACCTCGGCTGGACCGGGATCTTCAGCTACTCCCAGGGCGCCCCGCGCTCGCTGTTCACCGTCGGCATCCTGCTCGCGATCATGATCCTGCCGATCGTGACCAGCGTCAGCCGCGAAGTGTTCCTCCAGGTCCCGAAGATGCACGAGGAGGCCGCGCTGGCCCTCGGCGCCACCCGCTGGGAAGTCATCCGGATGGCAGTGCTCCCCTTCGGCCGCTCCGGCGTGATCAGCGCCTCCATGCTCGGCCTCGGCCGCGCGCTCGGCGAGACCATGGCCGTCGCCACGGTCCTCTCGCCCAGCTTCCTGATCAGCGCCAGCCTGCTCGACCCGGGCGGCGGCACGTTCGCGCAGAACATCGCCAGCAAGTTCAGCGAGGCCGACCAGTTCGGCCAGGACGCCCTGATCGCCTCCGGTCTCGTCCTCTTCGTGATCACGCTGGTCGTCAACGGCGCGGCCCGCCTGATCATCGCCCGCCGCAAGGAGTACTCGGGAGCCGCAGCATGAGCGTGATGACCGACCGTCGTACGGTCGCCAACGGCGGCAACCCGCTCCCGGTCACCCTCAAGCAGGCCCGGCTGCCCCGCTGGACCCCGCCGGTGCTCGCGCTGGTCGCGGCCGGCGCGGGCTGCGGCATCGGGCTGGCCGCCGGACTGGACAGCACCGTCCAGTGGGGCCTGATCGCCGCCCTGCTCTTCATCGCCGGCACCTTCGTGCTGTCCGCGGCCGTCGAGGGCACCCGGCAGGCCAAGGACCGGCTGGCCACCAGCCTGGTCTGGGTCGCCTTCCTGCTCGCCGTCATCCCGCTGGCCTCCCTGCTGTGGGAGACCGTCGCCCGCGGCATCAAGGTCCTGAACGGGTACTTCCTGTCGCACTCGATGGGCACCCTGCCGGACGCCATGCCCGGCGGCGGCATCTACCACGCGATCATCGGCACCCTGGAGCAGGTCGGCCTGGCCACCCTGATCGCCGCGCCGGTCGGTCTGCTCACCGCGATCTACCTCGTCGAGTACGGCCGCGGCCGGCTCGCGAAGGCCGTCACCTTCTTCGTCGACGTGATGACCGGCATCCCGTCGATCGTCGCCGGCCTGTTCATCCTGTCCGTGTGGATCCTGATCCTCGGCTTCGGCCCGTCCGGTTTCGCCGGGTCGATGGCGCTGGCCATCCTGATGATGCCGGTCGTGGTCCGCTCCACCGAGGAGATGCTCAAGCTCGTCCCGAACGAGCTGCGCGAGGCATCGCTGGCCCTCGGCGTCCCCAAGTGGCGCACCATCCTCAAGGTCGTCCTGCCGACGTCGATCGGCGGCATCACCACCGGCGTGATGCTCGCCATCGCCCGCATCACCGGCGAGACCGCCCCGGTCCTGCTCCTGGTGTGGGGCGCGAAGACGATCAACAACAACCCCTTCGAAGACGCCCAGCAGTCGCTCCCGCTGTACGTGTTCCAGCAGTGGCAGCAGGGCTCCGAGGCCTCCTACGACCGCGCCTGGGCCGCGGCCCTGGTCCTCATCGCCTTCGTCATGATCCTCAACCTGGTGGCCCGCGGCATCGCCCGCTGGAAGGCCCCCAAGCACGCCGGTCGCTGACGCGGCCAATACAGCGACCCGACGTACCCCCCGCGAAAGAAGCAGTGATTTCCATGGCCAAGCGAATCGACGTCAGCGGCCTCTCCGCGTACTACGGCAGCCACAAGGCCATCGACGACATCTCGATGACCATCGAGCCGCGCACGGTGACCGCCTTCATCGGCCCGTCCGGCTGCGGCAAGTCGACGTTCCTGCGCACCCTGAACCGGATGCACGAGGTCACCCCCGGCGGCCGTGTCGAGGGCAAGGTGCTGCTGGACGACGAGAACCTCTACGCCACCGGCGTGGACCCGGTCGCGGTCCGCCGCACCGTCGGCATGGTCTTCCAGCGCCCCAACCCGTTCCCCACGATGTCGATCTTCGACAACGTCGCGGCCGGACTGCGGCTGAACGGCTCGTACAAGAAGAACGAGCTCAAGGACATCGTCGAGAAGTCCCTCAAGGGCGCCAACCTCTGGAACGAGGTCAAGGACCGGCTGAGCAAGCCCGGCTCGGGCCTCTCCGGCGGCCAGCAGCAGCGGCTGTGCATCGCCCGCGCGATAGCCGTAGAACCGCAGGTGCTGCTGATGGACGAGCCCTGCTCCGCCCTCGACCCGATCTCCACCCTCGCCATCGAGGACCTGATCGGTGAGCTGAAGGAGCGCTTCACGATCGTCATCGTGACGCACAACATGCAGCAGGCGGCGCGGGTCTCGGACCGTACGGCGTTCTTCAACCTCGCGGCGGTCGGCCAGCCCGGCAAGCTGATCGAGATCGACGAGACCGAGCGGATCTTCTCCAACCCGTCGGTGCAGGCCACGGAGGACTACATCTCCGGCCGCTTCGGCTAGGCCGCGCGTCCTGCGGGACGTGCCCCGGCCGGCACCCCCCTGAGCGTCCTGCGGTGCTGCATGGCGGTGCCACCGCAAGGCGAAGGGCCCGCCCCTCCTTCCCGGAGGGGCGGGCCCACTGCGTTGTCGGGCCGGGGTGTGCTCCGGCCGGTGCGTCAGCCGAAGGCCAGCCGGATCAGCCAGTACGCGAGCGCCGCGACCAGCGCCGCCGCCGGCATCGTGATGAACCAGCCCATCACGATGTTCTTGGCGACGCCCCAGCGGACCGCGCGCGAGCCCTTCGTCGAGCCGACACCCATGATCCCGGCCGTGATGACGTGGGTCGTGGAGATCGGCGCGTGGTACATGAACGACGCGGTGTACATGACGGACGCCGCGGTGGTCTCCGCGGCGAAGCCCTGCGGCGGGTCCAGCTCGATGATGCGGCGGCCGAGGGTGCGCATGATGCGCCAGCCGCCCGCGTACGTACCGAGCGACAGGGTGATCGCACAGGCCAGCTTGACCCAGATCGGGATGGCCGCGTTCTTGTCCTCGACGTCGGCGATGACCAGGGCCATGACGACCACGCCCATGGTCTTCTGCGCGTCCTGCAGGCCGTGCCCGAGCGCCATACCGGCGGCCGAGACGGTCTGCGCTATGCGGAAGCCCCGCTTGGCCTTGTGCGGGTTGGACCGCCGGAACAGCCAGAGGATGACGACCATCACCAGGTAGCCGAGCACCAGGCCGACCACCGGCGAGATGAACATCGGCAGGACGACCTTCTCGACCACCCCGGACCAGATCACCGTGGTCCCGCCGGCCAGCGCGGCGCCGACCATGCCGCCGAACAGCGCGTGCGAGGACGACGAGGGCAGCCCGAAGTACCAGGTGACGAGGTTCCAGACCACCGCGCCGAGCAGCGCGGCGAACAGGATGCCCATGCCCTGGTCGCCGTGCGGGGTTTCGATCAGTCCTTCACTGACCGTCTTGGCGACGCCGCTGCCGAGGAAGGCACCGGCGAGGTTCATCACCGCGGCCATCGCGAGCGCGGCCCGCGGGGTCAGCGCCCGGGTCGAGACCGAGGTCGCGATCGCGTTCGCCGAATCGTGGAAGCCGTTGGTGTAGGTGAAACCGAGCGCGACCGCAATGGTCACGATGAGCGCGAAGGTGTCCATGGCTGAGGGCTCAGGACTCCTTGACCGCGATGGTTTCGACCGTGTTGGCGACGTGCTCGAACGCGTCCGCCGCCTCTTCGAGGATGTCCACGATCTGCTTGAGCTTGAGCACCTCGATGGCGTCGTACTTGCCGTTGAAGAGGTGCGCGAGCAGCTTGCGGTGGATCTGGTCGGCCTGGTTCTCCAGGCGGTTGACCTCGATCCAGTACTCGGTGAGGTTCGACATCGTCCGCAGGTTCGGCATCGCCTCGGCGGTCAGCTCCGCCGCCCGCGCCAGCACCTCGATCTGCTGATCGACGCCCTTGGGCAGCTCCTCGACCTTGTAGAGGACGACCAGGTCGACGGCCTCCTCCATGAAGTCCATGATGTCGTCGAGCGACGAGGCGAGGTTGTAGATGTCCTCGCGGTCGAACGGCGTGATGAACGAGGAGTTCAGCTGGTGGAAGATCGCGTGGGTCGCGTCATCTCCCGCATGCTCCGCCGCGCGCATCCGCTCGGAGATCTCGGTCCGCGCGGAGGCGTCCGCCCCGAGCAGTTCCATCAGGAGCTTCGAGCCCGTCACGATGTTGTCCGCGGAGGCCGCGAACATGTCGTAGAAGCTCGTCTCCCTGGGGGTCAGACGAAAACGCACGTGAAATCCTCGGGGTGCATCGGATTCGGTCGAGTTGATGCTAGGCGCATCATCCAGCCACAGCTAACCGGCATTCCTTCAGTGTCGCCCATCGGGCAGCATGCTCTGCACGGGGTACCACGAGTGCCCGCAAAGTTCGTTACTATATACCCACCAGGGGTATATAGATCGCCTAGATACCACGGGAGACGGCCATGACGACCACGGACGCCGACACCCCCGGCAACGCCGCAGCCGCCGCGGCCGGCCACCCCGCGCAGCCGGAAATCGACCCCCGAGGTGCGACCCGAACCGTGACCGATACCGCAGAGACCTCCCCGGCCCCCGGCGTCCACGGCTACGCACAGCAGAAGGACGCACACCTCAAGCGACTGCGTCGCATCGAGGGCCAGATCCGCGGACTGCAGCGGATGCTCGAGGAGGACGTCTACTGCATCGACATACTCACCCAGGTCTCGGCGAGCACGAAGGGCCTGCAGTCCTTCGGGCTCCAGCTCCTCGAGGAGCACCTGCGGCACTGCGTCGCGGACGCGGCGGTCAAGGGGCCCGAGGCCATCGACGCCAAGGTCCAG
Organism: Streptomyces sp. NPDC059649; assembly: GCF_042734445.1. NCBI lineage: Bacteria > Bacillati > Actinomycetota > Actinomycetes > Kitasatosporales > Streptomycetaceae > Streptomyces > Streptomyces sp. NPDC059649. The sequence goes on from NZ_JBHWDV010000030.1 coordinate 70,130, forward strand.
GAGGCGACCAAGGCCATCGAGCGGATGCTGCGGAGCTGACCGCGGGCTATCCCCGGCCCGCGGCGCCGGACGGCTCGCCACCGTCCCCGTCCGCCTCCACGTCCAGCACCTCGTCGATACGGTCCGGGCTGAGCCGCTCCTCGCTCGCGGCCGCCGCCGCGATCATCAACTCACCGGTCAGGTCGATCTCCACGAGGGCGACGTGGTCCTGGACCGTATGGCGGTGGCCGGCCACGGACAACACCTCCTCCTCCGGGCGCCTCGCACGCATGCGGTGGTACCGCCAGCGTAAGGAGGGGCGCACGCCGCGCGCATGGCACGGAAGGACCATTTCCGCTCCCGGCGGCCGGCCCCGAGGGGTGCTTTCCGGCTACGGAGCGGCGGAGGCGATCCTGCCCGCGTAGATGTCGCGGCGGTCCGGCAGCCGTACCACAACAGGGGTGCCGAATCCGGACAATTCGGTGGTGGAGGTCACCGACGCCCCCTGGGGCGCGCCATTGGCGAAACGGAAGCGTTCGCGCACCTTGCGCAGCCGGCCCGCCTCGTCCAGATACGCATCGAACGGCACCGCCTCGGTGGTGAACCCCTTCTCCGCGGCCACCAGCGCCGGCCTGGTCCGGGCCGAGGCGGCCCGCGCGGCCACCGCGATGTCCGTGGTCCCGCGGTAGTGCCGCACCAGCACGCCGTCCAGCCGCTCCTCGCCCTGGTACGTCACCTGCCGTGCGCCGCGCAGCAGTTCCGCCGCGGCGAGCGGGTCGGTGGCCCCGCCGGTGACGAGGTTGCCGTCGGCCAGCGCGGCGGTCTCCACCCGCACCCACTTGTCGGCGGGCACCCCGGCCCCGCGGTTCTTCATGTACAGCGCGCCGGGCGCGAGGATCTCGGTGACCGGCTGGCGGCCCTCGCCGGGCCGGTCCGCGGGGTCCGGGAGTACCACGACGAGCCGTCCGGTGCCGGTGGTGAAGTCGTAGCCGCCGGTGCCGCGGATGGCGACGCGGGTGCCGCCGCTGTCCGTCTCCATGGCCGTACGGACGGCGGCCGAGCGGGCCCGGACGAGGGCGTCGGCGCTGCCGCGGACCCGGGCGGCGGCCGCGGCGGCGGACCGGCCGGGCGGCTCGTGGTCGTCGGCGGCGGCGCCCTCGGAGGAACAGCCCGCCGTCAGCAGTCCGACCGCCAGACCCGTCCCGCACGCCAGGGCCACGGCGGCCGTCCGGCCGCCCCGCCTGTCCTGCACCACCATCGCGTACGAGCCCCCTCGGCCGCCGTCTTCGGGACCGGCCTGGCCGGCCGGTCCGCTCGGGAGGGTCCGACGTCCCGCCCGTCCGCGCCTGACGTTCCGTCGACCGATCCGTTCAACGACCGTTGAGGGGGCTCGTCACGCTGGCGTGATCCTGGGCGCGTAGCGTGGCGCCCGTGCCCGACCGAGCGCTGCATGCGACCTCCACCACCGAACGCGGTTCCTTCTGCACGGCCCGCTGCGAGTGCGGCTGGCGCGGGCCGGCCCGGCGCGCCCGCTCACAGGCGCGGACGGACGCGGAGCGGCACCTGTCGGCGGCCGGCGACGGGCCGCGCCCGGACCACCCCGTGGAATGAGGGAATCCGTTCCTGGAACCCCCAACGCCCCTCACGCATCTGCCTAGTCAGGGAAGTAACAGCGGTCCCGTGACCGCCCCGCGACGACCAGCCGGGTCACCGGCGGACGGGGCAGGACCGTTCGACATCGAGGGGGAACCATCCCAGTGAAGCGGCGCACACTCCTGCAGACCGGCGGCGGACTCGCGGCGACCTCGGTCGTCTGGGCCACCGGTTGCGACGACAAGAGCGGCGGGACGGGCGCGGCCTCCTCCTCCGCCACCACGGCCGGCTCCGACGGCGTGCAGACCAACGCGGCCTCCGCGCCCGCCCGGGTCGCCGCCGGCCGGGCCACCCCGGCCTCCTGGTCGGCGCTCGGCAAGAGCCTGGACGGCAAGCTCGTCCGCGCCTCGGACGCCGCCTACGCGGCCGCCCGGCGGCTCTACAACACCCGCTACGACACCCTGAAGCCGTCGGCGATCGCGTACGTCAAGCACCCGGCCGACGTCGCCGAATGCCTGGCGTTCGCCCGGCGGTACGGCACCCAGGTGGCCATCCGCAGCGGCGGCCACTCCTACGCGGGCTGGTCCAGCGGCAACGGCAAGCTCATCATCGACGTCTCCGCGCTGGCGAAGGTCGGCGCGCCGTCCGGCGGGGTGACCCGCATCGGGGCCGGGGCCAAGCTCATCGACGTCTACCAGGGCCTGGCGGCGCACGGCGTGACCATACCCGGGGGCTCCTGCCCCACCGTCGGGATATCCGGCCTGACGCTCGGCGGCGGCCACGGTGTGGTCTCCCGGGCGTACGGGCTGACCTGCGACAGCCTGGTCGGCGCGACCGTCGTCACGGCGGACGGGAAGACCGTCGACTGCGACGCCAAGCAGCACGCCGACCTGTTCTGGGCGCTGCGCGGCGCCGGCAACGGCAACTTCGGCGTGGTCACCGAGCTGCGCTTCCGTACGCATCCGGCGCCGCGCGCGGTGATGGCATACATCACCTGGCCGTGGGCCAAGGCGGCGAAGGTGGTCGCGTCCTGGCAGAAGTGGGGGCCGGTGCAGGCGGACGAGATATGGTCCGCCTGCCATCTGGACGCCCGGCCCGGCGGCACCCCGGCGGTGTCGGTGGCGGCGTTCTCCCTGGGGTCGTACGGCGACCTGAAGAACGCCGTGGACCGGCTCGCCGACCAGGCGGGCGGCCCCGGCCCGGCGTCCACCGTGCATCTGACCCCGATCGGCTACCTGGACGCCATGGAGACCTACGCGGGCTGCTCGTCGAAGACCTCCGCGCAGTGCCATATGCCGGGTTCGCTGCCCGGGCACACCGGCAGCGGCCAGCTGGGCCGGGAGACCTACGCCGCCCGCTCGCACTTCTTCGACCGTTCGCTGTCCACGACCGGCATCCGGACCCTGATGGACCAGATCGAGCGCGGCGGCCGCAAGGGCGTCGCCGGGAACGTGGCGCTGACCGCGCTGGGCGGCGCGATCAACCGCGTGGGCCGCACCGACACCGCGTTCGTGCACCGCGGATCGCGGTTCCTGGCCCAGTACTTGACGTCCTGGCCGGCCGGCGGTTCGCCGGGCACCCGCACAGCGTGGCTGGATTCGTTCCATGACGCGATGCGCCGCCACTCCTCGGGCGCCGCGTACCAGAACTACACCGACCCGAACCTGACGAACTGGAAGTCCGCCTACTACGGGGCGGCCGCCGGACGGCTCGCCGAGGTCAAGAAGACCTACGACCCGCAGCGGCTGTTCAGCACCTTCCCGCAGGCGCTCTGAGACCGCCGGCGGACATACGGACGGCCCGGTCCCCGCATGGGGTCCGGGCCGTCCGCATCCGCCAGGTATTCGTTCCCCCGCCTCGTGCCCCGGGGGAGGCGGGCCGGTGGGCCCTCCGTCAGGCCGCCAGGTCCTTGTCCCGCTCCTCGGTGCCGCGCGGCAGTGCCGGTCCGGTGGCGACCACCCGGCTGCCCTCGCCGTCCTGGCCCGGACGGCCGTCCGCCGGCACCCCCGGCGCCCGGACCAGCCAGTACACCTTCGAGCGGCCGATCGCGGTGGCGAGCGGCACCAGCAGCGCCTGGGCGAGCGGCGCGAGCAGCAGGGCGACGGCGGTACCCAGCGCGAAGCCGCCGATCACGTCGGTGGGGTAGTGCACGCCCATGTAGACGCGGCAGAAGCCCTCCGCGAGCGCCAGCGCGATGCCGATCAGGCCGTAGGCGCGGTGCGCGATGAACAGTCCGACACCGACCGCCATGGTCAGCGTGGCGTGGTCGCTGACGAACGAGAAGTCGCTCTTGCCGGGGATCAGCACCGCCAGCCCGGCGTGGTCCTTGAACGGCCGGGGCCGCTCGACGAACTCACGGATCGGGATGTTGGCCAGCAGCGCGATGCCGGCCGCCAGTGGGGCCCACACCAGGCCGGCGACGGCGCCGGCGGCACCCGGTCGGCGGCGCACGGACCACCAGGCGATCAGGCACAGCACCGCGAGGGCGGCGATGATGCCGTACTCGCCGATGTACTCCATGGCCTTGTTGACCCAGTGGGGCGCGTCCTTCGCGAGGCCGTTGATGCCGTCGAGCACGTCGACGTCGGGGTTCGGCCCCTCGAATGCGAGTCCAGCCATCTACCGCGGCCCCTTATCTTTCGCGCGCGCGTGCGCCGTCCGTGTGCTGCCAACCCCCGTGGTCGTCGAGCGTGTGCTGCTGCGAGCTGCTACGTCCCCACGCCTAGGAAACGTGACGTCCGCCCCGGGCGTTCCACTCTCCACCGGATGATCACCAGGACGTTATCGAAGCTTGACTCATCACTGCAGTTCAGGGCCCTATGTTCACGCAGCGTTCGCAGCGGGGAGCGCTTTTGCGCCATCCGAGGTGACACGGGTCGCCCCGATGTAGTCCGGTGTGTCGATCTTGTCGAACCGGATCACCGCCCCGGTGTACGGCGCGTTGATCATGTACCCCCCGCCGACGTAGATCCCCACATGGTGGATCGAACGCGGATCGTTCAGGTCGTACGCGAAGAACACCAGGTCCCCCGGGAGCAGCTCGCTGCGCTTGGGGTGGGGCCCGGCGTTCCACTGGTCGTTCGCCACCCGCGGCAGCTCGATGCCCACCGAGTGGTACGCGGCCTGGGTGAGCCCCGAGCAGTCGAACCGCCCGCCCTGCGAGGCCGTTCCCGTCCCGCCCCACAGATACGGCCGGCCGAGCTTGTCCTGGGCGTAGTAGATGGCCCCGGCGGCCTGCCGGGACGGCGCCACCGGCCCGCGCGGCGCCTCGAAGCTCTTGGCCAGGGTCGTGATGGTCTTCACGTAGTTCTGGGTCTCGCGGTACGGCGGGACGCCGTTGTACTGGATGACGCGGTACGCGCCGGCGTTGTAGGCGGCGAGCATGTTGTGGGTGGCGTCGCCCGGCGCCTTCTTCACATAGCTGGCCAGCTCACAGTCGTACGAGGCGGCCGACGGGATCGCGTCCTCCGGGTCCCAGACGTCCTTCCTGCCGTCGCCGTTCCCGTCGATCCCGTGCGTCTGCCAGGTGGCGGGGATGAACTGCGCCATGCCCTGGGCGGCCGCCGGGCTCTGCGCCTTGGGATTCCACCCGCTCTCCTGATAGAGCTGCGCCGCCAGCAGCGCGGGGCTTATGGCCGGGCAGAGCGTGCCCCACTTCTGCACCAGGTCCTGGTACGCGGCCGGCACCGCGCCCTTGGCCAGCCCGAGCGCCCGCCCGCCGACCCCGGCCAGTCCGGCCGCCGCCACGTACGTACCGATCACGAGCAGCCCGAGCAGGAGCACCAGCCCCGTCCCGAGCCCACCGGCAACCCAGAATTTCCGCACCCCCCAACCCTCCCCCATTCAGGCGCGGTTCACTGCCTTTTTCCGGCCGCGCGCTGCGCGTCGCGCGTCACACCGGCGGCACACCGGCGGCGCAGGGGGCGCGCCGCCCCGGTCCCCGACCCGCACGCCTGAGCCCCTCCCCGCCGCACCGATGATCATTGCTCACGGTTATCCCCCGTGATACACACAGTGAGACCCGTCGGCTCAATGGGTGGCCCGCACCCGCACGTACACGCCACCCCCATGGGATCCGTCGAAGAAAGGCGTCAAGTCGACTTCTGACGGCGTCTTTGTCAGCGAAGATAGAGGGCGACAGCGCGCCGACCTGCGTCGGCCGGCGCGACGGCATCATCAACGACCCATAAGGGGCGGTGAGTTCACACATGGCACCGATGTCACACATGTTCCTTGCGGCCGAAAAGGGCGACATCACCACCATCATCGGCGGAATCGCCCCGGACTGGGGCCCGTTCGGAAGCCTGGGCAACGAGGCCCGCGTGATGGTCGAAGTGGTCATGGCGGTGGCGATCCTGCTGTGCCTCGGCATCGCGATCTGGGGCGCCGCCAAACAGCGCATCGGCGCCACCGCGCTGCGCGACACCTTCAGCGCCGAACAGGGCAAGGGCCTCATCGTCGCCGGCCTGACCGGCGTCTTCATCATCGGCTCCCTGGGGACCCTGTTCACCATCGTGTACGGGATGGCGGTGTAGGGGGCGGAGCAGGGGCAGGGGGCGGCCAGGTCGAGGTCGGGGCAGCCAGGGGAAGCCGGGGGCAGAGTCAGGGACAAGCCGGGGACCAGCCCGGGGCGGGGGCGATAGGCCAACCGGGCCGACGCCCGCCCCCGCACCGCCCCTCCCGGCCCCCTCCGACCGTCCCGGCCCTCCGACCTTCCCGCTCCCCCGCTCCACCGGGCCCTCCCGGCCCTCCGGCACTGGGCGCACCGGGGCCGGCGTCCGTCCCCGCGCCGCTCCCCCTGCGCCCCCGTCCGTCCTCTCACCGCCGTCCCGTGCCACCGCCCGCTTCCACCCGGCCGCACCTCCCCTGCGAAGGCCCCATGCTGACGCCCACTCACCCCGGCCCGCCGGGCCCGCCGCGCGCCCTTCGCATCCCCGCCACCAGCGGGCCGATTGGGCTGCCCGCCGGACGGGGACAGGTGGATCCGGGGGAAGGAAGGCGCGAAAGGGCGCAAGAGGGCGACGGCCGACGCGGAGCGAGGCGGATGAGTACAAATAACCCACAGTCCCCCATTCGCCCCTGCGGCACCGCATCTGAGGAACCGTCACCGTGAGATGTACTCGTATCCCCGCGCCCGAGCTGCCGCCCGCGCGGCTACGGTCATATGTGGGCGGCACAACGACGGCACGGACGGCGACGGCGGTCAAGACAGAGGGGGCACAGGGGCGATGAGTCTCAGCGACGACGGAGGCTACGGCGGCGACGGCCACCGCGGCCCCGAGACGGGCCAGACCCGCACCAGACTTCCCGACAGCGGCGGCGACCCCTACGGCCCGGGGCGCAGGCCCCGGAACGGGCCGTCCAGCCGCAACCTCATCACGGTCGTCGGCGTGATCGTCCTGCTCCTCGCGGCCATCGCCTTCGCCAACCGCGGCGGCAGCGGCAGCACCGGGTCCGACACCTCTGGCGACTCCCCCAAGAACGCCCCCGGCCCCGCCCGCCCCACCTCCCCCACCGGCACCAAACCCGTCACCACGAAGAACGGCGGCATCGCCACGGGCTTCCCCAAGACGGAACAGGGGGCACAGTCGGCGGCGGCGAACTATGTGGTGGCGCTGAGCAGCGACGGGATGTACAACGCCGCCAGGCGGCAGGAGATCGTTCGGGCCGTATTCGCCCCCTCCGTGGCAGCATCGCGCCAGAAGATCCTCGACAAGGGGTACACCGATGCCGCATCCCTCGGACGGGTAGGCCTCAAGCCGGACGGGACCGCCCCGAAGGGCATGACGTTCGTCTCCCGTGCGACCCCGGTCGGCGCAAAGGTCGAATCGTTCAAGGGCGACACGGCGAAGGTTTCGGTCTGGTATTCCGCCCTCTTCGGACTGGCCGGTCCGCAGTCGCGGAATCCCGTGACGGAGAGCTGGCTCACCAACACATTCGACATGAAGTGGACGGGCGGGGACTGGAAGGTCACCAACTCCACGCAGAAGGACGGCCCCGCTCCGATCGGACGCGACCAAGCTGCCGCATCGGCTGAGGACATGACCAAGGCCGTCCAAGGCTATGGAGGTTTCACCTATGCCCGGTAAGCCCAAGCATCGCCGTGCGATCTCAGTCGCCGCCGCGCTCGCGAGCGTCCAAGCAATTGCGCTCACCCTGGCTACGCGGGCCATGGCAGCTCCATCACCGGGACCGGGTGACAAGAAGTGTGACCTCCTCAGTGGTCCATTCGTACATTCCTGTAAAGAGGGCAACCAATCCGGAGGGGACACGACCCCTCCCAGCCCGTTCGACAACAACCCCCTGGACCCCCTCGAATCCCTCGCCAAAGGCTGTGCCAAAGCCGCCGCCTGGATTGTGAACAAGCTGTCCGGTGCCGTGAATGCCACTTCGCAGGTGGACTTCACCAACGCGGCGTTTCTGCGGCAGTACGCCGTCGTGTTCGCCGCGTCGACCGTGCTCACGCTGGTGCTGTGGCTGCTCGCCGTGGCCAAGCGGGCGGTGCGGGGGGTGCGGCTGACGGAGGCGATCAGTGAGGCGGTCGGGTTCCTGTGGCTGACCGTGCTGGCGTCGGCGTTCACGCCGTTGATCCTTTACACCGTCGTGTCGGCGACGGACGGGGTCACCGCGATCATCGCCAAGGGCACGGGCGCGCAGACCGACACGTTCTTCGGGTCGTTCTCGCAGGCGCTGACGAAGGGCACCGACATCGGCGGCGGGCCGATCATGCTGATCGTGGTCAGCCTGGTCTCCGTGCTGGCCGCCGGTGTGCTGTGGCTGGAGCTGGTGATCCGGGCCGCGCTGCTGTACGTCGGGGCGCTGCTCGGGACGGTGGTGTACGCCGGGCTGGTCGACAAGAACATGTGGGGCCATGTGCGCCGCTGGGCCGGCATCATGATCGCGGTGATCATGGTGAAACCGGTCATCGTGATCGTGCTGGGCATCGCCGGGGCGCTCTCCGGCGACAAGGGCCCCAACGCCATCTCGGCGGTGGTGTCCGGCCTCGCCATCATCCTGCTGGCGATCTTCGCCAGCGCGGTGATCTACCGCTTCGTCCCGGGGTTCGGCGACGAGATCGCCGCCTCGCGGAACAACCGGATGAGCCGGGGCGCGGAGAACGCCGCCGCCGCGGTGCTCAGCTCCCCCGCCGCGCTGGTCTCGCAGGGCATCAAGACGCACAGCACCCGCCGCTCCGGCGGCGACGGCGGCGGCCAGCCGCAGGGCGCGCAGGGCGGCCAGTCCCGGCCGGCCGACGCGGTCTCCGGCGGCGTCGCCGCGCACAGCTCCCGCAGCGGCGGCGGCCGTGCCCCGTCCCCCGCCGCGCCCGCTCCCCGTACGAACCCCGGCCCCGACCCGAGCAGCAGCGCCCGCACCGGCAAGACAGCAGGAGGTGAGGGGCGTTGAGCACGCAGTCCCATCCGATCACACCACGACGCACCTATCTCATCGGCCGCGCCCGGCCGAACGCGATCGTCGGCAAGAACCGCGAGACCGGCGAGATCGCGCTGATCATCGCGGGCGCGTTCCTCGGCATGATGTGCGGCCTGCTGGTGCCGAGCCTGCCGCTGCGGATCGTCAGCCTCACCGGCTTTCCGATGCTGGGCCTGGCCGCCGTCTACGTTCCGTACAAGGGCCGCACGTTCTACCGGTGGTTCGAGATCCGGCGCAGTTTCCGCCGCACGGTCCGCAAGGGCGGCGCGGTCTACCGTTCGGGCGCGGCGGAGGCCGGCACCCGGCTGGACGGCCGCGAGGTGGAGATCGGCCCGCCGCCGGGCATCGGCCGGATCAACTGGCTCAGCGCACCGTTCGGCCCGGACGAGATCGCGGTGCTGCTGCACGCCGACCGGCGGACCGTCACCGCCGCGATCGAGATCGAGGGGCCGGGCGTCGGGCTGCGGGACAGCGAGGACCAGGAGGCGCTGGTCGACCGGTTCGGGACGCTGCTGAAGCACGTGGCCAACGGGGACGGCTTCGTGACGCGGCTGCAGATGCTGGCGCGTACCCTGCCCGCCGACCCGGACGCGCACGCCAAGGACGTGGCCCAGCGGGGCGACCGCAATTCCCCGCAGTGGCTGCGGGACTCCTACGACCAGCTGCAGTCGATGGTGTCGACCAGCAGTGAGCAGCACCGCGCGTACCTCGTCGCCTGTATGCACTACACCCGTGAACTGGCCGCCGAGGCCCACACCATGGCGCGGGCCGCCCGGATGCACCAGGGCGGGCTGCTGCGCAAGAAGCTCGACCGGGACGCCGGGCTCGCGGTGGTGATGGCCCGTGAGCTGACCGACATCTGCGCCCGGCTCGCCGAGGCCGACATCCGGGTCCGGCAGCCGCTCGGCCAGGCCCGGCTGGCGTCCCTGGTGCACTCGATGTACGACCCGGACCACCCCATCGACCACATCCAGGCGATGAGCAAGCGCAACGCCTGGCCGGCCGAGCTCGACGCGATGGAGCCGACGTACCTGCAGGCGAAGACCCGGGAGTCGTCGACCCGGGCGCCCTGGTGCCACGCCACCGCCTGGATCAAGGAGTGGCCGCTGACCCCGGTGGGCGTCAACTTCCTCGCGCCGCTGCTGGTCCACACCCCGGACGTGATCCGTACGGTCGCGGTCTGCATGGACCTGGAGCCCACCGAGGTCGCCATCGAGCGGATGCTGACGGAGAAGACCAACGACGACGCGGAGGCGAGCCGCGCGGCGAAGATGAACCGGGTGGTCGACCCGCGGGACGTCGCCCACCACGGCCGCGTCGACCAGCGCGGTGAGGACCTGGCGTCCGGCGCGGCCGGCGTCAACCTCGTCGGCTACCTCACCGTCTCGTCCCGGTCGCCGGAGGCGCTGGCCCGGGACAAGCGGACCATCCGGGCCTCGGCCGGCAAGTCGTACCTCAAGCTGGAGTGGTGCGACCGGGAGCACCACCGGGCGTTCGTCAACACCCTGCCGTTCGCGACCGGGATCCGCCGCTAAAGCCGCTGGGAGGCGCGTACGTCATGGCCATGCTCGATCCGCTCGGAGCGCTCACCGAGGCGTTCACCAGCTTCCTGTTCGGGAAGGTGGAGACGACACGGCTGCCGGTACGCACCTCCACCGGACAGGCCCAGGCGGTCTATCTGCCCACCGCCGCGCCCGGTCTCGGCGATTCCGGCGTGATCATCGGCCGTGAGGTCTACAGCGGCAAGGGCTACATCTACGACCCGTTCCAGCTGTACGGCCAGCAGCTGCCGGCCCCGCACTGGCTCGTGCTCGGCGAGTCCGGCAACGGCAAGTCCGCGCTGGAGAAGACGTACGTGCTGCGGCAGCTGAGGTTCCGGGACCGGCAGGTCGTGGTGCTCGACGCGCAGGGCGAGGACGGCGTCGGCGAGTGGAACCTCATCGCCCAGGAGCTGGGGATAACTCCCATCCGGCTGGACCCGACCGCCGCGCTCAACGGCGGGATCCGGCTCAACCCGCTCGACCCGTCGATCACCACCACCGGCCAGCTGGCCCTGCTGCGGACGATCATCGAGGTGGCGATGGGCCACGGCCTCGACGAGCGGGCCGGCTTCGCCCTCAAGGTCGCCCACGCCTACGTCAACGAGACGATCACCGACCGCCAGCCGGTGCTCACGGACATCGTCGAGCAACTGCGGCACCCGGAGGCCGAGTCGGCCGAGGCGATGAACGTCGACATAGACGACGTACGGGCCTGGGGTCTGGACGTGGCGCTGGTGCTGGACCGGCTGGTCGACGGTGACCTGCGCGGCATGTTCGACGGGCCGACGTCGGCGGGCATCGACCTGGACGCCCCGCTGATCGTCTTCGACCTCTCGCACATCGACCGCAACTCCATCGCGATGCCGATCCTGATGGCGATCGTCGGCGTCTGGCTGGAGCACACCTGGATCAGGCCGGACCGGAAGAAACGCATCTTCCTGGTCGAGGAGGCCTGGCACATCATCAATTCGCCGTTCGTGGCGCAGCTCTTCCAGCGGCTGCTGAAGTTCGGCCGCCGGCTGGGCCTGTCGTTCGTGGCGGTCGTCCACCACCTGTCGGACGTGGTGGACGGCGCGGCCGCGCGGGAGGCCGCGGCGATCCTGAAGATGGCGTCGACCCGGACCATCTACGCGCAGAAGGCCGACGAGGCACGGGCCACCGGCCGGGTGCTGGGCCTGCCGCGCTGGGCCGTGGAGATCATCCCGACCCTCACGCCCGGCATCGCGGTCTGGGACGTCAACGGCAACGTCCAGGTCGTCAAGCACCTCATCACGGAGGCCGAACGGCCGCTGGTCTACACCGACCGGGCGATGACCGAGTCGTCCCCGCTGCCGGCGGACGACACCCGCGCCTCCCTCGACGCGGCGGCGGACGCGGAGGCCGAGGCCCGCGCCGAGGCGATGGCGATGGAACGCCGGTGGAGAGACGAGTCGAGCGAGACGGTGGCGTGACGCGCGGATACGACGACGGGCCCTATGACGGACGGCACGGCGGACGGGACGACGGCCGGGACGGGTGGTACGCGGAGCCGCACCGCCCGCACCCCCGCGACCGGCCCGGCGGCCGGGGCCGGGGCATCCCCGACTCCCTGCTGGTCGGGCTGCTCGCCTTCCTGCTGGGCCTGACCCTGCTCGTGTGGACGGCGACCGGGCTGGCCGGGCTGTTCGCGCACGGCGCCTGGCCGAACGGCGTCGACTATTCCGGTACGCCGCTGGCCCTGCGCCATCTGGTGTCCGCGCCGCACGACATGGCCGCCGCCTGGCCGGGCACCCCCAAGGGCCAGCTCTCCGGGTACGGCCTGTTCTGGGGCATCTTCATCGGCGAGCTGATGGTGCTGCTCGTCCTGACGATCTTCGCGATGGGCACGATCACCCGCTACCGGGCCGTACGCACCGCCCGCCGGGCGAAGGCCCGGGCGGCGGCAAGGGCGGCGCGGGCCGGGCTCGTCGAGGACGCCCCGGCCGGGCCGGTCACGACGGCCGGCCCGCCCGCACCGGCCCCCTCGACCACCCCGCCCGCCGCCGTCGCACCGCCCGTACCGGCCGTACCGGAGACCCCGGCCGTACCGGAAGCCGCGGCCGTACCGCAGGTGCCGGCCGTCGCCGAGACGCCCGCCGAGGCGGCGGCAGCCGCCCCGCCCGGCCCGGTCCCCGAGCAGCGCACCGCCTCCCCGGGTCCGCCCGGGACCGTCGCCGCGGCGGGTGAACCGGCGCTGCCCCGGGTCGAGTTCACCGCCGACCGGGCCGCCGCGCGGGCCGCCGCCGCTGCCGTCGCGGCCGCCGCCCCCGGCGCGCTGATCGTCGCCACCACGGACCCGGCCCTGTGGGACGGGACCAAGGACGCCCGCGCCAAACTCGGCCCGCTGCTGACCTACGACCCCACGCACCGCCTCGACACCCCGGCCCGGATGCGCTGGTCGCCCACCGCCGGTTGTGAGGACCTCGCCACCGCGGCGGCCCGCGCGGCCGCCCTGCTCGCCCCCGTACGCCCCACCAGCACCCTGGACTCGGCGCTCGCGGACGCCGCGGAGACGCTGCTGCGCTGCTGGCTGCACGCCGCGGCGGTGGACGGCCGGCCATTCCGGCAGCTGCACCGCTGGGCGCATGCCACGGGCGGCGCGCAGGAGCCGGTGCGGATCCTGCGGACCAGCGCCCAGGCGTCCGCCGGGCAGGCCGGTGAGCTGGAGTCGGTGCTCACCGCGCACGCCGAACGCCGGGAGGCCGCCAAGGAGTTGGTCGGGCGGGCGCTGGGTGCGCTGTCGTCGATCCACATCCGGGACGCCTGCAATCCGCTGCGCGCGGATTCGCTGCTTCTCGAATCATTCATCGACGAAGGGGGAACGCTGTACGTGGTAGGCGAGCCCGTCGAGGATCCGCGTACCGACCCGGGTGCGATGCCGCTGCTCACCGCACTCCTTGCGTACGTGGTCGAGCACGGCCGCCGCATGGCCGAACGGTCATCCGCCGGCCGGCTCGACCCACCACTCACCCTCGTCCTGGACGACATCGCGGCGCTGGCGCCGCTGCCCGCGCTACCGGACCTGTTGGAGGCGGGCCGGGCCCGCGGCCTGCTGACGCTCGCGACCCTGCGCTCCCCGGAGCAGGCCCGGGCCCGCTGGCCGCACCGCTCCCTGCCGGCCTGACACCTGCCGGTCCGACAGCTGCCGCTCCGACACCTGCCCCTCCGACACCTGCCGGTCCGGGGCCGCGACGACGGCCCGCGCCAGGTCGGGCCAGTGCCGGGTGAGGTAGAAGTGGTCGCCGCCCGGGAAGACCCGCAGCCGGAAGTCCCCGGCGGTGTGCGCCCGCCAGGCGGCCGCCTCGTCGACCGTCACCAGCGGATCGGCGTCCCCGACCAGCGCGGTGACGGGGGTGGTGAGCGGCGGGCCGGGGCGGTGCCGGTAGGTCTCGACGGCCCGGTAGTCGCTGCGGACCACGGGCAGCGCCATGGCCAGCAGTTCCCGGTCCTCCAGCACCCGCGGGTCGGTGCCACCGGTGCGCCGGATCTCCTCGATCAGTCCGTCGTCGTCCCGCAGATGCACGGTGCCGCCACGGACCCGGGAGGGCGCCCAGGCGCCGGAGACGACGAGCCGCACCGGCCGGCCGGCGCCCGCCCGCTCCAGCAGCCGGGTCACCTCGTAGGCGATCAGTGCGCCCATGCTGTGCCCGAGCAGGACCAGGGGCTGCCGCCCGGTGAGCGGCTGCAGCCCCCGGCAGGCCCGGCCGGCCAGTTCGCGCAAGTCCTCCAGGCGTTCCTCGTGGAGGCGGTCGTGGCGGCCCGGGTAGCGCACCGCCAGCACCTCGTACGGCCCGGTCCCGGCCTCCGCGGCGGCCGCCGCCACGGCCTTGGCGAGCGGCCGGAACACGGCCGCGCCGCCGCCCGCGTGCGGGAAGCACACCACCCGGGCGGCCGGCTCCGCCCCGTCCCCGGCCGGCGCCGGGCCCAGCCGGCGCAGCCACCGGCTACATTCCACGGGTGTAACCCCCGTCGACGGTCAGGCTCTGCGCGGTGATCGCGGCCGCCCGACCGGACACCAGGAACCCGATCAGCTCCGCGGCCTCCCGCGCCTCGACCAGCCGGCGCAGCGGGATGCCCTTGCGGGCCTGGCGCAGCATCCGGGCCGGGTCGGCGCCGATCTCCTCGGCCTGCGCGGTGAGTTCGCGGCGCAGCATGGGCGTGTCGATCCAGCCGGGCAGGACGGCGTTGACCGTGATGCCGCGGGCCGCGAGGTCCAGGGCGAGGCCCTTGGTGTAGCCGATCAGGCCGTGCTTGGACGCGCAGTAGGCGGTGTTCCGCATCTTGCCGGCCTTGCCGAGGATCGACGAGACATTGACGATCCGGCCGTGGTCGACGAGGTATTCCAGGCAGGCGGCGGTCACCGCGAAGGTGCCGTGCAGGTTGATGTCCAGCACCCGCAGCCAGGTGTCCTCGTCGTCGGGCCCGTTCTCGTCGGCCACCCCGGCGTTGTTGACGAGGATGTCGAGGGTGCCGGCAGCCCGCAGTTCCGTGCGGAGCCGGGTGCGGACCAGTTCCCGGTCACGCAGGTCCGCGGCGACGGCCACGGCGGTGGCGCCCAGGTCACCGGCCTCCTTGACGACCGTCTCCAGCTGCGCCTCGTCCCGGTCCAGGAGGATCAGCCGGGCGGCGCCCGCCTCCGCCAGCAGCAGCGCGGTCTCCCGGCCGATGCCCTGGGCGGCGCCGGTCACCACGGCCGTCTTCCCGGCCAGTTCGCCCGGTGCGGGACCGTCGCCCGGCGCGCCGGGCAGCCCGGCCGTTCCGGGTATCGCGTGCTCACTCATGGTCGTCGTCCCCTCACGCCATCTTCAGGCCGCCGTCGATGTGGAGCACCTCGCCCGTCGCATACGTGTTGCGCGGGCTTGCCAGGTACGCCACGGCGTCGGCGATGGTCTCGGGCTCGGCGTAGGACTTCACCAGCAGCCGGCGCATGATCTCGTCCTCGCCGTGGCTGCGGATGGCGTCGGTCATCTCCGTGTTGATGACGCCGGGGGCGACCGCGTTGACGAGGATCCCGCGGGAGGCGAGCTCCACCGCCATCGCCTTGGTGAACGCCTCCAGACCGCCCTTGGCCGCCGCGTAGTTGGACTGCCCGCGGCCCGGCTTGGAGGCGGCCGACGAGGAGATGTTGACGATCCGGCCGTAGCGCTGACGCATCATCAGGGGCGCCACGGCCTGGACGGTGAGCATCGGCGCGACCAGGTTGGTGGCCAGCACCTGCTCGATGTCCTTCAGGCTCTGGTTGACCAGCAGTTCGTCGCGGGTGATGCCGGCGTTGTTGACCAGCACGTCGACCCGCCCGAAGGCGGCCCGTACGCCCGCGACCAGCGACCGCGGCACGTCGGGGTCGGAGATGTCCCCCTGGAAGAGTTCGACGCGGCGGCCGAGGGCGGCGATCTGCTCGGCGGCCTGCTCCGCCTCGCGGGTCGCGCTGCGGTAGTTGAGCGCGATGTCCGAGCCGCCCTCCGCCAGTTTCAGGGCGATGGCCCGGCCGATGCCCCGGCTGCCGCCGGTCACCAGCGCCACCTGGCCTTCGAATTCCATGATGTCCTCTCGCACGTGGGTGAGGTCCGGTCTCAGACCGAGTGGGCGCTCTTGTAGTCGGCCAGCCGCAGCCCGTGCGCCTCGGCCAGCGCCGCGATGTCGATGACCTGCTGGCGGCTGATGTTCCCGTAGGAGTAGTGCTGGTCCAGGCCGGAAAGGCCCATCAGCGCGGTCTCCGCCATGCACGCGAACAGCTGGCCGGCGTCCAGGAAGGCGCGCGCCGACGGGTGCAGGCTCTCGCCGTTCGGCGTGGCGACGATCCCGCCGAGCATGTACGCCAGGTCCGGCCGCTGCTCGGTGACGCCCGGCACCACGTTGTTGGGCACCGCGATGTCGCAGATCACCGCGCCCTCAGCGAAGTGCTCGCCGGTCAGGAACGGTTCGGGGCTGTTGGACGCGGCGAGCACCAGCTGCGCCTCGCGCAGCGCCGCACTGTCCTGGGTGACGGTCAGGAACGGATCGCTGCCGTAACGCTCCTGAAGGTACTCGGCGATGGCCCGGCCGCGCCCGGCGTCGTCGTCGCCCGGCCCCTCGGCCAGCCACTTGGTGACCAGCGGCTCCTCCGCCAGCCGCGCCGGGATGCCGGTCAGTTCGCCGCCGGCCGCGATCCGCGACCAGCACTCCTGGTAGATGCCGTGCACCGTGTTGCGCAGCCGCCGGGCGGAGCCGTCGCGGCGGCTGCCGACCAGCACGATCCGCCCGAGCCGCTCGGCGAACAGCTGGCTGTAGACCGACGCGATGTTGCCGGCCGCGCCGACCACGGCCAGCGTGGCGTCCTCGACCTTCCAGCCCCGGTCCCGCGCGCCCCGCTCCATCGCCTGTACGCCCATCGCCACGGTCAGCGCGTTGCCGGACGTCAGCGCGATGCCCGGGACCCGCAGCGAGGTGCAGTTGTTCGTGACGATCGAGGTGTACATGCCCAGGCCGGCCACCGTGCAGCCGTCGTCGCGGGCCGCCTGCACCCGCTCCTCGATGTCCGCGCGGATCCCCGCCACATCACCGGAGGCGAGGTAGCCGCCCATCTGCTCGGACGACACCATCAGCGGGTAGAGGGCGAACTCCACGGCACTGCCCAGCGGCGAGTCGATCCGTACGCCGGGGTAGGGCGCGGCCTTCTTGACCGGGTCCATGCCCAGCACGAACGAGCGCAGCGCGGCGTCGCTCAGGTCGGCCAGCGCCGGGTCGACCTGCCGCAGATGGGCGGGTTCGATGAGGTGGTTGAGGAACGCGACCTTGCGCACCGGCCCGGTCACCGGCCGCGGCGCGCCCTGCTCGTAGCCGGGCAGCGCGCCCCGGAAGTCCCGGATCTCGGCGCGCGGCTTGGCGATCCGGCGGTCGCTGGCCGGGTGCACCAGGTGCAGCGTGTCCTCGTACCGCAGGATGCGGCAGAGCCGGTCCAGCGCCCCGCGCAGCTGCTCGATCTCCTCGTCGGTGAGGTACGCGGACGGCTGGATGCGCAGCACGTTGCCGGCGCTGCCGGTCGGCGCGATGCGGATGCGTTCCTGCCGCAGCAGGTAGCCGGAGAGCAGATAGCCCAACGACCCGGTGTAGGCGCTGCCGCGCAGCACCATCGAGCGGGCCCCGCCCTGGTCGCGCAGCTGCACACCGACGAACAGGCCCTTGCCGCGGACGTCCTCGATGACGTCGGGGTAGGCGGCCTTCAGCTCGCCCAGCATCGCGGTGAGCTGCTCGCCGCGCTCGGTGACCTGCCGGTAGAGCTGCCCGTCGTCGGCCTCCAGCAGCTCGACGACCTTCCGGGCGATCGCCGACGAGAAGTCGTCCATGGCGAACGTGGAACTGTGGATGATGTCGAACTCGCCCTGGTAGAGCGACGCGCGGACCAGCATCGCGGAGATCTTGGCGAGGCCGCCGCCGAGCGACTTGGACAGCGTGTAGTAGTCGCCGCGCAGCCCGATCAGCGAGCTGGCCAGGAACGCGCCGCAGCGGCCCAGGCCGCTCTGCACCTCGTCGATGATCAGCGCGGTGCCGACCTTGTTGCAGAACAGCCGGATGGCCCGGCCCTGTTCGACGGTCAGCGCGTGGATGCCGCCCTCGCCCTGCACCGGCTCCACCAGGAACGCGGTGATCACCGGCAGGTCCCGCTCGACGACCCGGACCCGCCCGCCGTCGGTCTCCACGTCGAGCAGCGTCACCCGCTCCTCGTCGGCGATCTCGTCCAGCAGCTCGGGCCGGTCCATCGGCACGAACCGCACCCGCGTCCCGAGGTGCGCGAACGGCGCCCGGAAGCCGCTGTTGTACGTCAGCTGGACGCTGCCGACGAGCTTGCCGTGGAAGGACCGCTCCAGCGCCAGGAACAGCGGCCGGGTGGCCAGCGCCGCCGCGTTGTGCGCCCCGACCGCCGCCAGCAGCGCCTCGATCCCGCCGCCCTCCGGCGCCCGCTCCCGCACCGCCGCGGCGCGGAAGGCGTCCTCGTCGACGACGGCCTCGCCCCGGCCGACCGCCTCCCGGGCCCGCTCCACATGGGCGGCGACGGTGTCGGCGAGCTCCGTGACGGCCCGGACCCGGACCAGCTCGGCGTGCTTGACGGCCGCCTCGACGGCCTCGGCGCCGCTGTTGCCGAACGTGGCGATGTACGGCTCCTTGCCGGAGGTCTCCCGCCGGATGACGTCGCTGAGCGCGGCGCCGAGCCGGCCGGCCTCCTCCCGCAGCGAGAACTGGGCGTGCACGGCCCGCCGCTGGTCGAGCAGATCGTGCGCATGGGCGACGATCTCCGGGTGGTTGTGGCCCAGGATCAGCGAGCCGTAGCCGCCCATCAGGTCCAGGACGGGCACCTCGGCGCCCTGCTCGTCACGGTGGTGGAGGGTGTTGCCCTCCGCCCGGACGTACTCCACGTCCAGCCCCAGGGCGGTGAAGATCCGGCCCATCTGAGGCTGCACGAACTCGGTGAACTGCGACATGTGTTGGTGTCCCCTCGTGCGTCAGTCCGTGTGCGGCCGCTGGGCCAGCAGTGCTCCGGCGAACCCGTTGAAGGTGCTGTGCAGGCTCAGCACCGAGTCGATCCGCCGCCTCCTGGGCGCGCCCATGACGAAGTCGGTGCCGTCGTCCGGCGGCGTCCGCAGATGCGCGATCGGCGGCAGCTCCCCGGTGGCGAACAGGTGGGGTGCCAGGGCGAGTTCGGCCAGCGGCCCGGCGGCACCGAGGGTGCCGGTGACCGGCCGCAGCGAGCCGACCGGCACCCCGCTGTCCTTCAGCAGCGCCCGCAGCAGCTCCGCCTCCGCGGCGTCGTGCCGGACGGTGCCCTTGCCGTCGGCGAGGACCGCGCCGAGGGTGTCGGGCGTCAGACCGTGCTCGGTCAGCAGCCCGCGCGGGCCCTCGGCGAGGGCGGCCGGGCCGACACCGCTGTCCACCGCCGGGCGCAGCGCCGCCCCCAGGAACGTCACCAGTGGCCGCGCCCCGCGCGCCGCCGCGTCCCCGGCCCGCTCCAGGACCAGCGCCACCGCGCCCTCGGCCAACACGGTGCCGTCCCGCTCGGCGTCGAAGCTGCGCAGCGCCGCCCCGTCGGGGCCGCCGGGCGTCAGATGGCCGGCGCGGTACTGCGCGGCCAGCTTCAGCGGCTCGTTGTAGCTGCCGGCACCGACCACCAGCGCGGTGTCGCAGGTCCCCTCGCGCAGCGTGAACGCGGCCCGCTGCAGCGCGCCCAGCGCCGCCCCGGCGTCCTGCACGAACGCCGCACAGTCGCCCCGGAACCGCTGCGCGATGCTGATCAGCGCGAGGGTGTTGTTGTTCAGCGCCCGGATGACCGTGAACGGGTTGAAGGTGGCCGCGTTGCCGAACGCCTCCGCCACCAGCCGCGTCAGGTTCACCCCCGCCTCCGGCGAGTGGTCCGTGCGGGCGTTGTCCAGCGCCTTGTGGAACGCCGCCGCGCTCAGGTCGGTGGAGTCGTCCTGTGCGACGTACAGCCCGCGCCGCTCCTCCGGCACCTGCTGCCAGCTCTCCCCGGCCGCCGCCATCGCGTCCTGCGCGGCGAGCACCGCGTTGAACGTGAACGGCGTCCCGAACTTGCGCAGTTTGTGCGGGACGCTGTCCC
Source organism: Streptomyces sp. NPDC059649 (assembly GCF_042734445.1). Taxonomy (NCBI): domain Bacteria; kingdom Bacillati; phylum Actinomycetota; class Actinomycetes; order Kitasatosporales; family Streptomycetaceae; genus Streptomyces; species Streptomyces sp. NPDC059649. The sequence goes on from NZ_JBHWDV010000030.1 coordinate 90,281, forward strand.
GGCTCTCCTCCTGGAGTGCGTCCGGTACGTGCCCGAAGTGGCTGATCTTCCGGGTCCGCACGTACGGGTCCCGGTACGGCGAGAGCGCCGGCTGCGCCTCGCGCCAGGCCGACCACAGCGCCTCGGGGCCGCGCCCGGTCGGCAGCACCGCGCCGATACCGGTCACGACGATCGCGTCCGGGTCGAAGGCCGCACGGGAGGTGTCGGGGGTGTGGGGGGTGTGGGGGTGGGTGTTGTCGTGGAGCTCGTCCGAGGGGTTCGTACTCGGGAGGTCAGTCGTCATAACCGCGTACCACCAGACTGGCGTTGAGGCCGCCGAAGCCGAAGGAATTGCTCACTGCCACCGACACCTCCTGGTGCCGGGCCTTGTCCGGGACGTAATCGAGATCGCAGGCCGGGTCGGGGTTCGTCAGGTTGAGGGTGGGCGGCACGATGCCGTCGCGCACCGACAGCACCGTCGCGATCAGCTCGGGCGCGCCGGCCGCCGCGATCAGATGCCCGAGCATCGTCTTGTTGGCGGTCACCGCCAGCTTCCGGTAGTGCTCACCGCCGGCGAAGACGTCCTTGATCGCCCGGGTCTCGATCGGATCGTTGAGGGGCGTGGACGTGCCGTGCGCATTGACCGAGTCCACCGCCTCCGGGGCCACCCCGCCGTCCGTCAGCGCCCGCCGCATCGCCAGCGCCGCCCCCACACCGTCCGGATGCGGGGCGGTCACCTGATAGGCGTCCAGGGAGCTCCCGAAGCCCGCCACCTCGGCGTAGACGGTCGCACCGCGCCGCCGGGCGCTCTCCTCGCTCTCCAGCACCAGCATCGCGGCGCCCTCGGCGGCGACCAGACCGCTGCGGTCCCGGTCGAAGGCGCGGCACAGCCGGTCCCCGAACAGCTCGGACGTGGACGGCGCCCCCAGCAGGTGCAGCCCGGTCATGGTGGGCAGGTTCAGCACCGAGTCGGCGCCGCCCACCACCATCGCGTCCACCTCACCGCGCCGGATCATCCGGAACCCGTGCCCGATGGCGTGCGTGGCGCCCGCACAGGCGGTGCTGAAGTTCAGCGCCGGGCCGCGCAGCCGGTGCCGGGCCGCGATCCCCGCGGCCAGCGCGTCATTGGTGCAGAACAGGCCGCTGGACCGGTCCAGTTGGTCGCGCCGCGCGTACAGCGCCTGCCAGCTGGGCCGCCCGTCCTCGCCGAGGGCCGGCAGCAGCTCCAGCGGGTCGCGCTCCGGTACGCCCGAGCCGACCGCGGTCCCGATCCGGCCCGCCGGCCGCGCCCCGTCCCCGTCGGCCGCCAGACCGGCGTCGGCCAGCGCCTGACCGGCCGCCGCCAGCCCGAACCGCACCCGCCGCTCCACCGGCTCCGCATCGGCGCCGTACCGCGCGGCGAACGCCGCGTCGTCGACCGGCGCCGCATAGCGCACCGGGAAGTCGTCCACGCCCGGCGGCTGCCAGGCACGGATCGCCGAGCGGCCCTCGCACAGGCCCTCCCACATGGTCTGCCAGTCGAGCCCCAGTCCGCAGACGGCGCCCAGTCCGGTCACCACGACGCGGCGGCTCATGATCCGGCTCCTTCCAGTACGACGGCACACACCTGACCGCGTGCGCCGCAGGCCAGCACCAGCGCCCGGGAGACCGGCAACGGCTCCTCGCGGACGGTTTCCCCGTCGTCCGCGAGGAGCCGCCCGGTGGCCAGCCCGTGCAGCGCCAGCAGCACATGGGCCAGCGGGTGGGCGGGCCCGAGCACACCGGTGGCCCGCCCGGCACCGGCCACCGCGGGCCACCCGCCGGCCGGCCCGAAGACCTGGCCGAGCGCGGCCCGCTGGGCCTGTTCACCGGCCGCCGTCCACCCGGCGTCCGGCAGCACCCAGCCGATCCCGGCGGCGTCGGTGCCGGCCATCGCCAGCGCCGCCCGCACCGCCTCGGTGAGCGCCTCGGTCAGCTCCGCACCGTCCGCACCGAACCCGCGCCCGTAACCGGCCAGCCGCACCGCCGGTACGTCCCGCGCCGCCGGACCGTCCGGCGCCGCCACTACGTCCTGCGTACGCCGGGCGACGAGGAACGCGGCCCCCTCCCCGGGGGCGGCGCCGGTCCAGCCCAGCTCCTCGTACTGCGGGAACAGCAGCGGATGCACCTTCGGGCTGACCGCACCGATGACGGCCGCCTCGTTCTCGCCCTCGGCGACCGAGAGCACCCCGTCGACCAGCGCCGCCAGGCCCGCATCCGAGAACGGCGAGTACGCGGCCATCGCACCCGTCAGCCCGAACGCCGCCGAGATGTGCGCGGCGGCCGTGCTGTTGAGGTGGGACAGTCCGCTGAACGGCGGGACCTCCCGCCCGTAGAGCGCCGCCACCGCACCGGGCGAGTCGTCCGCCGCCCGGCGCAGCCCGTCCAGGGCGGCGAACCGCAGCAACTGCTCGTCGACCGTGGGCAGTCCGAGGTACAGCCCCCAGCCCTCCCCGCCCACCGGGCCGGTCACCCCGGCCCCGGTCAGCGCCAGCCGCGCCCCGTAGAGCGCCGTCCGGGCCTGCTTCTCGGAGGTCCGCAGCACCCGCCGGTGCACGCCGAGCGTCGCCGCGTCCGGGTCGTCGACGAGGAAGACGGTGCCCGCGCCGGGCCAGGTGTCCGCGAGCGGCTCGTAGGGCCGTCCGGTGTCCTTGCCGGCCACCAGGGCCTCCCACAGCGAGGCGGTGTCCGCGCCCGCCGCGGTGTATAAGCCGGGTGCGGTCAGCCGCACCCGATCGAGGTTCGTCATCGCCTTGCTCACCCCGCCTGCGCCAGGATCAGCGCACAGTTCTGCCCGCCGAAGCCGAAGGAGTTGGACAGCACCGTGGTCACCGGCGTGTGCCGCTGCTCGGTGACGATGTCCAGGCCGCGGGTCACCTCGTCCGGCTCGTGGAAGTTCAGGGTCGGCAGGACCGCCTGCCGCTGCAGGCTGAGCACCGACAGCACCGCCTCGGCCGCCCCGCTGTTCGCCAGCGAATGGCCCATCGCGGACTTGTTGCCGGTCACCGGGATCCGGCCCACCCGCTCCCCGAACACGGTGTGCAGCGCCGCCGCCTCACAGGTGTCGTTGGCCTCGGTCGAGGTGCCGTGCGCATTGACGTGGTCGATGTCGTCCGGGGTCAGCCCGCCGTCCGCGAGCGCCGCCCGGATACAGGTGGCGTAGTCGGAACCGTCCCGGGAGCTGGACGTCATCTTCACCGCCTCGGTCACCCCGGCGTAGCCGGCGACCCGGGCCAGGACGCGGGCGCCCCGGGCCTCGGCGTGCGCCCGCGACTCCAGCACCAGGAACGCGGCCCCGTCACCGATGACGAACCCGGAACGGTCCTTGTCGAACGGCCGGCTGAGCTCCGCCGCGTCCCGGTCCCCGGCGGGCGCCAGCGCACCGATCCCGTAGAACGCGGCCACCGAGGTCAGCGTCGTCAGGCTCTCCGCGCCGCCGGCCAGCGCCACGTCGAGCGTGCCGCTGCGGATGTAGCGGTACGCACTGCCGATGGCCATCCCGCCCGCGGCACAGGCGTCCGCGTGCGTCTCCAGCACACCGGCCGCACCGAACCAGTCGGCCAGCCGCGCGGTGGCGGTGTCCGGCTGGATCCGCTCGTACCGCCGCGGGTCCGGCCCGCCCGCGTCGAGGTAGCCGTCCAGGTCCAACGCGCCCGCCTCGTAGTCCACGTGGCCGGCCAGCGCGGCGAGTTCGGCGGGCTCCATCACCATGCGGTTGCAGGCGAGGAAGACCCCGCCGCGCTCGGAGTCCAGGCGCCGCGGCAGTCCGCTGCGCTCCCAGGCCTGGGCGGCGGCGTGCCAGGCGAGCGCGCCGGCCGGACCCAGCGGACCGGCCTCCGGCGGCACCGCCTCCTCCAGGGACCGCCGCACCTCGGGGTCGATGTGTGCCGAGACGGCGCAGGGCACGCCCCACTCCTTGTGGAGCGGGTGCTCGGCGATGAGGGTGTTCCCCTGCGCGAGATGGTCGAACAGCGCCTCGGGGTCGGTCAGTCGACCGGCCACCAGGCCGATCCCGGTCACCACGACCTCGTGACCGGCCCCGGTGGGTATGTGGGGATTCACTTGCTTTCCTTTCGCACGTCGAACGCTTCGGCGGCGGCCGGTTCCGGTCAGCCGACGGGCTGGGCCTGCCCCAGGGCGGCCAGCGCCGCACGGACGCCCTCGGCCATCACCTCGTCACCGGTGACCGGCTCCAGCGCGGCACCGCAGCCGGCGCACTGGACCTTGCCGGACGGCGCGATCTGCGCCTTGTCGGCGGCGCACTCGGTGCAGGTCTCGGGAAGGTGGTCGAAGATCCGGTGGGTGAACGCGGCCCAGTGCGCGCTGGTGGCCGCCGCGGCGACCTCGTACGGGCGCATCCCGGCGTGCACCTGCTCCTCGCTGTAGCCGAAAGCGCTGCGCCGCAGCACCTCGGCGGCCAGCTCGGAGATCCCGCCCCGCTCGTCGTAGAGCTGCTCCGACCCGCCGAGCGCCGACGCCAGCTGGTCGAGGACATTGGACTTGGGCAGCGCCACGCCGAGCTTGGTCTCCATCTCGAAGCGGAACTCGACCAGGTCGAGGGATTCCGCCCCGAGGTCGGCGACGAGCGTGGCGTCCGCGGTGATCTCGTCGACGCTGCTGCCCAGCACCTGCGCCAGGCCCTCACGGACGATGTCGTGGATCCGGTCTGCCTCGTAGGGGTTCTGCATGGTTCTCTCCTCGTTTCGAAAGCACTGTGCACGCCACCTTTTACCGGCCATGGAAAACGCTGGAAAACGGCAGCGAAAATTACCTGGCGGCACGTTTCGACGACCGGCCGAAAACCGGAAGGAAAGTGCGAAGAAAGGGCATCCCTGGGGTATCCCTGGGGCATCACTGAACGCAACCGCAACGGTTCCCGGTTTTCACGACACGGCTTGAGCAAAGCCGGAATGAACTACTGGAAAACCGTCCGGAAATTCAGGTCAGGACACTCGACAGAGGTGGCGGCCGTCATCACGGCCCACCCGTCCCAGGGACACAGAACACCGGGACCCTCTCCCGAAAAGCGGGAGGCCCGGACACCGGACATCGTTTACGGACACCGATTCAGACATCGCTTCAGACATCGCTGAACGCGTTACACATGCTATCCCCCGTAGCAAATGATCCCCCGATACCTGCTTACACAGGAACAGGCCGTAAAGCGTCGGCGGCCACCTCGTCGTGCCCCACCGAAAGGCCTGCACCGCCTCTCCCGGAGGCGCGATAAAAACGTTACCAGAGCCGCACAGAAGCGTCACGGGAATGTGCGATAGGTCACGTGACCCAATCGCTTCCCCGCGGGGTCAACTCAAATGGTTCCGTGGTAATGAAAAACTTAACGTGGGATTCACATACCCCCGGTCCGGTTTTCCCGGGCTCCGGTTCGCATTCACATACTCCCGGTCCGGTTTTCTCGGCTCCGGTTCCCGCATCCCGGACATTCCCTAGGCTTTCCCGAGGCCTTTCCCGAAGCCGACACCCCGGGCGACCCGGCACCCGCTCCCGGCCCCCCAGCCCCCGGACGCCCGGTCCCCAGCCGCCGCTCCCCGGTCCCGGGCCGCCAGCCGCCGGCCGCCCGGCGCCCACCCGGAATACCGCCCCGCCCGGCCCCGTTGTGGCCCGAAGGGGCCCTCGCACCCCCTAAGGGATCCGTTCGACACCCCCTAAGGCCCCTCCAACTCCCCACCCCACCCCGCCCCGAACCACCCCCTGCCCTACCCTCTCCAGCCCCCTACCCCAACCGCCGCGCGTACCCCGGCAGCAGCTTCCCCTGGTTCACGCTCACCGCACCCACCAGCCGCTCGCCCCGGTAGTGCGCCACCAGCACCGCACCCTCCGCGGCGGACCCCGCCTCCACCACCTCACGGTCACCCGTACCCGGCAGCCCCACCGACCGGATCCGCAACCCGAACGCCGCCGTCCAGAACGACGGCACATGCGCATACGGCTCGGCCGCCGCCGGCCCCGCCAGCAGATTGCGCCCCGCCAACTCCCCCTGCGCGGCCGCATTGCTCCAGTGCTCCAACGGAACCGGCCCCTCCGCCGTCCGCACCGCCTCACACCACGCCGCGTCCCCGGCCACCACCACCGCCGGATCCACCGCACCCGCACCCGCCGCACCACCGGCACCACCCGCGGCCCGCGCGAACAGCCGCTCGTCACAGTGGATCCGCCCCGACGGCAACGCCAGCCCCGACCCCGCCAGCCACCCCGTGGCCGGCACCATCCCGATCGCCACCACCACCAGCGACGCGGAAGGCTCCGCCCCGTCCGCCAGCACCACCGCCCGCACCCGGCCGTCCCCGGCCGCCGCGAAACCCCGTACCCCCACGCCCAGCCGCAGCGCCACCCCGGCCCGGCCCGCCGCCTCCGTCACCACCTCCGACACCGTGCCACCCAGCGCCCGCAGCGGCGCACCGAACGGCTCCACCAGCGTGACCTTCACCCCCAGCCCGCTCAGCGACGACGCCAGCTCCACCCCGACGAACCCGGCCCCGACGATCACCACCTCATCGGCCCCGCCGTCCACCGCCGCCCGTAACCGCCGGACGTCCGCGAGCCCCCGCACCGTCAGCACCCCGTCCGGCACCCCGGCCCCGGGCCACTCCCGCGCCTTCGCACCCGGCGCCAGCACCACCCCGTCGTACGGCAGCTCCGCACCATCGGCCAGCCGCACCCGCCGCCGCTCCCGGTCCAGCCCGACGGCCGCGGTCCCCCGGATCCAGCGGGCGCCGAACTCCCCGTCGCCCGCCAGCCGGATGTCGTCCCCGGTCATCGTCCCGGCCACCACCTGCTTGGTCAGCGGCGGCCGGTCGTAGGGCAGTTCCGGCTCGTCCGACACCACCGTCAGCCGGCCGTCGAACCCCGCCTCCCGCAGCGACCCGGCGGCCCGCACCCCCGCCAGGCCCGCCCCCACCACGACGACCTCGCGCAACGCTCAGGCCCCCTCGACCGCGAGCGCCCGTACCGGACAGGCCCGCACCGCGGCGGCCACCTTGCCCGCCAGCCCGTCCGGCACCTCCGGCGCCACCACCAGCTGCTCGTCGTCATCGAGCGTGAACACCTCGGGCGCCACCAGCGCACACTGCCCGAGCCCGTCACACACGTCCCGGTCGACCCGGATCTCCACCATTCCGCCATCCCCCACGTTCTCGGTCACACTTCCTGACGTACCGTCAGCGCTCGTACCGCAGCGGCAGCTCCACCAGCCCGCGGATCGCATCCGACGGCAGCCACCGCACCTCCTCCGCCGGCACCGCCAGCTCCAGCGTGCCGAACCGCCGCAGGATCTCGGTCAGCGCGATCGTCGCCTCCTGGCGGGCCAGCCGCTGCCCCAGGCAGAAGTGCGCCCCCACCCCGAACGACAGGTGCTGCGCGGTCGCCCTCCCGATGTCGAACGCATGCGGATCGTCCCGCACCTCGGGATCCCGGTTCGCCGCGTTCAGCAGGAACCGCACCAGCTCCCCCTTACGGATCACCACCCCGCCCGCCTCGACGTCCTCCAGCGCCACCCGGTTCACCGTCGTCATCGCCGACCCCCGGAACCGCAACGCCTCCTCCACCGCCGCACCGACCAGCGACGGATCCGCCCGCAGCGCCGCCAGCTGCTCCGGATGCGCCAGCAGATCGTGCAACGCGTTGGCCAGCAGATTCGTGACCGTGTCATGCCCCGCGATCAGCAACACCGCGGCGAACGACGACAGTTCCTCATCGCTCAGCGCACCCCCGTCCTCGAACCGCGCCGCGATCAGCTCACTGAGCAGGTCCTCGGTCGGCCGCTCCCGCTTCGCCCCGATCAGCCCGATGCAGTACCCGAACAGCTCCGCGGCCGCCGACTGCATCGCCTCCAGCGACGGCGCCGCCGAGATGTCCATCGCCCACTGCCGGAACGGATCCCGATCCTCCGCCGGCACCCCCAGCAGCTCGCAGATCACCTCCAGCGGCATCGGATACGTGAACTCCTCGATGAAGTCCGCCGTACCGCGGTCGCCCAGCTTGTCCAGCAACTGGTCGGTGATCTCCGCGATCCGCGGCTCCAGCTGCCGCACCGCCCGCGACGCGAACGCCGCACTCACCAGCCGGCGGTGCCGCGCATGATCCGGATCGTCCTGCTCCAGCAGCATCACCGCCATCCCCGGCACCAGCGCCCCGTGCGGCGCATGCGTGTGCACATCGTTGGACAGCCGCGGATCGCTCAACAGCTCCCGCGTCAGCGCCGCCCCGAGCACCGTCCAGGTCTCCAGCCCGTTCAACTGCCGGGTACGGATGATCCCGTGGCTCTTCGCCAGCCGGTCCAGCTCCTGCTCCAGCCCCGCCGTCGATGCCAGCTCGGCCAGATCCACCACTACGGTCATGACGTACTTCCCCCTGATTCCGCCTGGTTGACCCCGGAACGCTCAGTCCCGGAGCAATTGCACGGCAAACTGCGCCAGTTGCTCATCCATCGCGGACGACCGGCTGCCGGCGATCCCCGAACGCATCAGGGCCGCCCCCTCGACCAGCGCCACGAACGTCTCGGCCCGGGCCCGGCAGAACTCACCCGACCAGTCCGGCCGCCCCTGCTGCACGTACGCCTCCACATGGGCCACGTACTTCCGGTAGAACTCCCGCACCACGGTGGCGATCTCGTCGTCCCGCGCCGCCAGCGCCCACACCTCGACGTACAGCCGGACCAGCTGCGGATCCTCCTGCTCGGCCAGGACCACCCCGACCACCTCGTCGGGGTTCGCCGGCCCTTCCGGGAGCTCCATGGCCGACGGGTCGTCCCGCACCATCCGCAGCCCCGTCGTCTCCGCCAGCCGCTCCAGCGAACGCTCCAACGCCCGCTCCAGTACGGCCTTGATCAGATCGGCCCGGGTCGGGAAGTAGTGCTGAAGATGCCCGACCCGCACCCCCGCCTCACCGGCGATCGCCCGCAACGAGGCATCCGACCCCTTGGCCACCAGCACGGCCTCCGCCGCGTCCAGCAGACTCGTCCGCCGGATGGTGCCCTGCCGCGTCAGCGTCGAGCCCTTCCCGGGCCCGCCGTCCTTCTCCTCGCTCATGACACCTCGACCCCGACACCGGCCTTCTCCAGCGCCGCCACGACGTCCTGCGGCACCGGCGTCATCTCCGGGAACACCACCCCGCGCGGCGCGGCCGCCCCGTCCTCACCCAGCACCCGGCGCAGCCCCAACAGGCCGCCCAGCGCGGTGAGATGGGCCTGCCCTGCCGGGTCCGTCAGCACCGCCGTACGCCGCTGACCACTCCGCCCGCGCACATCGATCCGCAGGCACGCACTGCCGCCCTCACCGGGCGAATACAGCATCGACCGCCGCGTCGACCGGAACCTGTCGCCGCGCCCCCACCGGAAGAACCCGGTCTTCTTCAGGGCCAGCAGCGTCGACGTCGACGAGTTGGCACTGAACCCGATCCGCGTGAGGGCGGTGTCCACCCCCAGCACCAGCGGCAGCGTGAACTGCTCCGGCGTGTCGATCCGCGCGACCTTCGTCCGGTGCTCCCCGATGGTCACCTGACCGGCCCCGGTCAACGGCATGATCATCTTCCGCTGCCCGCCCTCGGTCACCTCGTAGTCCAGGCCCAGCCGGTCCATGAACTCCACCGAGTCCGTACCCGCCCGGTCCTTCAGGTCGTACCGGATCGCGATCTCCACCGCCGACGCCCCGCCGACCTCGGCCGCCAGCGCGGCCGCGACCAGCGCCGTCACCCCGCCCATCCAGCTCGACGACAGCAGCACCGGCGCCTTCGGCGGATGCACCGCCGCCACCGCCACCGCCCGCTGCAGCCGCGCCGTCCACCGCGTGATGTCCACATACGGCACACCACCGCGGATCGCCGCCAACAGCACCCGGTCGTCAGGGTCGTTCACCGTGCTGATCACGGCCCGTACCTTCGCCGAGAACGGCTCCGGATCACTCAGATCCCACCGCCGCACCGACGCCCCGACCTCCTCGGCCAGCGCCTTCCCGCGCTCCGGCGTACGCCCCGTCAGGAGCAACGGCCACGAAGGGGCCGCCAACCGCGCCAAATCCCCGCCAACGGTCCCATAGCCGCCCACCACAAGAACCGGGCCCGTCACATCAAGCTGGATGTCATCGTCCACACATCCGAGACTAGGTCACGCGACCTAGAAACACAACGACGATCTACGTCACACAGGGCCGGCGCCACCGCGCTCGGCACCGCGACCCCGCACCGTGCCCCGCCGCCGGCCCCCGCCCGGCCCGCCGGGCAACGCCGTCACCGCACCCCTCCCGCAGCCCCAGAACGCAAAAAAGCCTCACCCCGAGTCGAATTACTTCAACTCGGGGTGAGGCTTCATTAAAATTTGTTCGGCGGCGTCCTACTCTCCCACAGGGTCCCCCCTGCAGTACCATCGGCGCTGAAAGGCTTAGCTTCCGGGTTCGAAATGTAACCGGGCGT